>JABFSN010000098.1 GCA_013140575.1 Phycisphaerales bacterium | reverse complement strand
TGTTCTGAACCAACATTTGGAGTTGTAACTATGGCAGCCATACATACTTACACGCAACCTCATCAAGCTTGGCGCGAAATCCTGTTCAACGCGGGGTATGCCGGAGACGCCATGGCGCCTAGTCCCGAAGGGACGGCTGAAACCCCACGGAGCGCTTCAGCCGTCCCTTCGGGACTATGGGCTCCCGGCGGTGCCGTCATCCCAGCACTGAAGTGCTGGGCTACATTCACAGTGTCCCTAGGGGACGCTAAACACATACAACGGTACTCCGCTGTCCGTGTGCGATGATTGTGCGTGAGAAGACCACGGGCAAGTGTGTTCGCTTCCCCGTACCACCCGAAAACTCGAAAGCGTCGGGCCGTCGGAATCGGCGGCACATCCCCGACCGCCCGCCGGAGTGACACCATCCGGCATCACGTCACGGGCCGTAACGGGTGATGATGTCCTCCGCGCTCCGACCCAACACGCCGTATTTTTCACCCACCTTCGCGAACGCGGTCACCGCCCCATCAATCTGTTCCTGCGTATGCGCCGCCGACACCTGCACGCGGATGCGGGCCTGCCCCTTCGGAACCACCGGAAAACAAAACCCGACCACGTAGATGCCTTCGCGATACAGATCGGCCGCCATGTCCTGACTCAACTTCGCGTTGTACAGCATGATCGGAACGATGGGATGCTCCCCTGCGCGAATGCCGAACCCCGCGGCCGTCATGCCCGCGCGAAACCGTCTCGCGTTGACCATCAGCGTGTCCCGCAGCCCGGTCGATGCCTGCAACAAGTCAATCGCCTTGATCGCCGCCGCCGTCACCACCGGCGGCAGGGTGTTCGAAAACAAATACGGCCGCGATCGTTGCCGTAACCACGCGACGATCTCCGCACGCCCCGACGTACAACCGCCGCACGCCCCGCCCAGCGCCTTGCCGAACGTCGTGGTGATGATGTCCACACGCCCCATCACCGCGCAGTGCTCGTGCGTACCGCGCCCCCGGTGGCCCATGAACCCCGTGGCGTGGGAATCGTCGACCATCACCAGCGCGTCGTACCGGTCGGCCAGGTCGCAAATACCCGCCAGCGGGGCGACGTCCCCGTCCATGCTGAACACGCCGTCCGTCGCGATCAACCGATATCGGGCGTCCGCCGCCTCCTTCAACCGGGCTTCTAGATCGGCCATGTCGGCGTGCTTGTAAATCGACCGCTTCGCCTTGCACAATCGGATGCCGTCGATGATCGACGCGTGATTCAGTTGATCGGTGATGACCGCGTCGTCGGCCGACAGCAGCGTCTCGAACAACCCTCCGTTGGCGTCGAAACACGACGTGTACAGAATCGTGTCCTCGGTTCCCAAGAACTCCGAAACCCGTCCTTCCAGCCGCTTGTGAATGTCCTGCGTCCCGCAAATGAACCGAACACTGCTCATTCCGTAGCCGTGCGACGTCAACCCCTCCCGCGCCGCGGCGATCACGTCGGGATGCGACGATAGCCCCAGGTAGTTGTTCGCGCAGAAATTGACCACGTCACGCGCCGGCGCGTCCTCCGGGAACACCACCCGTATCCCCGCGGCCTGCGGCGACACGATCACCCGTTCCGTCTTGAACAAACCGCCCGCACGAATTTCGTCGAGCTCCTTCCGAAGGGCATTCCGAATGGCGCCGTACATGATTGAAATCTCCCGCATCCCAACGTGGTGCCTGATCGACCGTCCATCCCGTCTCGTGGGGCATTTTCGCATACCCACCGCCGCTTGACCATCGCATCCCGCTACGACACAGTGTCGGAGTGGCCCATCGCTTCAGCGGTGTGCGTGTTTAGCGAAGATTCGCGCCGCGCACCTGCTTCCGCCCCGGCGGGGCGGAGGACTGTAGCCACGGGTGAAGCGATGCGCAGCGTCGCGCAACCCGTGGCTTTCGTCCCGCCCGAAATCCCGCCCCGGCAGGGGCGAAGGAGGCGTCGCGGGAAACGCTAAACACGTGCTCAGCGCTGGGCGAGTCGATTGTCCGCCGAGCGTGCATGGGCCTGCGTGTACGACGCGACGATTGGTATTCCATGCGAATCGCCAGGCCAACCCGTGCGAACCCGCGCCACGAGCACTTGACTCGCAAGGCGCTGTACCGTCTCGTCCGGCGGACCGAACGCCCACAAGGAGCCCACAGGATGTCTCGACGATTTGCGTTGTGGATTGCCGCACCGGCGTTGCTGGTTCTGTCGATAACCGCCTGCCGCACCACCGACACCGGCAGCGTCCGCCCCGGCGTCAACGACGACTACCGCAACGCCAACGTCGCCGAATGGCAGGCCCGCTTCGAATCCGAAAGCCGCGAAATTTACGTGGAGCGCGAACGCATCGCCGACGCGGCCGGCATCCGCGAGGGGTTGATGGTGGCCGACATCGGCGCCGGCACGGGTTTCTTCACCGATCTGTTCGCCCGCCGGGTGGGACCGTCCGGGCTGGTCTACGCCGTGGACATCACCCCGGAATTCATCGCCCACATCGACGCCCATGCCCGCGCCGAGGGCTTGCACAACGTCCGCACCGTGTTATGTCCCGCCGATTCGGTGGACCTGCCCGACGCTTCCATCGACGTGGCCTTCGTCTGCGACACCTACCACCATTTCGAATTCCCGGCCCGTTCGCTGCGCAGCATCCATCGCGCCCTGCGCCCGCGCGGTCAGCTCGTCGTCATAGATTTCGACCGCGTCCCCGGCGTCAGCCGCGAATGGGTCATGAACCACGTCCGCGCCGGACGCGAACAGATCATCGACGAAATCACCGCCGCCGGTTTCGAACTCCTCAGTCGCCAGAATGACGCCCCCTACCTCAAGGAAAATTACCTGCTCCGTTTCCGCAAAATCGACGAACCGGGCATCGCGTCGCCGTGATCTCGATCGAACGCGGGCGTTGACCGATCTTGACTTGTCAAAGAGCTCGGCGTCGCGGGGGCGGATATCGACGGCTCTCGGAGTCGTTGAGCTCGGTCGGACCGGAGTTATTACGCGCTACACCGGCCGACCGAACCGATTCCCGGCGACATGACCACGCAGGCCGGGGTCATGCCACCTGATCACCCCGGGTCGGAAACCGACCCCACGACGCGACGGGTAAACCGGCTCGCGCCGATCGTCCCCGTCATACAAATAACTCCGGCAGCGCGCTAAAGATTTTTCGGATTCATCGATCAGCGGTATGCGTGGGCAAGAACCGCAATCTTATCGGACGAAGACTGGGAAAGATTATCCACAGATTTCACAGATTAACACAGATTGCAGGGCGCGCACCGCACGTCTTGCCCTCATCTCTGTGTTCCTCTGTGTCCTCTGTGGATGCTCTTTCTTCTTTCGCCTTTCGACGTTTCGACGTTTCGCCTTTCACCCCGGCCCGGCCGGGCAGTTGCACACGTTCACCCCCGTGAACGCATCCAGAACGGCCAATATGTCGAATATGTCGATGATCCCATCCCCGTCCGGACACGGCACCAGTTCCACGTCCAGCATGGTGCACGTGGTAAACACCCCCGCGAACCCGTCCAGCACGCACAGAATATCGAATATGTCCACCAACCCGTCATGGTTCACGTCGCCGAAGATGCTCTGCGTGTACATGCACGCGCCCGCACCACACTGACCCCGCGTGCAAACGTCACAGTCATTGCACTCCGCGTCGTCCGCGGTACAACACCCATCCGGCCCGAATTGCCCGTCGCAGTTCGGATCGCATTCGTCGGGGATGGAGTTAGCGTTGCAATCCTGACTGATTACGAACCCAGCAATGAGAACGTCTCTGTCAATTCCAATGGTCCCACCCAAAGTATCGTTCGAATACCACACGGTCATCCATGTGCCGGCATTATCAGTAGTCACCTCTGCGTGGGTGTCGAACCCCGTGTCTGTGGCGGCGTTGTTATTGAGCGGCGCTGGATCGGTCCAAGCAAGCCCATTGTCGCTGCTGAGAGCCACATGGATGTCGTATTCGTTCGCAGTAGTACAACCCGGGGCATCGCCGCCCGCCCAGACGACTACCCAGTTCCCGGCACCGTCAGTGGCCATTCGCGGATCCTCGTCGCACCCCGCATCTGTGGCGGCATCGCTGCTGAGCGGCTCTGGATCGGTCCATATCAGGCCGTTGTTGCTGCTGACGGCCACCAGGATGTCTCCATCGGCACCGATTGTTCCGCCTAGGGTGTCGTGCGAACTCCACACCGCCACCCAGTTCCCGGCACCGTTGGTGGACACCTCCGGCTCGTGGTCGTCTCCCGAATCTGTGGCGGCATTGTTGTTAAGTGGATCGGGATCGGTCCACGTCTGGCCGTTATCACTGCTGAGCGCCACAAGGATGTCCTGATCTGTTCCAATGGTCCCGCCGAGGGTGTCGTTGGATTGCCACACAGCCACCCAATTGCCGGCGCCGTCGGTCGTGACCTGGGGCTGTCCCGAAGGATGGCCGTCGTCCCCTTCATCAGTAGCGGCGTTGTTGTTGAGCGGTTCAGGATTTGTCCAACTCAGGCCGTTGTTGTTGCTGCGAGCCACCAGGATGTCGATGTCGGTTCCGATGGTCCCGCCGAGGGTGTCGTTGGATTGCCACACAGCCACCCAATTGCCGCCACCGTCAGTGGTCACCTGCGGCTCGAAGTCATCCCCCGAATCCGTGCCAGCGTTGTTGTTGAGCGGGCTTGGACCGGTCCAGTTCAGCGCGTTGTCTGTGCTGCGAGCCACGAAGATGTCGTAGTCTGTGCCGGTGGTCCCGCCAAGGCTGTCGTTAGAAGTCCACACGGCCACCCAACTGCCGATACCGTCCGTGGTCACCTGCGGAGCGCGGTCGTGTCCCGAATCTGTGGCGGCATTGTTGTTCAGCGGTACCGGGTCGGTCCAAGTCAAACCGTTGTTTGTGCTGAGAGCCACCAAAATGTCCCAGTCGGGTCCTATCGTCCCGTCGAGGCTGTCTGTGGAGTCCCATACGGCCACCCAGTTGCCGGAACCGTCGGTGGTCACCTGCGCCAGTTCGTCATCCCCTGAATCTGTGGCGGCGTTGTTGTTCAGCGGCAGCCGGTTAGTTATGAACGGCGGCCAGTTCCCTTCGATTTCGCATTCGTCGGCGATCATGTTCAAATTGCAGTCCGGGTCGCATTCGTCGGGGATCTCATTATTGTTGCAATCAGAAGGCAGCATGGCGTCAAGATCGATCACATACGCCTCGCCGCCCTCATTCGACGGCGTGTTGGTTCCAACCGCAACTTTCGACCCCGAAATCCCCACATGCGCGCCGAACTGCTCATGGTCGTAGGGAATCGGCGAGGTTAGCTTGCGAATCTGGTTCCAAATTGCAGCGTTCGCGCCGTCGCGCTCAAGTACGTACACCGCACCGGCGTTTAGACCGGCGGAATCGTGTTCCATAGCCCCAATAGCCGCCAAGTTTCCATCCATGCGCAATCGGTGACCAAACTGATCATTCGGAGCAGTGTCAGTGGCAACCAGCACGTTTGCGCTGCAAGCATCCATCCAACCACCCGGCGGCTTGACGAATACGTACACCGCGCCCGCGTTCGCCCCCGCGGTATCATCCGTCTGGGCACCGACCAAGATGACGTCGTTGGCAATCGCGACCGATCCACCAAAGGCTGACTCGGACTCCGGGATGCAATCTGTGAGTTTCGCAGTCTGTCCCCAGTTGTTCGTTCCGCCAGCGTTGCGCTCAAATACGAACGCAGCGCCGGAATTACCCACGCCGCCAGTATCGTGATTGCTGGCACCGGCAACGATCACGTCGCCCTCAACTGCAACGTCGCCGCAAAAGCCGTCTCGATTGGTGCCATCGCCAGTAATTGTCAAGAGCTTGACCTGCCCCCAGTTGTTCGAACCGCCCTCGTTCTGCTGGAAAACATAGACCTTTCCGGGTTGGAAGGAAGTCGCCGACGATTGGGAGGCGGGAATCACAACAGTGTCGCCGTCGATTGATGGTTCGTTCCCGAATTCGTCTCCCATTTCAGCATTCGTTCGTGCGAGCTTCTTGACGAAGCTCCACGTTCCAAGTCCGTCTCGTTCGAAGACGTAGGCTGATCCAGAACTTGTGCCATTGTCGTCGTCATAAACCGCGCCGATGACAACGACATCGCCGTCGATTCCCGGCTCGGAGAAGCGGTCCGAATCTTGCCCATCGGGGGCCAACAGTTCTGCGGTCTGCATCCACCCGGTGCCGCCATGCTGGAAAACATAAGCGGCACCACGGTCGAATCCGGCGTGATCGTGGCCGCTCGCTCCTGCCACAACCGTTTCACCCGAGATTGCTACGCGCTGGCCAAACGCTTCACCCGGGGTGGAGTTCGTGTCCGAGCCGACCAAGATCGTGCCCGCCTGAAACTCGCACCAGTCCGGCACGCCGTTCATGTTGCAATCGTCGCACGCCGGATCGCCCGTGCAGTTGGCGATGTCAATGGCGTCGTCGATGCCGTTGTTGTTGCAGTCCGTCGCGCGGGCGATTCGTGGTGCGCCATGGAACGCGGCGGCCCACATCAACAAGACAGGAAGCAACCCCGGTCGAACGAATCCCCGAAACATTCCGTCGGCGAGTTTCATGTCGTGCCCTCCATTTCGATTCGGACGTGTGCGTCCGAAACTGTCGTACTTCCGATCAGCGGCCGCAGAAGCTTCGCTGGTTCGAGAATCACTTCTGTACGTGATTAGCGTCGCGCTCGACGGTTCCTCCGCCCCTTGCGGGGCGGGGTTTCGTGGGGGACGCTTTCCACGGGTTCCGCGAGGCTGCGCCTCGCTCCACCCGTGGCTACCGTCCGCCGCCCCGCCGGGGCGGAAATACGACCTGCCGCGCGGCAAGTCGCTAATCACGTACTGACTTCTCGAACCATTCCTTGCCGGAATCCCTTCCGGCTCAAGCGGGAAGGGATTCCGGCCAAGCGAGGTGCGAGAAGGGATTCTCGCACCAGCCGCCCCCCGGCAACCCACGGAACACGTCCGAGCGGATTCCCGACGGTGGAAACAAGGTACTCCGCCGACGCCCGCAATTCAACCGCTCGTCCGATTTCTTCCACTGTTTCTTTACGAGCGACGGCGCAAACGCGAAGTAACGCTCCCGGCTCCAATTCTGCCGGATCAGTGAACCGGGGAACGCGTCAGGTTGGCTGCGGCGCTAACCCATTGCCAATAATGCACTTGCAGCGATTCATTGGGGCCAACGGGAACGAATGCGAACCCGGGCGCCGAGTCCCTTGACGCCGCGGCGCGAGTCGTTATAGTTCCCCGTGCGGTGACGATACGTGCAGGGTCACACCCGTTCCCATTCCGAACACGGCCGTTAAGCCTGCACGGCCAATGGTAGTCGCAAGGCGAGAGTAGGTGATTGCCGCATTTTCTTTTTTCAGCCGCTTCGGCGGCTGATTTTTTTTGCGCGCCAATCTGGTACTAAAACGCAGCCGATTCTTCGGGTTGGGTGGCACGGACAACGGTACCCCGTTGTCCGTGGGCGGGCACGGTGGACGTGGAATCGACGAGTCTTGTCGACCGGCCGAAGTCACGGGCAAGCGAATGCGCTTGCCCGTGCCACCCGAGAGAGTGCGCGGATGGATCCACGAGCGCCGGACGTCATCCCCGGCGGTTCCGACGGGCACCCTGTGCGGGCGATTTCCGAACGTGACGTTTCGATGTCTCGCGCGCGGAACCAGCGCCGATCCGCCGACGCCCGCGGCGCGGCGCGGCGCCCTCCTCGGCCGACGCGGTGCGGCGCGTGGACCCCGGCGTGCCGTTGACCATCCGACCTTCGACCGGAAAGAAAATGCGGAACGTCGTGCCCTTGCGCGGCGACGATTCGGTCAAAACATGTGCCCCGTGTTGCTTCAGAATGCCCAGCACCGCGGACAGACCCAATCCGTGTCCTTCCGTTTTCGTCGTGAAGAACGGATCGAAAATGCGGCGGATGACGGCCTCGTCCATCCCGCAACCCGTATCGGTCACGCGCAGCTCGACACGCGGTCCCCACGCGGGCTGATCCATGGGCATGCACCGCGCCGCCTCCGCGGCCGTAATCCGCGATGGCCCGGTCGCGATCGTGACCGCGCCGCCCGACGGCATGGCCTGGGCCGCGTTGATGCACAGGTTCAGCAGAATCTGCTCGATCTGCCCGCGATCGACCTCGATCTCCCTGATCGCATCGTCCAATTGCAATTCGACGTGCACGCTTTCCGCGAGGCTGCTGCGGACCAGAACCATGGCGTTGCGGATGATGTCGTTCAGGTTCGAGCGTTGAGGGTTGTGCCGCCCGGTCCTTGAAAAGGCCAGCAGGTGATCGGTCAGATCCGCCGCCTTGCGGGCCGCCCCGTCGACCAGTTCCAGATGGGCGCGCACCTCGTGCGACGTGTCCCGCCGCCGATTGATCAGCGTCAACCCGCCCTGAATGACCGTCAATAGATTGCCGAAATCGTGGGCGATTCCACGCGTCAGAACCCCCAGGCTTTCCAATCGCTGGGCCTCGCGCAACTGCGATTCGGCCAACTGCCGCTGGCTGACGTCGTGCACCATCGACGCCGCACCGCTCAGCCGCCCTTCGCTGTCTTTTAGCGGCGTGTTGAACCATTCGCAGGTGATGATCGTGCCGTCCTTGCGGAGGTTTTCGTTGATGGAGTGACTGCTCGTGTCGCCGGCCAGCAACCGATCTATGATCTCCGCCACCGGACCCAGCGCGTGTTCCGGCACGAGCACGTCCCACCGCCTGCCGAGAATCTCCTCCGCCGTCCATCCGAAGATGCGCTCGCACGCCGGGTTCCATTCCACGAACACCATCTCGTTCGACCACCCGATGTACCCCAGCGGCATGCGATCGACGTGAAAGCGCAATCGCTGCAACGCCTCGTACAGCCGCTCCTCGGCCGCCCGTCGCTCGGCGATGTCGCGGATGGACACCTGATACGTTCCATCGTCCACGGCCACGGCGTGCACCTCCACGTGTACCCGGGTGCCGTCCTTGTGCCGGATTGATCGTTCCGCGCGCGATACGCCGGACGCCACCAGACCCGCAAACCACTGCGCCGCGGATGGGTGCTCGCCGGGAAACCATATGGCCCCCAACGACCCGGTCATCAACTCGTCATGCGAGTAGCCGGTCAACCGGCAAACGGCTGGATTGGCGTCCACGTAACGCCCGTTACGGTCCAAAACCAGAATGGCGTCGGGGCTGTCCGTAAACCGTTGCCGATGGATTCGCTCGGACTCGACCACCGCCCGATGAACTTCGGCCGCATCCGGTACCACGCCGACCAGAACGCTTCCCCCGACCACTCGTGACGCATGGTCCCGAACCGGTCGGATCATCAACTCGACCGTCACCACGCGACCGTCCGGGGAACGCAACTCGCCGCGACGCGGGCTAACATCGATCCCGGACAACGCGGCGGCGACGCCGCCGGCGTCGGCAATTCCCGCCTGCTCCAATGCTCCCGCCAGGGGCCGACCGATGCACGACCGGGCCGTCCGCCCCGTCATTTCCGCCAGCCGGTCGTTCCAGATCACGACGCGCCCGTCGTGATCGAACAACGCCATGCCTTCATGGCACTGCTCGACCGCCAGGCGTTCGAGCGGCCGCGTCGCGATGGACGCGCCCGGCCGCGCCTTCCCGGGCATCGTCTGCTTGACAGTAGACTTACCCAATCGGTGGATGCCCCCAAGCCAGCGCGATAATGCCCGCCCGACTGCCGATCGAAAACGCTCGCCGGCACTGTACGCGGCGATGATTCATCACCATTCGGAAAGTCGTCACCGGGCGATTGAGAGCCATGGACAACGGGCACCGGTGCCCATGTACGGCCTCAAGCATCCCAGGTTCGATTTGTAAGGTGGTGATGGCCAGCCCACGAAAACACGAGTCCTTCCGACCCCGTCAATACAGAATTGCATGCTCCGCTCCCTTAATGATTCGTGAAGCGCTCCCGAAGGAACTCATAGACCGCGATGGCCCCCGACGAAATACCTAGAATTGTCGCGACAATCGCGACCTTGTGTTTGGCCATGTCCCGAAGGAACACTTCAATCGGCCTTGGAGGCAGGTTTGCCGTCCTCAATAGCTTCGCTCCCCGCAGGGTGGGGGATAATAGTAGATTACCTCGCCCATCGTCGCGCTTTTCCACGAGGTCGGCCATGACCAGCTTGTCTATCACCTCGCCAGCACGGTCTTGTGAGAATTGAGGATTCGCGTCAGTGTACCCTCGGCGCAACATGAACTCGAGCACTTCCCGATGCACGTCACCCTGAACATTCACTGAGCAGGGGTTCCAGAACAGATAGTGGAACAGTATGTGTAACGAACCATCCTTAAGCGTCTCATGCGCTATGAAATCGGACGTCCCCTCCTGAAACGCCCGGATAGACTCTCTATGCCGATCCATCCCTGAAAATCGCTCAAATGCCCTCGAAGCTTGTCACGGCAGGGGGCAACGCCCGTGTGTCGGGGTAAAAGGACTGCTCTCCGACGGTAGTGGGCCGCTGCACACGATTGCGCCTTGGGTCGCGCGCCTACAGTCCGTCGAGCAGCGTGGCCAAACGCAGCCCCAGCGAGTTGCTGATCCGCGCCAACGCCCATACCGACGCGGCGTTCTTGCCCAATTCCACCTGCGACAACTGCGACGTGGTCAGGTCCGTGCGATCGGAAAGCTGCCGCAGCGTCAGGTTCTGCCGCAACCGTTCGGCGCGGATGCGCTGACCGATCAACCGGTTCAATTCCGTCTCGTCGGTGTAGATCAAACCCAGCTTCTGGCACGCGCGGTCCAGCGCCTCGATCAACTCTTCCTGCTTGAACGGCTTGGGGATGTAATCGCACGTCCCGCGGCGCATGGTCTCCGTGGCCGTCTCCAGATTCGGATACGCGGTCATCACGATGATGCACATCCGGTCGTCGATGGCCTTCAACCGCTCGATCACCTCCACGCCGTCGAGCTGTGGCATGCGGATGTCCACCATCGCGATCTGATACGACTCGTCGCCCGCGTGCTCGCACGCCTTCTGCGCGTCCGTAAACGTCTTCGGTCGGTATCCGTGGTCCTCGAGCAACATGCCCACCGTCTTGCACACGGACGGATCGTCGTCGATGACCAGCACCTTAATGTGATGTCGAACGGCCATGGATATCTTACCTTTCACATGCGATTCATTCATCGTGGCGGGCATCATATCATTCGTCCTTCCGCCATGAATGGATGGCGTCGCACTTGTTCCATCGGACGCCCGCTCCAAAAATTATACCGCGCTGGGCGAGCCGTCCAACCCCATTTTGTCGCGTTTATATACTTAACCTCACAAAAAGCAACCCATACGATCGTGCCCGGGATGCCGATTTTCAGGAGTGCAACCTTCCTTCACCCGTTTCCGCCGACACCGCGCCTGCGGATTCCCTAGCGCAGGGCGCAATCCCGCCCCAATCGAACGACGATTCCCGTCGAACGTCCGCGAGCGTTCCCCGCATCCCCCGACGGCGCGTCACGACGCCGACGGCGGTTTTCGTGCTTTCCGATTGGTATGCCGCTACCGATGTCGTGACAACGTGCGCCCGTTGTCCCACCCCGGCCTCGTCGTCCGTGGCTGGATCGCCCCGCTCGTCCCCATTTTTCCAGCGACGGAAACCAGACCTCCGCGGCCGCGCCTGCACACAAATCATAGGCCAGCTGCAACACGATTGGCCAGTGTGAAACCCACGATTTTGGACGAATTACACCAAATTAATTTGTGGCACTCATTGTCAGTTCAATTGTTAATGTAATAATGTAGCTATACAGTGTCGGCTCGCGAATGTGCGATCGGAATCTGCGTCGTCGAATCAGGAAACAGCGTGCATACTCCGCTGAGCGCGTCACGGCCATCGTTGGTCATCGACGTCGGCTGTCCCGTGCATTCCAGAACGCTTTGCCAGAAATTGCTGTTGGGATCGATGCGTTTGCTGTTCGACACCGCCGCCGACAACGGGACGTGCGTAAACTGGTTATTCCAGTATCCGACAAACATGGCCGTCTTGCCCGCCACCGCGGCATGGGCGGCCATCTGTCCCAGAATGCCGGCGAATAACGAATCGTTGGGATTCGCTGGTGCGGAGCGAATCAGGTAGCTGGGGTCGATGTATTTCAAGCTGATCGGCAAACCGCGCGCCTTGAAATGTCGTTCGATCCGCTGTTTCAGGTACGGACCGATGTCCACCATGCGAACATTTCCGCTCGCGTCCTTTTCGCGCTGCCCGCCTTCGGCCTCGTCGCTCAAATGTTCGCCGACGCCCTCGGCCACCACGATGACCGCGTGCCGGCGGGCGTGCAGCCGTTTCTCGATGTGAATCAGCAGGCCGTTGGGCCCATCCAGATCGAACGGCACTTCCGGGATCAGCACGAAATTCGCGTCGCGGCAGGCCAACGCGGCGTGCGCGGCGATGAAACCCGCGTGCCGGCCCATCAATTTGACCAGCCCGATGCCGTTCAGCGCCCCCTCGGCCTCCACGTGCGCGCCGCCGATGGCGCTGGCGGCGATGGAATAGGCCGTCTCGAATCCAAACGTCCGCGACGTGAACGGAATGTCGTTGTCGATGGTCTTGGGCACGGCCACCACGCCGATGGACAGCCCGCGTTTGGCGATTTCGTCGCAGATGCCCATGGTGCCGCGAAACGTGCCGTCCCCCCCGACGCAGAACAGCGCCCGTATGTTCAACCTCTCCAATGTGTCCACCATCGCGCCGATCGGCTGCGGTCCGCGTGACGACGACAGAATGGACCCGCCGTAATGGTGAATGCTGCTGATGGTCGCCGGGTCCAGCACCATTGGTTCATAGGGGCTGGCCGGAATCAGTCCGGCGAACCCGTAGCGGAATCCGTAAATCCGGGGGACGCCGTAGCTGTGGTGCAGCTGCATGACGATGGCGCGGATGACGTTGTTCAACCCGGGGCACAAACCGCCGCAGGTCACGATGCCGCACGGAGACCGGGTCGGATCGAAATAAAGGTGCGAACGCGCCCCGGCCAATTCGAACCCGCTGAAATGTTCCGGCACGCAGCGCGCCGCCGCTTCCTCGCACGAACGCACCGTCGTATCGAACATCGTGCGGGCGACGTCGGGCACATAGCAATGGGCCTGATAGGTCGATGGCACCTTGCGCGGTCCCAGTTGTTGCACCGTGAAATCCGGCACGCATTTCTCCTCGTCGAATTCCGCGTATCCGCCGCGGCCGACTCCGAACATCGCACGCAAGTTGGGAGACGCAGCCACGACACAATTAATGGCCCGCCACATCCGGTGCTACGGCGAAACGCCGCCGGCGATTTCCCGATCGCCGAAATACGCCACGATCCCCTCGTTCAGGTTCACGCTTAAATCGCCGCCCACCGCCCAGATGCCGCCCTCGTCGTCGATCCAGGTGGCGTGAAAATCAAAAATGGTATCCACCGACGTCCGCTGCACCGGCCAGCGGCCCGCGTCATCGCGCCGCGTAATCATGCCCCCGATTCCCACGGCCACGGCGTCGCCGTCCGCAGGCACGAACACGCCGTTCATTTGCGGCGTCACGGCTTCCGCGTGCTCGACAAACCCATCGTCCTCCAATTCCTGAATGACCCCGCTGTTGGAACCGCCGGTGGCCGCCACCAACGCATCGTTGCCGTGCACCGTGAACAGCGTACGCGTCGTATCCGATGAAACAACGGACCAGTTCGACCCGTCGAAGCGCAACACCATTCCTAATCGGCCAACGGCGTAAACCTCGTCCGCGCTGCGGCCCCATACTTTGTACAGCGTCGGCAGGCCCGCCGGTGCGACGTCGGCAACATCGGTCACGGACCACGCCGTTCCATCGAAGTGCCAGATCACGCCGCCCGCGTCCTCGTTGGCCAGGTCACCGCCCACCGCCCACACGTCCGCGAGCGACGAACCCCACACCCCGAACATGATCTGCGTGCCGGGCGTTTCGTAGCGTTCAAACGACCCGTCGGACGGGTCGTAGCGCAGGATCAACCCCGGATCGCCCGCCATGAAAAACTGACCATCGACGGGCGGCGTGGTGATCCACCATAGATCGCCGCTCGTCAACCCCGTTTCAACGCGCCGCCACTCGGCGCCGTCGTAATGCAGCATCAGCGGTCCGGCCGCGTCGTTGGTGTCCGCGCCGACCGTGTAGACACCGGTCGGGGATGTTCCCGAAACGGACAACAGTGCGCCCGGCAGGTTTTCGAGCACCAACCCGCCGGGCAATTCGTTGTCGGTGGCGCCGTTGTCATTGCCGTTGCCCGGATCAGGCCCGGGCATGGCCGCGGTGCAGCCCATCGAAACGCCGATGGCCACGCCGACCAACACGCAAGAAAACGAGCGAAAACAGAAAACGCATTTGCCGACCACGATCGTAAGCCCCTTGTCCGTCCGTTAACGCGTATTCCGATGGCGGGACGGTCCCGCGCACCAACGCGAATCGCGATTGTACAGCAATTAGCGTTCCGCGCGGAAAACGGAGACACCCGCCGGCGACGACGCCTCGTGGTGGATTTGGTACGCGCCATGTATCGAGATTCGTTCCCCGCATCGTTAGCGCACCTGCGGTGGACGTCCTGGCCGTAATGTCTCGATGCGGTGAACTGACGCGTACTGCGATACGCTGTAAATATATGCAAATAATAATGTTATGTAAATCCTGCGAAGCCCGGCGAATGATGTCGATGATCGACGACTGACACGCGGGATGCAACATGCTACACTGCCCGCTTGGGGGTCCGTTTTTGCTGGTCGTCGCGTAACCAGAATGAGAATTGCCAATCGCCTCATCATTCGACGCGTGTGCCGTTGGATAGCCGTGGTCGCATCCACGACTGCGTTCACCGCTGCGCCGGGTGGGTGCCCGGTGGATGATTCAAGCGATGCCGGCGATAGTCCGGTGCCGGTCAGCCCCATCGACGACGTTTTGCCGAGTTTCCCGGACCGCCCGACGGGGCCGCCGATTCAGCAGTGATTTCAGGATGTCTCGTTTCAAGAAAAAGGTGATCACGATGATCTCGATGCCGTTAGTGCTGCGTTCTCGCGTTTTTTCGCCAACTTCGTTGCTTGTTCGATCGTGCGGGGTCTGCCTCCTGAACGTCGCGCTTTCGGGATGCGTATCCGGCATTCCCGGAACCGGCGATGCGGACGTTCCGACCATCAGCACGGTCGTGGGCAACGGGTTGGCCGGTCAGAATGGTGATGGTCTGGCGCCGAAGGAAACAGCCTTGTACCTGCCGCAGGACACCACCGTCGGCCCGGACGGCAATCTGTATATTCTGGACTGGAACAACCACCGCGTCCGCCGGGTGATCAACGACACCGTGGAAACGGTGGCCGGCACGGGCGAACTGGGCAACGCCGATCCCGGTATGGCGTTAACATCGCAGTTCAATCATCCGACGAACGTGGCGTTTGACGATCAGGGGCGGATGATCATCGCGGCGTGGCACAACAGCAAGATCATGCGCGTGGACCTTGCAACAGGTGTTCTGGAACTCGTCGCCGGCACCGGCGGACGGTCGTTCGGGGGCGACGGCGGGCCGGCTGCGATGGCCATTCTCGACCTGCCGAGTTCGGTGGCGGTCACTGCCGCGGGCGAAATCCTCGTTTCCGACCAGGCGAATTTCCGAATTCGTCGGATCGATCCTGATGGAAGTATTTTCACGATCTGCGGCGACGGCATGCCGGCGTACACCGGCGACGGCGGCGAAGCGCTGACCGCGCGGCTGAACGCGCCGAAGGGGCAGTCCGCCCCACCCGCGGGACGCATTACGCTGACCGAGCGCGATGAAATCATCATCGCCGACACCGGCAACCACGCCATCCGCATGATCGATGCGGCCGGTCAGATTCAGACGATCGCGGGCACGGGGACGGCCGGTTACAGCGGCGACGGCGGACCGGCGACCGAAGCGCAGTTGAACACGCCGAGCGACGTGGCCGTCGGTTCGGACGGGTCGATCTACATCGCGGATACGATGAACCACGTTATTCGCGTCATCACCCCGGACGGGATGATGGACACGTTCGCCGGGACCGGCGAGCGCGGTTTCGACGGCGACGGCGGTCCGGCGGCCGACGCCCTGCTCGATCGCCCGTACGGCGTCGAGGCGGACCGAACGAATGGCGACGTCTACATCGCCGACACGCACAATCAGCGCATCCGCCGTGTCTCGACACGCTTCACGCCGGACGACACGGATGACAACGACGACGCGGACGTCACCATCGTGCCCTGCACCGATCAACTCGGGTCCATCTGCACCTACGCGGGGACGGGACAATTCGGGTTTGACGGGGACGGTCAGGATCGACTGCAAACGGCGCTCTATTGGCCATTTGACATGGAATTCCTGACCGACGGCCGGCAGATCGTTCTGGACTGGAACAACCACAAGGTTCGGGAGATTCTGCCGGACGACACGTTCGCCACGATCATGGGATCGGATTTCGTGGGCGACGGTCCGCGGGACCTGGCCGACCTGACGGAACCCGGCGCTCGACCGGAAACCGTCGATCTAAACCACCCAACGGACATTCAGGAGATGCCCGACGGCGACGTTCTGATCGTCGCGTGGCATAATCACAAGCTGCGGGTCATAGATGCGGACAGCGGCCGGGTACTGGTGTTGTCGGGCGCCGGGGTGGCGAGCGCCATGCCCGCGATGCCCGGACCGGGTGACGGCGGGCGAGCGGCGGATGCCCGGTACAATCAGCCGGCGCACGCCGTGCTGGATCCCGCGGGCAATCTGTTCCTGGTCGATCAGCGGAATCAGCGCATCCGCGTGCTGTACGATTTCGCGACGGCCCGGCGGGAAGCATTGGTCGCGACCGTGGTCGGGACCGGAACCAAGGGCTACAACGGCGACGGACTGGCCGGGCTGGCGACGGACCTGTCGTTCCCGGCCGGTGGAAATCCCGAACCGACCGGCGGCCTCGCCCGGGACGCCGACGGGGTTTTCTATCTGTCGGACACGCACAACAACCGCATTCGCCGGATTGAATTCCGGAACGACGATTTTACGGACAGCATCGTCACGACGATCGCCGGGACCGGCGCGGCCGGTTACAGCGGCGACGGAGGCCTTGCGAACGCGGCGGAGATCAACTTCCCGCAGGACCTGGAAATCGGCCCGGACGGTCATCTGTATTTCGCGGATGCGAACAACAACGTCATCCGGCGGATTGACCTGACCAGCGGGATCATCGACACTGTGGTGGGGACGGGAACCAGGGGGTACACCGGCGACGGCGGACAGGCCGTCGACGCCCAATTAAACCGCCCGTTCGGCGTGGCGTTTGACGCGGATGGTGATCTGTACGTTTCGGATACGTTTAACAGCCGCGTCCGCAAGGTCGTGCTGTCTTCTGATTAGCCAATGATCGATGATTGCCCACTGCGCAGGTTCGTCCGTCGGGCGATCGTCGTGTGCCGAATTCGCTTAGTTATGATCGCCTACGCTGCCGCCGTCGCTTGTGGGTGTGCACCACCCACGGACGACGGCGGCGGCGTTGATGCCGTGCCGGTGTTTCCCAACGATTACCGCGCGACGTATCGTCTGGTTCGCGACTGCCGCGGCAGCATCGAACATGCCGCGACCATCCGCGTCTACGTCAACGAAATCGGGGCCGACGCCTATCTGGCCGACGCGAATCCGCTGCCGTTGGGCACGGTCGTGGTGAAGGAGGAATTTGTCGGGACCGGCTGCGACAACGACGAGGAGCTGGCGGTCTGGTCGGCGATGTTGAAACGCGAGCCGGGGTTCGATTCCGCGGACGGCGACTGGCAATGGCAGGAAGTGATCGCGCCGAACCGCCGCGTGCGGCTGGACGACAAGACCACGTGCATCCAATGTCATCGTGAACCCGAATGCTTGAAACGGGACCTGATGTGTGCGATTCCATGAACGGGCGATGGTTGGTACCGGCTATGTGGGGGATCGGCGTCGTGGCGTCGGTCGCGCCCTTCGGCTGCGGCATTCCGGTGAACGGTACGTCGGACGATTGCGACGGGGGGTCGGTCGTCGATGGCATGTCGGGAACGACCGGCGGCCCGACTACGGTCAGCTTCGCAAACGACATTCGGCCGCTATTCGAAATGAACGGCTGCTTGACGTCGGCCTGCCACGGCGGCGGATTGGTTTCGTCGGGCTATAATCTGGAGACGTATGCGGGGGTAATCGGTCCGGGCGACGCGGCCCGGGCGTTGTCGATTTGCGATGTCGCGCCCGGCGAACCGGACGGCAGTTTTCTGATCGAAAAGATTTCAAACGACACGCCGCGAACGGGTGTGCGAATGCCGTTGAATCGGCCGCCGCTCGCCAACGATGAAATCGAATTGATCCGTACCTGGATCGCGGAAGGGGCGATGGACAATTGAACACATTTCGACCGGGGCGGGGATTGCCGGGTTGTTTCGGCGGTGGTGGCAGCCGGCGATTTCTTGTGGTCGTAATCGGCGCGATGTTTCCGATGGTCGGCTGTACGACCGGCACGCCGCCCATCGGCGACGCCGACGACGGGTGCAACCAATCGGGCGTCATCTGCACCGTTGCGGGCACCGGGCTGTCGTTGTTCGACGGGGACGGAAAGGCTCCGCTGGCGACGTCGTTGTATTTCCCGCTCGACGTGTTGTTTGACGAGACCGGTCAACCGCTGATCCTGGACTGGAACAACGGCCGCATCCGGCGAATCAACGAGTTCGGCCTGGTCGAGACGATTATGGGAACGGATCACGAGGGGCACCCCGTCGAGGGAGCGCGGGCGACGGAATCACCGCTGCATCATGCCAGCGACATCGAATTTGACGCCCAGCAGCAGTTGTATGTGGCCGGCGATCATGTCCCGGTCGTCTTCCGCGTGGACGTCGACGATCTCGTGCACGTGGTGGCCGGCGGCGAGGACTTCGGAAACGACGGCGACGGGGGACCGGCTGTCGAGGCCGCGCTGTCGGTGCCGTTCGGCGTCTTGCCCGATGAAGTCGGCGGTTTCTACTTTTCGGATTCGGACGCCCACGTGGTGCGTTACGTCGATGCCGACGGAATCATTCAGACGGTTGCCGGCAACGGCACGCGGGGCTACAGCGGCGACAGCGGACCGGGGTCGGCCGCACAGTTAAGCAGCCCGTCGCGGATGCGGTTGCTGCCCGACGGCAGCCTGCTGATCTGCGACACGGACAACAACGTCATTCGGCGGTTGGATACGACCGGCACGATCACGACGTTCGCGGGCACCGGGGAATCGGGATTGGCCGGCGACGGCGGACCGGCGATCGCGGCCACGTTGACGCGACCGTACGACCTGCAAATCGGTCCGGACGGGGCGATTTATGTGGCCGACACGGGCAACAACGTAATCCGGCGGATCGACGCAACCGGGACGATTTCAACGATTGCGGGGACGGGGGTCGGGG
>JABFSN010000051.1 GCA_013140575.1 Phycisphaerales bacterium | reverse complement strand
CTGTGCATACCGAGCAGAAATGGTCGAATTCCACTTCGATGCACGTACTTCCGTCCCCCTTTGACTTCACAATGCCGATGCCGAAGTTGGGATCCGGTTGACCGGTGCCGCCAAATGCGTCACGAAGGTCGAACCATTCCAACGTATTGTGATTCACTTTTCCGAATCGAACTTTCGTGCCCACGGGAAGGTTGTATGTGTTGGGCACGCGCAGCGTCGCCGGAATCTTCGTGGCGTCACCGGAAACACCGGCTAGGTCGATGTACCTGCCCGCGATTCCCCCCGCAACCAGTTGCGGCGGCTCGGTCCGCAGCGATTGCTCTCGCGGCAACTGCGTCACGCTTACCATGGAGTCCTGAACCAACGCCCCGGGCGGAATCTCCAATTCGATATCACCCGACAAGTCCGTCAGCATCCCGCCGTCCTTGACGGTCACCATGACCGGCGGCGTGATCGGTGTGAGGTAAGCGTCGGCTACGCGCCAGCAGCGACCGGCCATCACTTCCACGCGGCGCAGATTCTCCGCGAATCCCGGTTTGCGAATCCGCAGAAGAAAAGTCATGCTGCCGTCAAACGGTATGGTCTGATACTGGAAGTCACCCGTTGCGCTCGAGATGCTCAACGGGGGCAGATCGGGTGGATCGGCGGCCGCGGAATAGACCACCGCGGTTATCGTCGCGTCCGCGAGGGGCAGTTCCGTGTCCGCGTGAAACACCCTGCCGATGATGAGCCCGTTGTCGATCCGGGTGGGGGGAATCACGCCGGGTCCGCTCTGTGCGCCGACAAAAACCGCCAGATCGACGGTGTCGATTCGCGAGTCGTCATTGAAGTCCATAACCGCGCAGCCGGGAGCGATGGGCTGGCCTGTCGACCCGGTGAAGCAATGTTGAAACCAGGCGAAGTCTATCAAATCTATGTCGCCGTCGCCGTCGCCGTCGCCGCGCGATGCCGAGAGCGCGACATTCGGGGCGGCAACGACCGCGACGCAGAACAAGAAGACTCTCCACGGAAACACGGACCGTGCAGTCATCGAATTACTCCCAGCGTTCACCGACTTCGCAATTGCAAACGCAGCTGCCACGACGAGCTCCGGCGAAACATTCAATGGCAGCTCGATTCCCGCGCCGCAAATTCACCAATCGAACGACATCCGGGTGGTAACGCCACCGAAGCTCGGCCTAAAAGCGCCCCAGACCACTTACTCGCGGCCGCGGAACTTTGGCCCGCGCGATGTCGCGGAAGGCATGGCCGTCAGGCGCTTGCGTACACTTGCACCGTGATCGGTCCGGGCTGCGGCGAGCAAAAAAAGCCAACGCGACCAAACACGCGAAGGTGCTCGACCACATTGGCCTACCGTCCGCCGAGCCGCCCAAGACGACCGGGTCGCCCGTCAGCTAGTCACCCCAGAACGCCGATTGGAGCCGAAACAAGACACGCCCGCTCCAATCAACGTCCCCCATTGTACTTCGCGAAATGCGGAACGCAAGCAGAATATGTTGGCTGGTTGCGTCGCTTGCGGCGGGGATACACCGCAGGGTTTGGACTGCGTGCGCATGAAACGGGGCGGGACCGGGTTCCAAGCCCGTTCCCGCCCCTTGCGGTCGAGTGACCGCTCGTTGCCGCGCTTTTAAGGGGCGCAGCAGCCCGGTTCTCCCGCGAAGCCGTCGAGGACGGCGAGAATGTCGAAAATGTCGATCATGCCGTCGCCCTGCGGACAGGGGGCAATGTCGAGGTTGTTCTCGGCACAAGCACCAAAAAAGCCGCCGAATCCCTGCAGGACGCACAGGATGTCGAAAATATCGACTCCGCCGACGTTGTCGACGTTGCCGTAGAGGGTCAGGGTGTTGGAACAGACGCCGAAGGAACAGGCGTCGTGGGTGCAGGCGTAATCGTCGTCGCAATCGGCGTCGCCGGTGCAGGGTGGCGAGCAATTCGCTTCGTCGCACAACGTGCCTGGCGATTGGATGATCCCGGGCAGGCCCGAACACGACAACCCGTTGGTAACCACGCAGCCGCCCGCTCCGAGGCAGCACGCCGCCAGCTCGCATTCGTCGGGGGTGCCGTTGGCGTTGGTGTCGGGCAGCCCGTTGTCGATTTCGCACCCGTCCAGCAAGCCGTTGTTCTGGCAATCGCACTGGGATGATGCGTTGGGTTCCTGAATTCCGGGATGGAAATCGGTGCAGGCGTCGCCGAGGTAGCCGAGGCTGGGGTCGATGTTGCTGACCCAGGGGAACGGGTTTTCCTGCTGAAGGACGATCGGCGGGATGCCGAATTCACCGGTGTCCAGCACTTCCACCTTCGAAGGCTGATCGACGCGGGTGAACGTGAACCGCGGTTGCACGGGGAGCGTGGAGGTGTACGTGCCGCCGTTGCAATGGGTTTTGTGGACGGTCAGTGCGCCTTGCGGGGCGGGGCCGAACTGCGACAGGTCCACGCGGACATTCCACTGCTGCTGCGGCGTGCCGTTGTTGTAGGTGACGGTGATCGGCTGCGCGCCGTGCAGGTTTAGCTCCACGATCTCGATGGGTACGTCGACCGGGGTCAGCGAGGGAAGCGCGCAACGGTCGAAGGGGTCGGCCGTGCGGAGAATGAGGGTGTCCGCGCCCACGAATTCGCCATAGGGGGTCGGTCCGAGAGGCTGCCCGGCGAGGCAGACGACTCCGGAAAAGGGGTTGGAGCCGGGGTCGAAGAAGTCGGCCGGTATGGGGGGTGAACCGGTCACGCCGAATCTGTGACACATCTGGGCATCGGCGTTCGAGGTCCACGCGTCGATGTGCTGGTTGGGAACGCAGCCGGCCGCGGGTCGTTGGAAACCGCCGGACGCGGGGCACTCGACGGGAGGCCCGATGACGTGGACGAAGACCTCGCCGCCGGGTTCATCGAAGATGGCCGCGTTCTGGACGCCGCAGGTGGTTCCCGGTCCCTGATAGACGCCGCCGGCGCCGAACGGCGGACTGGCCTCGCAGTTTTCCTGCGTCGTCTCGGTGCAGGCCGAACCGTTGATGCAGCACGCGGCACAGGTTTGACTGCAGTCAATGATCCCAATGAAACCGTCGAGCACGACGTCCACGTCGCAATAGTTGATTCGCCCGTCACAATTGACGTCGCAGGCGGGATCAACCAAGCCCGACACACATTCCAGAACGGCCAAAACGTCGAATATGTTCACCAATGAATTACCGTCGACGTCCGAGTTGCACGGGCATTCGCCGTCGTCGCAAGTGCCGTCGGCGTCGGAATCGGGACCGTCGTCGGCCGGGTCCGGCGGGCCGCCGGTGACCGAACAATCGTCGCAGGTATCGAGATCGAAGTCACCGCAAATGAACGGATTACCCGGCGCCGGGTCGAAATCATTGGCCACCCCGTCGCCGTCGATGTCCGGACCGACTTCAGCCCGGATTTGGGTCATGAAGTTAGCGCAACCGGCCACCGTTCCGCAACCGTCGAAGGAGAAGAAACTGTACGGGCCGGCCCCCGTGTTATCGAAGCTGCGACCGACGAAGTCGTCCGAGAAGCCGATCGCCAGCGGGGACAGACCGGCGATGACCCAACCGGCGCAGTCGGACGAATAGTTCGTTCCCACCCAGAAGCTGCCGGGGGCGGCACCGACCTGACCGACCATCGGGCACGTAAGCGTGACGGTCATGCCCTTTTGAATGCCGGTGAAATTGCAGGTGCTCATCGCGATCGGCGACAACGGCGCGCCGGTCACGTGCACGTCGGGCGGCAACTGATCGTCGTACCACAGAGTCGTGGTTACGTCGTACGGAATCGCCGCTTCGATGGCACAGCCCGGAGGCGGCGTCGTAACGGTGATCGAACTGTGGACCACCACGTCGTAGGAGTCGATGATTCCGCCGGCGGCGTTATCCAAAATCGTGGAAACATCGTCGAAGTAATAACGTCCGAGCATGGGACGGGAGAAGAACCCGCTGTATTGGGGCAGCGAGTCGTAAACGGCCTGAATGACGCCACTGGGGCTAGTCAAGCCGAGGCCGTTCGGGTGAATGATCCCGATGTTCACGGTATCCGGCGGAATCGGCTCGGCGGTCCCGTCCGCGGGTTCGCTCCTCCGGTGTTCGGACGGGGCACGGGTCGCTCCGCGCCCCCCGTCGCCAACCAGCGGATTAGCCAGAATGATCGAGACGGAACAGAACCACACGACCGCGCCGATCAGCGGACGAAACACGATACGCGACATGACCGTTCTCCTTGCGGATGGACGCCGTCCGCGACCGCGAATGCGGACCGACCCACCCATTCCCAATTTGACTTGTGCCGAACTGCGTGCCGGACGGGAGCCGAACGGACGCCGTGATCGCACCGGCGATCCCGCGCCCACGGACGATTCAGAGGCCCGAAAGACGCTTCCTGAATCAGTTACGCGGTCAGGCTTGCATTTCTGTCATGGACCGGCCCGCGCCGAATCCGCGGGGGTCTCGGCGCCCGCAGCAGCTACTGTACCGGTCCGGCGCTGAGACCGCGGGCGAACGCGGCCAGGTTGCGGGTGAACGGCCTTGCTTGCTGGGCGTCGAACGACTTGAGCCACTCGGCGTCAACACCGCCGGCGGAGACCAGGCGGATC
Source organism: Phycisphaerales bacterium (assembly GCA_013140575.1). GTDB lineage: Bacteria > Planctomycetota > Phycisphaerae > UBA1845 > UBA1845 > JABFSN01. The sequence continues at coordinate 14,836 of JABFSN010000051.1, read as the reverse complement.
GACCCGACGCCCGCGATGGGATTCGATGGTGAGCGGTCGTCGGTCGGTTTCAGCATCCAGCCCAATCCGATCCCGAACAAGAGGACGGCCGCGTACGCGAACGGCGTCACCACGGAACGCCGGCGTCGCGGGAACGCGATGGGGGCGGGCGGGGCGTCGAGGCGGTTCATTGCCGCAAGGGTGTTGTGCAGCGAGTCCACTTCGCGGCGGCAGGCTGGACAATCGCGCAGGTGGTCGTCGAGATGGTCGCGCTCCGCGGCGGGCAACTCACCGCCCAGGTAGTCGGCCAGGCTGTTTTGGACGTCATTGCAGATCATCGGCAGCTCCTTGAACGATGCCCCGGGCGGTCAGTTGGGCGCGGACGGCGTTGATCGCCCGCAGGTAATGGGTTTTGACCGTGGGGACGGCCAACCCCAATTGCCCGGCGATTTCCGCGAAGGTCCATCCGTCGTAGACCTTGGCCACCAGCACCTCGCGTTGGGATTCGGTGATTTCGTCGAGGGCGGCGGCGACGGCGACCGCGAGTTCGCGGCGCTCGGCATCGGCGTCGGGCGGCGCGGCGATCGAACGACCCGGTTCGGGTCGCCGTTGATCGCGTCGCCGGTCGGATCGCACCGCGCCGATGCTGTGATTGATGGTCACGCGGCGCAACCACCCGACCGCGTTCGCGGGCGCCGACCCGTCGCGGTAAGCCCGCCACCATTTGAGGAACACCTCCTGGGTCACGTCGGCCGCGTCGTGATGATTGCCCACGATGCGGTAGGCCCAGGCGTGGACGGCACATCGATGGGAATTGAACACGTCAGTGATTTCAGAGGATGTCATCGCGTGTCACCCGAGCGGTCGCTGGTGCGAGAATTCCCACGCGATCAGCGTTTCCCGCGGGGCATCCTCCGCCCCTGCCGGGCAACGCCGTGAACGGAACGCCGGTGGAGTTGAAAAAAGGGCGTCCGAGCCGATCCTCTGTCTGTCGCGACAGAAAGGCAGGGACGCCATGAAAACCGATCGTCGAATCGGAGGAGGAGCCTTCGCGCCTCATCGTCGTTGTCCGTTGAATCATCGTCATCCGTTGATTGCGGCCATCCGTCTCTTTTTGCAGCCCCTGGCCGCCTGCGTCGATCCGGCCAAGCGGCGCGTACACTGGACGCCCCTCGCGGCGAGCACCGCGGCGGTGCTGATGGCTCTGGCGGAGGGCGCCCTGGGCGGTCGCTTTCGAGCGACCCACCGATGTCTGGCCGCGGATTACCGCCGTCGGCGACGCACCGGCGCCACTTACAACGGACTGCTCAAGGCCTTGGCGCGACAACAGCACACCGTGCTGCCCCGGGTGAAGGCGGAGCCGCGGGCTCACGTGCGGCAACGTCTGCAACGCATCGACCCCGCCGGTCGCTGGGTGCTGTTGGCCGTTGACGGCAGCAAGGAGGGCCTGCCGCGCACGCGGGCCCATGAAGTCGGTTTCGGCATCGCTGACAACGGCCGCTTCCCGCAGGCGTTCGTCACCGCGGTGGTGGAGGTGTACACCGGGCTGCTGTGGGATTGGCGGCTCGGTCCCGCCCCGCTGCCGGCCGCCGTCCGCGAATCCCTCCGCCGCGACCTCGGCGCCCGCGGACACACCCACGAGGCCTTGGGACGGGCGTTGGGCCGCTGCCTGAAAGACACCTACCAACGTCGCCGATCGAAACAATCGCGTCATCGCTTCGCCACGGTGAACACCCCGACCAAGCACCTGCAACCCCCTATGGTGCGTCCCGCAACCGCCCAGGACCAAGCCGATGCCCAAAAATACGCCCGCCGAACCGCCGCTTAGTTCACGGCGTTGCCCGAAGGGGCTACCGGACTGGCGCAGGGTGCCGGTCCGGTCTTCGGAATTTCCGCCGGCTTCAGGACACCGTCGCGGCGTGCGATTCCTGGAACCAGGCCACGTAGCGGGCGATGCCTTCCGCGAACGGCGTGCGGGGGTTGTAGGCCAGTTCCTTGCGGGCGCGGGAGACGTCGGCGTAGGTTACATCCACGTCGCCCGGCGGTTGGGGCTGGCGTTCGATGATGGGTTCCTTGCCGACGGCTTTGGCGATGGTGGCGATCATGTCGCGCAGGACGATGGGCTGCGATTCGCCGAGGTTGTACACCTGAAACGCGCCGCAACGCTGAATCGCCCGGACCACGCCGTCGATGATGTCGTCGATGTAAGTGAAATCGCGGCGCATCGAGCCGTCGCCGTACATGGTGATGGGTTTGCCCTCGTCGATCAGGCGGGTGAACTTGGCCACGGCCAGATCAGGCCGGCATCGGGCCCCGTACACGGTGAAAAACCGCAGGCAGGTCATGGGCAGGTCGTACAACTGGTGGTACGTGTAGCAGAACTCCTCGCCGGCTTTCTTGGTGGCGGCGTAGGGCGAAATGGGATGGTCGACGCGGTCGTCCTCGTGGAACGGAATCTTCTTGTTGTTGCCGTAGACGCTGGAACTGCTCGCGAAGATGAACCCGCGGCATTTGTGTTTGCGGGCTTCCTCCAACAGCTTGACCGTGCCGATCACGTTGACGTCGGCGTACAGCGTGGGGTGCTTGATCGACGGGCGGACCCCGGCGCGGGCGGCCAGGTGCACGACGATGTCGATCGGTTCCCGCACCCACGCCGCCTCCAATGCGGCCGGGTCGCGGATGTCGCCCTCGTACAGCCGGCACTGGGCGTGGGTCAGCGCGGATTCGATGTTGCGGCGTTTGACGGCCGGGTCGTAGAAGTCGTCGAAACTGTCGATGATCGACACACGTTCGCCGAGCGACAGCAAGCGCTCGACCAGATGTGAACCGATAAACCCGGCGCCCCCGGTCACCAATACGTGGGCCATTTTGTTTCCATTCCGGCCGAAACGGGCCGGGCGCTCCCGCGAACCACGGCGACCATGCTATTCGGTCCGGACGGAATCGCCAAACAGGTCGCGCGGCGCCCCTGTGGCGGGCAGCCATGGGGCTTAACCACGTCGTATCGGCAATCGCGGCGGCAGTTCACAGCGTCGGACGGGCGTCGTCCGGTAATCCGCCCAATTGCATTCGAGGAAGCGTCGGGCACAATAACCGCATGGCCAACGACCCCATACACGTGGAGCGCGACGGGCACGTCGGCATCATCCGGTTGAATCGACCGGACGTTCTGAACGCGTTGTCGTTGGAACTGATGCGGCAGCTCGTCGACGCGCTGGAATCGTTCGACAACGAGCCCGACGTGTTCGTCATTCTGATCGCGGGCAGCGAAAAAGTCTGGGCGGCGGGCGCGGACATCAAGGACATGGCCGGCGCGTCGGTCGTGGACATGTACGAGCGGAATCAGTTCGCGCGCTGGGAGCGGATTCGCCGGATTCGCAAACCGATCATCGCGGCCGTCAGCGGATACGCGCTGGGCGGAGGCTGCGAATTGGCGATGCATTGCGACGTGATCGTGGCGTCGGAAACGGCGAAATTCGGTCAGCCGGAAATCAACATCGGGGTGATTCCGGGCGCGGGCGGCACGCAGCGCTTGACGCGGGCGGTCGGCAAGTTCCGGGCCATGGACATGGTGTTGAACGGGCGATTCATCACCGCGCAGGAGGCCGAGCGGTTCGGGTTGGTGTCGCGGGTCGTGCCGAGGGAACACTATTTCGACGCGGCGTTGAAGCTGGCGCAGGAAATGGCGGGCAAGCCGCCGCTGGCGCTGCGCCTGGCCAAGGAAGCCGTCTTGAAAGCGCACGAGACCACGCTGACGGAGGGATTGGAATACGAACGCAAGTTGTTTTACCTCCTTTTCGCCACGGACGATCAAAAGGAGGGCATGACCGCGTTTGTGGAGAAGCGCAAACCGCAATTCAAGGGGCGATGACGCGGGCGCCTCGATGGATGGCAATTGAATGACCCATCGGCTCGTGGGATTGGCGATTGTCGTTTTCTGGGTGGTGGCGACCAGTTGGCTGGTGTGGCACGACATCGTGCCCGCGTGGACGGCGCAGGAGCCGCCGCGAATGGTGGCGGCCGATTGGGTCCAACAATTCGGGCGGCAGGTTCAATACGGCATTCTCAATCATGACGGGCGGCGCGTCGGCGGAATCTGGACGCGGTACACCAGCGGATCGTCCACCGATCGCGAGGACGAAATCTACGTCCGCGACGTGCCGCTGCTGGGTTCGGCGTACCTTCTGATCCGCTCGTCGTATGACGCGGCCGGTTTGCTTGACGAGGTGGACATCAACGTGCTGGGGCATTGGGACCCGATCCGCATCCACGGCGAGCGATTTCCGAAGGAGTTCGCGTTCCGGCTGGAGGCGGGCGCGGTGAAACAGGCGTTCAAGATCGACCTGGCGCTGGCGGGCACGTTTTCGGACGTGTTCCGCCCGTTCGACGTCATGCCCCAGCTGGAGGTCGGGCAATCGTGGCGCATGCAGGTGTTCAACCCGGTGGCCACGGTAACGGGCGTGGGCGACCGGTTCATTCCCATGCTGGTGAAGGTGGTGGGGCGCGACGTGCTGCACGTCGACGGTCAGCCGCGGGACTGCATGATCGTGGAGGCCGGTCAAGCGCAGGCGTGGGTGGAGCGGCGGAGCGGATTGGCGCTGAAGCAGAAGATCAACCTCCCCATTCTGGGAGGCTATACGGTGTTGATGGAAGGATACGACGACGCGGCGCGGCTGGAAGCCAAGCGGCGATTCGATCGCGCCGTTCTCGACTGGTAGGCGGCGCAGAAACCGATTCGGGAAAGAACCGGGCGGGATCGGGTTTCAAGCCCGACCCCGCCCTTGTCAGTCGATCGACCGTTTCTTGCCGCGCCTATGGCGCGCAGCAGCCCTGTTCGCCCGCGAAGCCGTCCAGCACGGCGAGAATGTCGAATATGTCGATCATGTCGTCGCCCAGCGGACAGGGGGCAAGATCGAGGTTGCTCTTGGCGCACGTGTCGAAATCTCCCGCAAAACCATCCAGCACGCACAGGATATCGAAAATGTCCACGCCGCCGACGCCGTTGACGTCGCCAAACGCCCCCGCGGCGTTGGTGCAGGAAAACGTGGGGCAATCGTCGTAGGTACACGCGTCGTCGTCGTCGCAGTCGTCATCGTCAGCGCAGGGCAGCGCGGCGCAGTCGACGTCGTCGCAGAATGTTCCCAGCGCGTATAGGGTTCCCGGGAATCCCGAGCACGACAAACCGCTGGCGATGATGCAGCCGCCGTCGTCCAAACAGCACGCGGCCGGATCGCATTCGTCGGGGACGCCGTTGGCGTTGGTGTCGGGCAGTCCGCCCTCGATTTCGCAGCGGTCGAGCAGACCGTTGTTCTGGCAATCGCAATCGGTCGACGCGCCGGGCTCCTCGATGCCGGGGTGGAAATCGGTGCACAGGTCGCCGTCGTATCCGAAGTTCGGATCGATGTCGCTGACCCACGGGAATGGCTGGGACTGCTGCAGGAGGACGGGCAGAATGCCCTCGAGGCCGGTGTCCAGCGGCAGAGAATTCATCGGCGGATCGACCCGCGTAAACGTGAAGAGCGGTTGGACGGGCAGACTGGACGTGTAGGTTCCGCCGTTGCAATGCGTCTTGCGCGCCGTCAATTGGCCCTGCGGCGAAGGAACCTGCGACAGACCGACGTGCACGTTCCACATCTGCGGTGGATCGCTGATGAACGTGACGGTGATGGGTTGAACGCTTGCCAGGTTCAACGCCACGATCTCGATGGGCACGTCGACGGGATCGGGCGACGGCAGAGCGCACCGGTCGAACGGATCCGACGTGCGGCGGATCAGGGTGTCGGCCATGCCGAATTCGCCGAACGGCGTGGATCCGAACGGCTGACCGGCGAAACAGACGGCGCCGAAGAACGGGTCCGATCCGGGCCCGAAAAAGTCGGCGGGGATGGGGGGCGAGTCGGTCACGCCGAAGTTGTGGCACATCTGCCCATCGGGGGGCGAGGTCCAGGCGTCAATAAACTGATTGGGGATGCAACCCGCGGAGGGGGCCGGACCGATAGGCCACGGGCATTGGGTCGGCGGCCCGATGACGTGCACGAAGATGATGCCGCCTCCTTCGTCGATGATGACCGCGTTCTGCTTGCCGCAGGATGACCCCGTTCCCTGAAAGACGCCGCCGGGACCGAACGGCGGTGCGGTTTCACAGTTCTGCTGGGATGCCGTAAAGCAGGTCGTGGCGTTGACGCAACACGCCCCACAGTCCTGAGTCGTGCAGCAATTGCTACCACCTGCGGCGGCGCATTGCACGGCGTCCAGATCGCAGTAGTCGATCCGTCCATTGCAGTTGACGTCGCACCCGGGGACTACCAGCCCGCGGATGCATTCAGTCAATATGAAGACGTCGGCCGTGTCGACGACCAAGTCACCGTTCACATCCACGTTGCACGTGCATTCGGCGTTGTCGCAAACGCCGTCGCCGTCGGTGTCGAGGCCGTCGTTGTCCCGGTCGGGCGGTCCGCCGGTGACCGAGCAGTCATCGCAGGTATCGAGATCGAAGTCGCCGCAAATGAACGGATTGCCCGGCGCCGGGTCGATCGCATCGGCCACCCCGTCGCCATCGCTGTCCGGAGCGACGTGCCCCATGATCTGGATCATGAAGTTGGCACAATTAGCAGACGACGGCGGGCAGCCACCGAAGAAAAAGGCGCTGTACGGACCGTTACCCGCGGCATCATCGCTCCGGTAGAAGAAGTCTTCCGAGAAGCCGGTGTAGGGATTGGTCAGGCCGGCAATCGCCCAGCCGGCGCAATCGGATGAATAGCTCGTCCCCACCCAAAACTGTCCGTTGGCGAGACCGACCTCACCGACCATCGGGCAAGTAAGCGTGACGACCATGTTCTTCAGAATGCCGGTGAAGTTGCAGGTCGACATCGCGATCGGCGATAACGGCATGCCCGTCACGTGCGGATCGGGCGGCGACTGATCGTCGCGCCACAGCGTCGTGGTCACGTCAAACGGAATCGCCGCTTCGCCCGGCGGAATTGCCGTACAGTTCACCCCAGGGGTGTTTATCGTAATTGAACTACGCACCACCACGTCGTACGAGTGGATGATCCCGCCGAGGACGTTGTCCAACGTCGTCTCGATATCGTCGAAGAAGAATCGTCCCAGCAAGGGACGGGCGAAGACCCCGCTGCTGTTAACCAACGAATCGTAAACGACCAGGGGGACGCCACGGGAAAGCCCGCCGCCGCTGGAGACGGGGCCGTTCGGGTGAAAGATTGCGATGCTCGCCATTCCCGGCGGGATCGGCTCGGCGGTCATCAACAACGCGTTCCTGGCAGCATGAGTCGTTGTCGTCAACAACGCCACGGCCAGAGCGACGGTAGCTCGCATCCAATTCTTGCCCATTTCTCAAGTACCTCCGTTAAGAGAAACCATCCTTCATTCCAATCTACCTCAACGCAATCGAGATGCGACGCAGTCGGCGCGGTGAACCCGCGACGCCGAGCACGGCGAACGGGGTGTGGATCGGGGGCGCCCCCAACCAAACCCCATGCTCCGATCGCCCACGGGGCGACGGCTAGATTCTGACGTTCAACTCAATACCGCAACGTGCCGAACGGGCGCGACGTGCACGCGGCCCCTTACCACGTATTCCAACGCCCGCAGACCGTATCCAAGTGTACCGAACGCCCTATAAAATGAATACAATAAAACTGATATCTTTCCGTGGAAGTGAATTGAGGGCGCTGGTCGCGGACCGGGTTGCCGCGAAAACGGCTTGATGTACAGTTTTACTGTATTGATTTGGCGATAAGGCCGCGAGCGAAAGTGGCCAGTTTGCGGGTAAAGGTCCTGGTTTGCACGGCGTCGATCGATTTGAGCCAGTACCGTCGGCGCCGCGGCGGTTTTGACTCCCGGGAAAGAACCGGGCGGGATCGGGTTTCAAGCCCGACCCCGCCCTTGTCTTTCGATCGACCGTTTCTTGCCGCGCCTATGGCGCGCAGCAGCCCTGTTCGCCCGCGAAGCCGTCGAGCACAGCCAGAATGTCGAAAATATCGATCATCCCATCGCCCAACGGACACGGCGCCAAGTCCATGTTGCTCTGCGCGCAGGTGTCAAAGTTACCGGCGAACCCGTCCAACACACACAGAATGTCGAAAATGTCCACGCCGCCGACGCCGTTGACGTCGCCAAGCGCCCCCGCGGTGTTGGTGCAGGTGTTGCTCGGCGGGCAATCGTCGTAGGTACACGCGTCGTCGTCGTCGCAGTCGGTGTCATCGATGCACGGCTGTCCACCACATTGCACGTCGTCGCACAGCGTTCCCGGGGCGTTCGTCGTTCCCGGGAAACCGGGACAGGACAAACCGTTGGCGACCACGCAACCGCCGGCGCCCAGGCAGCACGCGGCCGGTTCGCACTCGTCGGGAATGCCGTTGACATTTGTGTCGGGCAGCCCGCCTTCGATCTCGCACTGGTCATGCAGCCCGTTGTTCTGGCAATCGCAATCGGTTGACGCGCCGGGCTCCTGGATGCCGGGATGGAAATCGGAGCAGACGTCGCCGCTGTATCCGAGGTTGGGGTCCACGTCCGTCACCCACGGGGCCGGCTGGTTCTGCTGCAGCATGACCGGCGGGATGCCCGCGACCCCGGTGTCGAGCTGCACCGTGGCCGGCGGCGCCTGCCGTGAAAACCGGAACAGCGGCTGCACGGGCAGCATCGACTGGTACGTTCCCCCGTTGCAATGGGTCTTGACGGCCAACAGTTGGCCCATGGGCGCGGGGATTTGCGACAGCGTCACACGCCCGTCCCACGGCTCGGGGTTCATGCCGCCGTTGTAGGTCACGATGATGGGTTGCACGCTGACCAGGTTCAGTGCCACGATTTCGAGGGGCACGTTGACCGGATTGAGTCCGGGCAGAGCGCAGCGGTCAAACGGATCCATCGTGCGGCGAATCAGCGTGTCGGCCATGCCGAATTCGCCGAACGGCGTCGTTCCCAGCGGTTCGCCCTGGTAACACACCGTGCCGATGAACGGATCCGAACCCGGGCCGAAAAAGCCGGCCGGGATGGGGGGCGAGCCGGGTACGCCGAAGTTGTGACACATCTGACCGGCGGGCGGTGAAACCCACGCGTCAATAAACTGATTGAGAACGCAGCCGGCGGCCGGCGCCGGACCGATCGGCGCCGGGCATTGGACCGGCGGGCCGATCACGTGCACGAATATCTGTCCGCCCGGCTCCTCGAAGATGGCCGCATTTTGCGTGCCGCAAGTCGTCGCGGGGCCTTGGAAGATGCCGCCGGCGCCAAACGGGGGCGGATCCTCGCAGGTGGTCTGCGAGGCTTCGACGCAGGCGGTGCCGTTGATGCAGCAGGCGCCGCAAACTTGAATGCAGCAATTGGACATGCCGTTGAACGCGCACAGAACGGCATCGAGATCGCACTCATTCTGCGCGCCGTCGCAATTGATGTCGCACGCCGGGTCCATAACTCCTCCGCGCACGCATTCGGTCACCGTGATGACGTCGATGATGTCCACAACGGTGTCGCCGTTGACGTCCGAGTTGCACGGGCACTCGGCGGCGTCGCAGATGCCGTCGGCGTCGGAATCAGGACCGTCGTTGGCCGGAGCGGGTGGTCCGCCGGTGACCGAGCAGTCGTCGCAGGTATCGTTGTCGAAGTCGCCGCAGATCAACGGATTGCCCGGGGCCGGGTCGATTACGTCGGCCACGCCGTCGCCGTCGCTGTCCGGGCCGCCGCCCTGCGTTTGCGGACCGACCACGTCGGCGCTCGTCGAGCGATCGCGCACCGATCGCTGACGATCGGAACCTTGGGCAGCCGCCATCACCAGCGCCGCCGAACCGGCGACCACCAATCCTGCCACAATCACATCTGATCGAAACGTGAATCGTGTCATACGTCTCCTTCTCCTCGGCGAACTTCGGCGCAACTCCGGACAACGGCCGGTTGCGTGTTGCCGACGCTGATTCCGCGAACGCCGCGCGCCCGGCGGGCGCGCACCACGAACGGCGGGAAATCTCCGGTTTCCGAACCCACCGACAAGCCTCCATTGTAACAAACTCGTTAGGCAAAGAACAGCGTCGGGCCGGATGGACTTGCGGCGGGCTCCCCGGTCGGAATCGCGAAGCTGAGATGGTGGGCGGAGTGGATGCGGTGCAAGCGGGTCCACTCCTCGCGTGTCAATCGGCCGAAGAACGGGTGCACGTCCCAGGGCCCGCAATGGGCAAGGAAGCGGCGAATGGCCGCGTCGAGGTCGGCGGCGGACGGATCGAGCGCCGCATCGGACGGGGGATTCAGCCGTTCGGTCACGGTGAACCCCGCGCCGATGCCGTTGGCTGCGAACACCCTGCGCAACGCCCGCCGCCCGATGAAGACGCGCATGATCCGATGCCGGTTGGTGCCGAAACCGTCGATGGAGCCGTGAAAACTGTCGGCCAGATGGCGACACATCTGGGCCAGCGTCCATTGTCCGACGGTGCGATGCCCCCGTCGCAGGCGCGCAACCTCGGGCATGATCCCGGTCAAATCCGCGAACGACAACCGACGCCGCGCGCGCCCGATTCGATCGGCCGGGGGGTTCTGCGCCGCATCGGATTCAGCGACGGTATCGGTTTTTGAGAATGCGACGGTCACGATGTTATTGCCCTTCCACGCCCACGGGTCCGCGACAGTCCGGAATTCGCGTCGGGCGCTGTGTTCAGAATCCGCCACGCGCGTGCCGGGCCGCACGACGGGAATGCACACCGCAGCCTTGGCCCGCATTTCTCACCACGCGGATGGCGAAAGGCCGCCTGCTGGGGCATGGGTGGCTTGTTCCAGAACGCTTGTGCCGGACAGGGAGGCGGCACTTATGACGACGGAGTGTAACCAGAATGTGTTCGGATTTCACGCCCTCGGATCGCGGGAGGTCACGGCCCGGTTTGACGGCGGACGAATCGAGATGCGTCGCCTCGCGAGATCCTCCGCTTCGCCCAAATCGACAGGGACGTCACGCCACGACGGGCAAGCACGTGCGTTTGCACGCGCCACTCGAATGGCCATGCGTGTCGGACCACCGGCTATTCAAACAAGACGTAGCGATGGTGCGGTTTGGCGAAGCCGGCGAACTCGTCGGCGACGAAGGCGAATTGGGGGTGGTCCCAGTCGTCGCCGTAGTGGTAGAGGACGGCGCGTTTTTTGATGTCGCGGGGCATGGTCCGCAGCTCGCTCAACAAGGCGTGAACCGGCGAGGTGATTTCGTGCAACTGGGCGTCGTGGAAGATGATTTTGGAACGCTCCATGCGCTCTTCGTAGGCCTCGAAATCGAAACGCGTGTCGCCGGAATAGAAGACGGATTCGCCGCCGCGCAGGTCGCGGATTTCGACGCCGTAGGACGGCCAATCGTACTTGCGTTCGATACGCACATGGTCCGTGGCGAAGATGTCGAACTCGTAGCGGTCGGCCAGGATGTAGGGGCGGTAGCCGGTGGGCGTGGGGCGGAGGGCGTGGATGTTGAAATAGTCCTGGAGCATGGCGTATCGGCCGGGCAGGGGGCTTAAGCCGCCTTTCAACGACGTGTCCCACAGGTTCACCAGGATGTTCATGGAGCTGATGATCTGGGGCTTGAACACGTCGCCGGCGTCGAGATCGCCGAGGACGAAGACGTTGGTCAGGGCGAGTTCCTCGAGCCCGCCGATGTGGTCGGCGTGCTGGTGGGTGACCAGGATGCGCTGGATGTTGCGGTAGTTGATCTTGCCGTCGCGGGAGAGATAGCGGAAGCCGGCGCGTTCCTTCAATTCGTGGAGGGCCATGGGGCCGGCGCAGCCGAAATCGATGAGCATGGTTTCGTCGGGCTGGTTATCGACGGCCGGGGAGTTCTTCCACAATTCAATCAGTACGTTGGAGTTGTGGTTTCGTTTGGCGAAAGCGCTGCCCACGCCCAGAAACGTGAGGGTAAGCATCCGGCGAACCTCCCCGGGGCCATATCGGCCCTCCCGCTGGTTTGCGGCGCCGCCTCCGGCCGCGAATCCAGCGACTTTTCCCCGGCCCAATGAACGCTGCAGTCTAACCGGAACCGGACGACAGGCCAATGAAAAATGCGCGGGGTCCGCGGCAAAACGCGGGTGGCGGATTGCGAGGGTGGGGGCAGGCTACGCGGTCATTCGATTGGCGAAGACGCGGCCGGGGATTCCTCGCGGTCCGCGCGGACGAAGGAGGCGGCGACGCCGACCAGCAGGATGGCGACGATGACCGCGAGGGAGATGGGCGTGGGGATGGGGAACAGGTGCGACAGGATCATCTTGCCGCCGACGAAGGCGAGCACGAACACCAGGCTGATCTTCAGGTAGCGGAATTTCCGCATCATGCCGGCGAGGGCGAAATAGAGGGAGCGCAGTCCCAGAATGGCGAACACGTTGGAGGTGAACACCAGGAAGGGATCGCGGGTGATGGCGAAAATGGCGGGGATGGAGTCCACGGCGAAGAGCACGTCGGTGCTTTCCACGATGAGCAACGCGAGAAACAAGGGCGTCATGGCCCGTCGGCCGTCCACCCTGGTGAAAAACTTGTCGCCGTCGAAATCGGCGCTGACGGGGTAAATGCGGCGGGCGAGGCGGACGAGCGGATTGCGGTTGGGATCTATGTTATCGTTGTGTACGACGAGCATTTTGATGGCCGTCGCGACGAGGAGGGCGCCGAAGACGTAGATGATCCACTCGAAGCGGTGGATGAGGGCGGTGCCGGCGGCGATCATGATCCCGCGCATCACCTGGGCGCCGACGATGCCCCAGAAGAGGACGCGGTGCTGGTAGGAGGCGGGGACGCCGAAGTAGACGAAGATCAGTGCGATGACGAAGACGTTGTCCATGCTGAGGGAGTATTCGATGAGGTAGCCGGTGAAGAACTGCAGGGCGGCCTGCTTCCCGTCGAGGGGGTGGGCGACGTTTTGGCCGAGTCCCATCCAATGATGCTCGTACATGAAGTAGACGCCGACGTTGAAGAGCATGGCCGTGGAGAGCCAGACGACGGTCCAGGTGAGGGCTTCGCGGAGGGAGACGACGTGGGCCTTGCGGTGAAAAACGCCGAGATCGAGGGCCAGGAAGGCGAGAATGATGGCGATGAAACCGACCCAGACCCAGATCATGGTGATGTTTCCGACCTCCGCGCCACGTGGGGGCGCTCCCCGATCAGCCGAGTATTGCCCTGGACTCGTCCGGCGGTGTCGATCCTGACCCCGGTCGCCAATCGCGGAATCGACGCGCCGACGAACCGGCAGTGTAGTCGAACGCGAGATCGTCCGCCAACGGGGGCCGTTCGGGCGGGCCCGAGGAGGGACGATCGTACCTGATGAGCGTCAGCGAATGGTCAGGCGGCGGACGACGAATCCCCGCGGCAACTCCATCGCGGTCACGGCGCCCGGGACGCCTGGATCGGTCGCGTGCCACTGGGTCCAGTATTGCACGACTGAGCCGAACTGATCCGACGTGACGACGACGCCGGGCATCGCGCCGATGCCGCCCAGCCGCGGTCCGGGGACGAAGTGCGGGTTGGTGACGGGGTCGGACAGCTTGCCGATTTGGGTGATCGTGCCCATGGCCGGGTTGGGGCGGAAGATGCAGATGCCCCATTCTTCGCCCTGGTAGGTGCAGGGCACGTAAAGGTCGGTCAGATCAGAAGCGATATCGCCGTCGAGATCGTCCCAACGAAGATCGGCGTTCGCGGGGTCGGGGTCGACGGGCGTCAGCGTTCCGCCGTTGAACACGGCCGGCGGCGTGGTTTTGTTCCAGTATCGCAAGGCGTTCGCGTCGGTGTTCAGGGCATACAGGTTTCCGCCGAGTTCGGTCATGCCGGTGAGGACATCATCCGCCGGGTAGCCGGCGATGACGCCGACGAAGGAGATGTAGCCGGCTTGAGTCGGTTGCAAATTGGGGTTTATCCGGTACAGAGGCCGGTTCACCTGGAAACAGAAGACCCCCACGGCGTCGACGCACCCTTCCACGGTTACATAGAGGTTCGTTCCGTCGTAGGCGATCAGCGGGTTGTTCGATTGCCGCCCGATGGGATCGAAAAACTGGTCGTCGAGCGCACGGGTCATGCCGAACGACGGCTCGCCCGAAAGGACCTCGATGACCTGGCCGGTGATCGGATTCAGTTCCATGATGGGCGGGAAACACCCATCGTCGGTCGGCGGGTCGTAGCCGAACACGCACGATGTGTGGTGGTCGTCGAGTCCGCGCTGGGGGACGACGAACAGGCGCCGGCCGATGCCGATGTCGGGCGGCGAACCGAGAACGGCGACGCCGAGGGCGTATTCACGCGGCTGCCAGTTCTTGGTTTCGAAACGCCGGGACAGTGTGGTCCCGGGTTGCATTGGATTGAACGGCATGTTTTCGCCCCGCAGCAGATTTCCATTGTCGATGCCCACCATCAGGAAAACGTCGCCGGTGATATCAGGGGGGACGGTGGCGGCCAGGGTGGCGGCGATTTCGTCGGCGACGCCGTCGTCGAACGCAAAGGGAATGTCGAACCGATGCTCCAGCGAATAATCGAGGTCTGCAAGCACGCATCCGTCGGAGTCCAGCAACGCGAGGTATGAACGTATCGGGTGATCGATCGTAGGCGGCTGTTCGGTGTCGGCCATGTGGACGGCCACCAATTGACCGGGGTCGGCGTCGATGGCATAGAAATCCACGTCTCCCTGCGCTCCGCCGAAGGGACCGTTGCCGAGATATTGAAACGTCGGTTCCGCATTCGCCAACCTGTCGGCGATGTTAATCGTTCGATTGGCCGTTGGAATGCAGTCATCGCCCGATGGCGATTGGCCCTCGCCGGGGTCGTTGGGGCCGGCGGTGGTCAGCCGCGTTTGCGAGGGCAGAACGATCAACCGGTAACGCTGCCAGGTGGCGCTAGACGGGGG
>JABFSN010000100.1 GCA_013140575.1 Phycisphaerales bacterium | reverse complement strand
CGACCGTCGCAGCGGTCGCCGCACGGCGCCACGCCGGCCGGCACGGCCGCGGCCGCCGCAGGCATTCCAGCCGCTGAACGATCTGGCTGCGGCGGCGCATGAACGCCAGCGACCCGTGTGCCGCCGGCCGTTCCAGTAGCGATCGCGCCATCTGCAATAACGTCTGCCGATAACGCGGCGCGGACCGACCCAGCAAGCGGCTGACCGCCTGATCGCAGGTCATTTCGCACAACACCGACAGACGCGCCCGCGCCAGCCATACGCCGGGATGAAACCAATAAATCGCCTGCAACGTCAGACAAGCGGCGTTTACGATCGGGTCGTGTCGCCGGATGTGGACCATTTCGTGCAGCAGCATGTGACGAATGTGAACGCGCGACGCCGAACGAACGGCGTCCGCCGGCATGACAATCGCCGGCCGGACAATGCCCACCACGGCCGGACTGAATCCCCCGGCGCTAATGATCACGCGCGGCACATTGGACAATCCGATGCGCCGCGCCGCACGCGCCGCCATGGTGTCGAGCCACCCGGGCAGCGATTCGTCGCACGCCGTCAACCACCGCGCCCGCGTGCGGCGATACCGTAGAATGGTGGTCGCCGCCCAACCGGCCGCGCCGACCGCCCAGGCGATGAACCCGGCCAGCAACCAACCGCCCGTCGATGCCGATTCCGTCGCGGCGACAACTCCCGCACCGGCTATCTCGTCCGTGGGCATCAACTGGGCCATGCTGATCGGCGAGGTCAATGTCGGCGGCAGGACCAGTTTGAGCATCACCACCCACCACATCGCCGCACGGAACTGCGGCCCGGCGCGTTCGCCGACCGCCCGATCCAGCGCGTAGACGACGGCGATCAAGACCGCCGTTTGCACGGTCACCGCCGACATCCACGTCCACCAGCCCGCCGCGATGTATTCAACGACTTCCATCATTCCGCCCGTCCGGCTTCCTTTTCCGCTTCCGCGAGCATCCGCGTGATCGTTTCGCGGTCCCGCGGCGACAGCTTTTCGTCGGCCACCATGTGCTGGATCAGCGGTCCAACGGTTCCGTCGAATGCGTTGTTCAGCAGCGACCGCAATGCCGCCCGCCGGGCTCCGCCACGCGTCACCAGCGGTTCGTAGAGGCTGGTGTTGGCCCGTTTGCGAACCGATAACGCCCCTTTTTCCACCAGCCGGGCGAGCATCGTTCTGACCGTCGAATACGCCCAAGCAGTGTCCGGCTGGGTGCGTTCCAGCACGTCCCGGGCGCTGGCCGGCGGCTGGGTCCAGACGGCGTTCATCACCGCCCATTCTGCGTCGCTGAATTTCACGGTCGCTCTCCCACGAATGCTACATATGTAGCAAAAAATACCACAAACGTAGTGGCAAGGTCAAGCGTGATTTGTGTTTTCTTGTAAGCCCTGTTCCGCCGGTTCTTGAGTGCCTGGATGGTGCGGCGGGGGGCGACGGACATCGAGTTCAGGCCGGATGGGGCTTCCGGCCGGGTGGGTTCTCTTTCAGACTGTCGAGGGCGCAGGCGACGTCGGGGGCGAAATGAAAGGTGCTGCCAAAACCGGATACCTGCAGGACGTTGTGGACGTTGGCGGACACCGCACACAGGACCAATCGCCGGCCATTGCGTTTCAGGAGCCGATGGAGGGCGACGAGCTGGGTCAGGTGCGACGAGTTCAGGTAGGCGATCGATGCACAATCCACCACGACGTGGGCCACGATGCCCGCCTTGAGACGGGTGATGAGCTCGGCGAGGTCACTGGAGACGACGGCCTCGTCGGTGGGCACGGCACCGATGATTTCGGCGGACCATTCCTGGATGGGCATAGGGGGACACCGCCTCGACCGTGGTTCGGGAAGACGGTATTCACGGACCCGATGAATGTCAATTCTCGGGAAGCGGCGATTGGAAGCGGACGCCGGCCGCGAAGTCATCTTCGGTGACGCGGTAGATGCGACCGCCCTCGTTGGTCAGGACGATGGCGTCGCCGTCGAAGCAACAGGCCTCGACGCTCTGCAGGGGGTAGGTAATCGAATCCAACGGAATCAAATCAAATGATCCGTCGTCGATTTCGTTCAGTTGATACCGCCGGGCTCCGGACAGGCCGCAGACGACCAGCCTGCGGCCGTCGGCGGACACGTCGGCGCCGGTGACGACGATTTGATCGATGGAGGCCACCTCGACGGGCGCCGTCGTTTCGCCATTGTCGGAGTCGATTCGGTAGACGCGCGAACGTCCGCGGTCGTGCTTGCTGACGACGTAGGCGCGGTCGGCGCGGACGAACAGGCCTTCGGCGTCGAAACGATTGTCCGAATAGGCAAAATGCCACGTCGCGGTCGGCGCAACGCGCTGGAACGCCGCGAACGCGGGATCGGGTTCGGGAATCCTGTAGACGGTCCGTTGATGGAACCAGCCGTAGTTGTTGCCGGTGTCGCCGATGTACAGACGGCCGTCGTCGTCGATGGCGATGTCCTCCCAATCCCAGTTGACCGCTTCGACGGCGACGCGGGAGACGATTTTCCCGTCGAGGGTGACGGCGAAGATCATCGGTTCGTTCAACGAATCGCTGTGCGTCCAGAAGATGCCGGGATGGCGGCGGCTGGCGACGATTCCGGATGATTCGCGGACGACGGATCGGTCCATCGTTCCGACCGGCAGCCAACGCCTGGTGGGGTGGTCGAAATCGGGAGATGGATCAGCGGGAAACCCGCCGGCGATTCCGGGCACGCCCCAATAACTCGAGATGCACGCGGCCGATCCGACGAAAGCGATCCCCAACCAGACGATGCGGGTCCGGCGCTGCATGATACGGAGTATCGGATAATGCGAGGGCATGGGTGATCGGCCCGGTCGGTGAAGGCGATCCGGCGAATGAAACGGCGCCCCACGCGATAACGGGCCGGGGCGCCCGTTCGATGGCCGGGACGCGCGGGCGGATCGGCGGGCGACGACGCACCGGTTGGTCAGACGCGGAACACGTCGAGCAGGATGCCCTGCACGATCGCGAACGCGTCGATGCTGACAGCCTGGATCGCACCGCCGACGAGGGCGTTTTGGATGCCGTCGATCGAGCAACCCGCGAATTGGGCCAGCGAGGCAGTGGTTGTGAAGGCCAACCACCAGTTCCTGTTTCGCCACGGACGAATAACGGGTCGCGGTTTCATGCGGTTCTTCCTTGAAAAAACGGACGGATCGACCGGCGGCATAATAACCGTGGGACGCCGACATTCAAGCATCCGATTCGTGCCGTCTGAATTTGGCAAACCTGGACCCCGGCGAAATGCGGCGATGGTCGGACGGGGCGGCTGCTTCGGAATCGCGTCACCGCGCCAACGAGGCGACAAAATTGGCGGGTGGACGTTTCGAAGTTTCGTCGCCCGGCGCGGGCCGCGACAGCATCTTGCGGAGGATGGCCAGCAGCGTGGGCGGTTCCAGTTGGACGGGCTTCAATCGTAAGTGGACGGTGGTGGCATCGGGCGAGCGGACCGTGCCGGGTGCGTCGGTGAACACGGGTTGGGCGGCGTGCAGCGCGGCGATGGTGAAGACCACGTCGGGGCGCGTCAGGTTGATGGCACGAATTCCCCAGCGGGCAGCCATGGTGCGAATCTCAGCCAGATCGACCAGCGTCCGCACGGCGTCGGGATAGGGGCCGAACTCGTCGCGAATGTCGTTCTCCAGTTGTTGGACGTCGCTCGGCGTGGCGCAGGCCGCGACGCGGCGGTAGATGTCGACCCGCGTCCGTTCGGAGGCCATGTACGACCGCGGAATGAAGGCGGGGATGTCCAGTTCCAGATGCACCTTCTCGGCATGCGTTTCCGGTTCACCGCGGATTCGGCGGACCGACCGTTCCAACAATTGGCAATACATTTCGTAACCGACGGCGGCGATGTGCCCGCTCTGTTCGGGGCCCAGCAGATTGCCGGCCCCGCGGATTTCGAGGTCGCGCATGGCGATGCGGAATCCCGCCCCCAGATCGCTGAACTCCTCGATGGCTTTCAATCGCTTCGCGGCCTTGTCGGTCACGGGGCGCGACGCGGGCAGCAGAAAATAGCAATAGCCGCGATGGGCGGACCGCCCGACGCGCCCGCGCAACTGGTGCAGATCGGCCAGTCCGAAGCGGTCGGCCTGGTTGATGAAAATGGTGTTGACGTTGGGGATGTCGATGCCGCTTTCGATAATCGTGGTCGCTACGAGCACGTCGGCCTGGCGGTTGACGAACGCGTGCATGACCCTTTCGAGGGCACCCTCCTTCATTTGGCCGTGCCCGATGATGATCCGCGCTTCGGGCACCAGTTGTGCGATCTGATCGGCCACGGTCTGGATGTTCTTCACGACGTTGTGGACGAAATAGACCTGCCCGTCGCGGTTCATCTCGCGAAGGACGGCCGATCGGACGGTGTCGGCATCGAACGGCAGGACGCGTGTGGCGATGGACCGGCGATCCATGGGCGGCGTCTGAAGGGAGCTGATATCCCGCAGACCCACCATGGCCATGTGCAGTGTGCGGGGGATGGGCGTGGCCGACAAGGTCAGCACGTCGACGGTGGAACGTACGTGCTTGAACCGTTCCTTGTGCTCGACGCCGAAGCGCTGTTCCTCGTCGATGACTACCATCCCCAGGTCGCGGAACGAAACGTCGGCGCTGAGCAGGCGGTGGGTGCCGATCAGAATGTCGATCTGTCCCTTTTTGGCATGCTCGATAAGCGTCTTCTGTTCCTTGGCGGACCGGAATCGGGACAGGCAGCCGATTGAAAACGGGTATTCCGCCAATCGTTCGGTGAACGTGCGGTAGTGCTGTTCGGCCAACACCGTGGTGGGCACCAGGACCGCGACCTGCTTTCCGTATTCGACGACCTTGAATGCGGCGCGTATGGCCAGTTCCGTTTTTCCGTATCCGACGTCGCCGCACAGAAGCCGATCCATCGGCCGGGGGCGGGTCAGATCGCCCTTGATCTCGCGCACCACGGTGGTCTGATCTTCGGTGTCCTCGTAGGCGAACGACTCCTCGAATTCGCGTTGCCAGTTGGTGTCCGGCGGGTAGGCGATGCCTTCGTGATTGGTTCGGGCGGCCTGGACGCGGAGCAGCGATTCGGCGAGATCGGAAACGGCGTCGGAAACACGGTCGGTAGTGGTCTTCCAACGGGTGCCGCCCAGTTTGGACAGCGCCGGGCGGACGCCGGCGGCGCCGATGTAGCGATGCACCAGATCGATCTGCGTGGTGGGCACGTGCAGTTGGGCGCGATCGGCGAATTCAAGGGTCATGAACTCGACGCGCTTGTTCGAATCGCCCTTCTGCATGGTTTTCATGCCGCGGAATCGGGCGATGCCGTGCAGGACGTGGACGACGTAATCACCGGTCGACAATTCCAGCGACGCATCCAGCGGCCGCGAGGCGTACGCGCGGCGCAGGCGGCGGGCGGGGGTGCGATGGAATAGTTCGTGATGGGGCACGACGAGGGTGCGCGCGGCCGTCCATTCGAACCCGTGGCGCACCACGCCGATTGCGAATTCCATGTTGGTTGGAATGCCGCGGTTTTGTGCCTCGACCAATTCGCGTAGTCGGGAGCGTTCGCCGTCGTTGTGACAATACACGATGACGCGATGATCAACGGCCGCCGCGCATAATTCGCCGATCGCGGCGTCGGTTTTGCCTTCGAAGCGCGTCAGCGAGCGGACGTCGAAATGAAACACGTCATCGGCGGCGCCGTAGGCCATTCCGACGCGGGTGATGTGGATTTGCGTGAACCTGGAAAGCGACCGCAGGACGTCGGACGGTTCCATCAGGCGGCTGGACCGGTTCAATCGCGTCCAGACGGTTTGGGCGAGTTCCTGCACGTCGCCGGGGCGGTCGATGACGACCACGGTGTTTTCCGGCCAATAGGCAGTGGCGGCGGTGGTGTGTTCGCCGGCCCAATCGACGCTTTTGGGCATGGCCAGCAACGTCAGGCCGTCGATGCGTTGGGTCGATCGTTGCGTACCGACGTCGAATTCGCGGACGCTTTCGACTTGATCATCGAGGAATTCGAGGCGCACGGGCTGATCACGCCCGGGGGCGAACACGTCGATGATTTCGCCGCGCCAGGCGAAATCGCCGGGCGATTCGACGCGGTCCAGCCGTTCGAACCCCCGGTCCACCAGCCATCGAATCACTTCCTCGCGGGCCTGTCGCCCGCCGGGCAGGATGGTCAACGTCTGCCCATCCAACGACGCGGGGGACGGCACGCGCTGCAACAGGGCCTGGGCTGGGGTGACGATGACGCGCGGCGTTGAGGGGCCGGGTTGACGTAGTGACGCGCACAGCCGCAGGCGTTCGCCGTGAATCTCGCCGCTGGACGATCCCTCGCCGGGCAGCGTTTCCCACGCCGGGAGCAGTGCGATCCGTTGGGCGCCGAATGTTTCGAGGTCGTCGAGGGCCTCGTCGGCCTCGTCGAGGTGGGCGGTCACGTAGACGAACGGGCGGTCGGCGGCGGCGGCGGCCAGCGCCGCGACCAACATGGGCGCAGACGATCCCCACAGACCGGAGACGCCCAGCACCCCTCCGTCGTCGCGGAGCCGCCGAACCAGCCGGCCAAACGTCCCGTCGCTGGTGATCGATGGGATCACCATCTGCACGGTATCGATCATACCGCCCCACACCCTTGCGGCATATCCCCATTTGAAGCGACCCACGGGCGAGACGCCCGTGGCACTTGATCACGGGCAGGATGCCCGTGCCACGAGGTGGACGGCCGGGGTTTTGATTCCCGGCGGACACGCCTATAATGCCCCCCATGCGATCGGTCGCCTGGTTGATCCCTTGTGCGGTTGGGCTTTCGCCGTGGATCGGCGCATGGGGTCATGGTGCGCCGTCGACCGGACGGGCGCCAGCGCTGTTCGAATCGTCGGACATCACGGTCGGCTGGATGACGCCGGTCCTGACGGCGCCGGGAAACGACACCGCCTGCATGGAACAGCCGCCGGTCGGCGACGGGGCGTTCCGCCCCGGCCATCGGACGGTCGCATCCGTCATCGTCACGTTTGAACGTTCGCGGACGATCACCATTTCGCGCATCGGCGGCCTGTACGGCCCGTAGCCCGCGGGCGATTCCCCACGCGTCGTCCGTTCCGCAGTCCAGTCTTGTCGCGACGATCGGCGTTTTTTGTTTCCTGACGCCCGAAAGGTGAACATGGGTTTTCAACAGGTATTGGCCAAGGGCCTCGAGAAGATATTCGGCTCCCGAAATGAACGGATGCTGAAACGGCTGGCCCGGTTGGCCGACCATATCGAGACGTTTGAATCGGCGGCCCGCGAACTTTCCGATGACGCACTGCGGGGCAAGACCGTCGAATTCAAATCACGCATCACCAGCGGCGAATCGCAGGCGGCCGTGGCGGCGGAAGCGTTCGCGGTGTTGCGGGAGGCATCGCGACGTGCGGCGGCCCATCGGCATTTCCATTGTCAGCTGATCGGCGGGCAAGTGTTGTACAACGGCAACGTGGCCGAGATGCGCACCGGCGAGGGCAAGACCATCGTTTGCCACCTGTCGGCGTTCATGCGCGTGCTGCAGGAGCAGAAGGTGCACGTGGTTACGGTCAACGATTATCTGGTGAAGCGCGACGCAGAATTCGCCATGCCGATATTCGAACGGCTGGGTGTGACCGTCGGATACATTCAGGCGCAGGTGGATACGGGCGGTCACGAAGGCGTCCGCAAGAAGGCGTATGCGTGCGATATCACCTATGGCACCACCAGCGAATTCGGTTTCGATTACCTGCGTGACAACATGAAGGTGCGGCACGAAGATCAGGTGCAGGGTCGGCTGGATTTCGCCATCATCGACGAAGTCGATTCGGTGCTGATCGACGAGGCCCGGACGCCGCTGATCATCTCCGGCGGCGGCATGGAAGACGAGGGCCGCTACAAGTGGGCCGATGACATCGCCCGGTTTCTGGTTCGCAAGCAACAGGAATTCAACCGCGAGACCACCGCCCGCATCGCCGAATGGGGCGACGCACTGCCCAAGGATCTGGCCGGAGACCCCAAGGCCGAGGGCGGGTTTCAGCGCTTCAAGGTGGACCCGGAGATGGTGTCGGAAGACGAGGCTGACGCCATCGGACATCAGCAATGCTACGCCGTCCAGCATGAACGCAAGAGCGTGCAGTTTCTGCATTTGGGCATCGCGTTGGCGCAGGACGAGGCCAAGATCGGCAGTTTCTATGTTGGCGCGAACATGGACCGGCCGCACCTGATCGAGCAGGCGTTGCGGGCCCACGTCGTCTATCAGCGGGACAAGCAATACGTTGTGCAGGAGCGGCAGGTGATCATCGTCGACGAGAACACCGGTCGTCTGATGCACGGACGGCAGTGGTCGGATGGTCTGCACCAGGCGGTCGAGGCCAAGGAAAACGTGCCCATCAAGCAGGAGACGCAGACGCTGGCGACGATCACCGTGCAGAAGCTGTTCAAACTGTATCGGGCGATGGCGGGAATGACGGGCACGGCCGCAACCGAGGCCGACGAATTCCTGAAAATCTACAAACTCGACGTCGTGCAGATTCCGACCAACCGCCCGGTGAACCGGGTGGAACACAACGACAAGATGTATCGCAACACGGCGCAGAAATATCAGGCCATCGTGGACGAGATTCACGAAATCCGCCGCCGCGGTCGACCGCGTGACCCGTTTCTGCTGGCCGACGTGTTCACCAAGCTGCGACCCATCGCGGAGCGGGTCGGGCTGGACGTGGCCCGTCTGGATGAGGCGATCAGGCAATTCAACGCCGCCGAAATAGGCGACCAGAAGACCATCGATTTCATGCTGGAGACGTACGACCTGTTAATGGGGGACATGGTCCACGGTCGGCCGGTGTTGGTGGGCACGACTAGCGTCGAGAATTCGGAAAAACTGTCGGACCTGTTGACCCGCACGTACGGCATCGAGCACGAGGTGCTGAACGCCAAGAATCACGCCCGCGAGGCCGAAATCGTGGCCAAAGCCGGTCACCTGTCCGTGTCCCCGCGCGGCGACAAGGTGCTGGTGGGCAACGTCACCATCGCGACGAACATGGCGGGTCGGGGGACGGACATCAAGCTGGGCGAAGGCGTCGTATTCTCCAAATGCAAGGTGCCGGATGCGTCGGCCGCGAACGCCTTGTTTCCGGTCGGGGTCACCAAATGCTGCATCCATTGTCAGGAGTACGATGCGGCTACGAATTGCGCCCATTGTTACAAGCCGAAGCTGGACCCGCGGTTTCCCGAGATCGGTCGGAAGGTCTGCGCGCTGAATCCGCCGTGCGGGCTGCACATCGTCGGATCGGAACGGCACGAGGCCCGACGAATCGACAACCAGTTGCGCGGGCGATCGGGTCGGCAGGGCGATCCGGGGTCGGCGCGGTTTTTCATTTCGCTGGAAGACGACCTGATCAAGATGTTCATGCCCGACTGGATGATCAAGATGATGGAGCGTTTCGGGTTCAGCGAGGGCATGAACCTCGAGGACAAGCGTCTGACCAAGGGCATTGAACGGGCCCAGCGCAAGGTCGAGGAGACCAACTTCTCGCGGCGGAAGAATCTGCTGGAATGGGACGAGCCCATGGACTTCCAGCGGCGGGAGTTCTATTCGGCGCGGCAGCGCATTCTGGAAGGCCGCGAGCTGGAATCGTTGATCTTCGAAATGCTCGACGATTCGATCGAAGAGAGCGCCGCGTCGTTTCTGGCGAAAGACTACCGCGAACGGTGCATCGCGGATTGGTGCCGGTCTGCGCTGGACGTGGCCGTCGATTCGGGAAAGCTGGACATCGACGAACCCGAGGACATGGAAAACACCATCCGCGACGAGGCCCTGAACGAGGCCCGCGAGACCATCCGCACATCGCTGGTCGAGTACATCGACCCGGACGGCGAGCCGGACGATTGGGACGTGAAGGGGCTGCTGCAATGGGCCCAGCGAATCTACAAGTTCTCGTACACGCAGAATCAACTTAAGAAAATGGGCCCGCGGGAGATTGAAGACGCGCTCACAGCGGCGGCCGAGGCGCACTACCGCGAGGTGGACGTCGGCGGCGTGCGGGCGTTCCTCGATGAGTCGCTGGGGGTCAAGGCGCTGTGCAACTGGGCGCGGGCCAAGTTCGATATCAAGCTCGACGACGCCACGTTCGGCGCGGAATCGGTTGGGCATTCAATCGAATTGCTGAAGTCCAAGGTACGCGAGGTCTATCACCAACGCGAAGTGGAATACCCGATCCGGCAGGCGCTGGCCCGGGCGTTCGGCGGGGCATCGACCGATCACGCCCAGGCCTGCGAGGGGCTGTGCCAGTGGGTGAAACAGAAATACGGCGTCAACTGGGCGGCGGACGAAATCCAGGGGAAACCGCTCGACGAGATTCGTGACCGGCTGCGGGCGTTGCAGACGGAACACCTGCACAACGGACGGATCGCGTCCGAGGTCGATGAGGCACTGGCGTCGCGTTCCGGCGAGGGGTTGGCCGAGTGGGCCGAAGCGCGATTCCGCGTCGCGTGGAGCCGCGATCGGTTTGAGGCGGCCGGCGATTCCGTTCGCGACGTGCTGTGCGACATGGGGCGACGGTGGATCTGTTTCGAATTATTCGCGCTGGAGCGATACATTCTGCTGCGAATTTTCGACCAGGCTTGGAAAGATCATCTCGCTGAAATGGACCGCCTGAAAGACGCCATCGCCCAGCGGCCGATGGGCGGCGACCAGACCCACCCGCAGAGCCAGTACGCCATTGAGGGCCGCGAGTTCTTCGACGAGATGTGGAAGTTGATCCGTGCCCGGGTTACGGACATCATCTTCAAGGTGCGGGCGCCCGAACCCGGTCAGCCCGGCGAGACCACGACGACGACGGCCGGGCCCGGCGCCGGCGGACCGATGGCGTTTCATCATGCGGAGTCGCGAAGCGCATTCGCCCAGGCGGTGGCCGATCAGAACGCGGCCATGCGGGCCCAGAACGTGCAACAGAAGGTCGAGACCATCCGCCGCGACAAACCGCGGGTGGGGCGGAACGATCCGTGCCCGTGCGGGAGCGGAAAGAAGCACAAACAGTGTCACGGTCGCAATCCGTGAACTGGGACGATCGCCGGCTCGCGTTTTTCCGAGCCGCGACAGTGAGGGCGCGGTCTGAAAAGGCGCGCGTCGAACACTTTCACCACCGGTGGTCGACGGTGCACCGGTGTATTCAAGAGACAGCGGATTCCATGACTCGGCCGCCGTTTGACCCCAACTTGATCAAGACTTCGGCCGATGAAGTGCGGCCCGCGTTCGCCGCCACGTTGACCGTGACGCAATTGACGCAGTTGATCAAGCGCACGCTCGAGGAGCGTCTGCCGTCGACGATTCAAGTCATCGGGCAGATCAGTAACTTCAAACGCCATTCCAGCGGGCACCTCTATTTCGTCTTGAAGGACGAGCGCAGCGAATTGTCCTGCGTCATGTGGCGGTCGGACGCGGTTCGGCTGAAATTCAACGCGACGGACGGGTTGGAAGTGATCGCGACGGGCCACATCGACCTGTTCGAACGCAGTGGGCGTTATCAACTCTATGCGCGTCGGATCGAGCCGCGCGGCGTCGGCGCACTGGAATTGGCTTTCCGTCAGCTTCGCGGGAAACTCGAAAATGAGGGTCTGTTTGACCCCACGCGCAAGTGCGCCCTGCCCCGCTTCCCGCGACGCATCGCGGTGGTGACCAGTCTTGACGGCGCCGCGCTTCGCGACATTCTTCAAACACTTCTCCGTCGATTTCCCTGCGTCGATGTTCTGGTCTATCCGGTCGCGGTCCAGGGACCGTCGGCGGCCGGCGAGATCGCTTCGGCCGTCGCTTTGCTGAATGCAAACTCGGACCAGCTCGGCGGCATTGACGTCATAATCGTCGGGCGCGGCGGCGGCTCGCTTGAGGATTTGTGGGCGTTCAACGAGGAGGTCGTCGCCCGGGCGATCTTTGACAGTCGCATTCCGGTCATCAGCGCCGTCGGGCACGAGACCGACGTCACCATCAGCGATCTGGTGGCCGACGTACGTGCGGCCACGCCCACGGCGGCCGCCGAACTGGCCACGCCGGTCCGCGATGAACTGACATCGGACTTGGCGCGCACGGCGCGGCTTCTGCTTCGCCACTTGACGCACGCCATCGCACTTCGCAGAGCGTCGCTGACGGCGGTGTGCGAGCGGTCGGCGATCCGCCGACCGCTGGACGTGGTTCAACGCCGCGACGAAATCGTGGACGATCTGAACACGCGCATGCAGCAGGGCCTCATTAACCGCATGCATCACCTCCACCGGAAACTCGGGGCGATGGAAATCACCGTGCTGCGCATCGCGCCCCAGGCATTCACTGCCCAGCTCCGCGAACGCATTGCCGCGGCCGAGCACCGTATGGAGCGTTCCGTGACCCGAAATGTCCATCACTGGGAGCGCCGCCTGAATGACCGCGCCGCGCGGTTTGCCGACATTCACCCGAAACGGCGATGGGAACGCCTGTCCGATCGGATCGACCAGATGACGCGGCGTCTCGAGGCGCTCAGCCACAACAGTGTGCTACGCCGGGGGTTCACATTGACGCGACTATCCCGCGGCAGAGGCCTCTTGCGGTCGCCGACACAGGTGCGCGACGGAGAGCTGATCGTGACCGATACGGCCGGCGGCTCCGTTGAAAGCCGAGTCGTCAATCTGAAACAAATGGAGCTGTTCGACGGACCATGACCGAGAAACCACTGACATTTGAAGCCGCGTTGCAGAGGCTCGAAAAACTGACGGTCGAAATCGAACGCGGCGAAATCGGCCTGGAGGATTCCATTACCCGATACGAAGAGGGCATGAAACTGCTCGACCATTGCCGGCAGATGCTCGCAGCGGCCGAGCAGCGCATCCAGAAATTGACCGCGAATCCTGACGGCACGCTCAATGCGACCGATGCTCCCGAGCTCGGCAAATCAAACCGTCCGGCGGCGCGCGATGACTGACGCTCGTCTTACGCCCGGGTTTCCCGGCGCTTCGCGTTTACGGGTGCCATGGAAACCGCTCGATCGCACGGCGTGGGCGGTGCTCGCCGCGACGATGGCCATTGCGGCCGCGTTGACCCTGCCCCGCGTGGTCTGGGCCATCTGTCTCGACGATCCGGGCGAGTTTCAGGTGGCCGCGGCGGTCGGCGGCATAGGGCATCCACCGGGACATGCCGGTCTGGTCAGTTTGATGCGGTTGTGTTGTATCGCCCTGCCTCTTCCACCGCACTTGACGGTCAGCGGTCTCAACGCTCTCTTTTCGCTTTCGGTCGTGGCGCTCCTCGCGTTGCTAATCGTTCGACTCGGGGGTCATCCGGTCGCGGCCGGTGTGGCGGCGCTGCTCTTTCTTCTGGACAATGAATTCTGGCACCTGACTCTCCTTCCCGAAGTCTACGGCACGTGCATGATGCTTTATGCCGGTGGCGTCTATTTGTTCTTATCCTGGTCGCACGATCGTCGCTCCTGGAAGTTCTTCGTTGCGTTCGCGATGCATGTGTTCCTGATCGCGAACCGCGCGCCCACCATCGGGCTGATCGCGCCGTGGACCATTACCCTACTGCTCGATTCCGGCGCAAGAAGGGAAATCAGGAAGCGCCCGGTCACTATTCCGTTCGTCTTGTTCGCCATTACCGTGGCGGCGGCTCTGATCGTCGTACTCGGCGTCTGGTTTCGCGACGTGCCGGACAGCGCCTACAATTACATGGACCTGGTCAACGCCGGCGAATTCGACTATCCCAGCGGCAACGCGAGTGTCGCGGACAAGTGGCGGCGGTTGTGGTGGCTTCTTTCCGCGCGCCAGTTCGATTACATGTTCCATCCAACACCGGCGACGATCCGGGCACAGGCGATCTGGCTGCTCAGCGAACTGGGCATTCGACGATTTGACTACGTCGCGGGCGGAATCGCTTTCGCCGCGTGTGCGGCGGTGGTGCTGGGCGTTCTCAGCCTTGCCCGCCGCAACCGGCCGGCGGCCGTCTTTTTGCTGCTGTTGATGGCGGCCTCCGTTGTGCCGATTCTGCTGATTCGGGTCATCAGCCACACCGCGTTACTGCCGTCGCTGCTCTTTCCACTCATGATTCTCTTCGGAATTGGTCTGTCGCGACTGATGGCGTTGCATTCCTCCCTTGCCTGGAAGGCGGCGCCGCTTCTAGCGGTGGGTGCTTCCGTTTGGTGGACGGCGGACGCGTCGCTGTTGGAAGGGAAAGACCACTACAGCGGCGAGGAGTTCGTTGCGGAAGTGGATTTGCCGTCGCTGCCGCCCGATGCCGTCCTCTTGACCACGTTTGACGCACTGGCGCTCAAATACACGCAGGAAGTCCTTGGCGTCCGGCGCGATGTAACATTGCTTCACGCCATCGGCCGGCTGAATCGTGACTACCTGGAATCGGTCGATCGCCCCGTGTTCACCACCGCAGAGCCGTTGCCACCCGGATTGAATGCCGATCTGGTCGGAAACGGCACGGTCAAACAAATCCGGCTGCGGTAATCGAGTCGGCGCGCGTCTAACCTCGACTTTTGCCGTTTTTCCTTGCCCTCACGCGGCTTGACTCAGAACGTGTTTCGAAAGCTGTTTTCTTTCCGAGCCGCGACCGTTAGGGAGCGATTGGACTGGCGAAAACGCAGACCGAAGCACGCCGGCGTTCGGCGGCCGTTGGCTCTTGAAACAGGTTCTTAGCGTTTCGTGATACCCTCTCCCCTTCGCGCCTTCGCGTGAACTCCCTTTCCCACTCTGTGTCCTCTGTGGCTAATTCCTCCGCTCGATAAACGAAGACGGCGCGACCGGAGGATCAGCCCCGCTCGCGCCGTCGTGCTTTCTGGTGGCACGGGCATCCTGCCCGTGGACTACTCCGTAGGGCGGGTTTCACCCGCCGGCGCGCCGCTATTCCGCGATGCCCGGGTCGCTCACCACGAAATCATCCAGCGGAATCACCTCGCCGTAATCCACGTCCGGCCGCGGAAGCGCCAGCTCGTACCGCACGGTCGACAAGTCGGACACGTCCGCGCCGCGGACGCCGTTGTCCGTCACTGCGAACACCCGGCTCCCGATGAACACCCCGCGCGTATAGGAGCTGTACGGGTATTCACCGAACTGCGTGCTGATGCGGCCCATCTCGGACAATCCGTCGGTCAACGACAGGCTGAACACCATCAGCCCCTCGAACATCTGACTCGGCTGTTGCGAATCGACCACCGTCTCCGATTCCGGCGGCGCCTCGCCTTCGACCGGCGGCATGGTTTCGCCGCCGTCGGCTGGCGTCTCCCCGCCGGACGAGGTGCCATCATCGGTCACCACGCCGTCGCCCGCATCTACCGAACCGCCGCCCATCGATCCGTCCGATCCGCCGCCCACGTCGTCAACATCTCCGTCGGGACGCGTTTCCGGCTCGGGCGGCAGCACGTCTTCGAACTGCGAATAGTCCGGGTAAATCGAAATCGGCATGGCCACCATGCCCGTTTCCGCGAAGTAGGTGAACGCCTTCGGATCGTACAGCGCTTCCGAATAGGCCCCCGTCTCCTGTCCGATCACCACGTTGTCCATCTGCACCGGGGCCGCGAAATCGGACACGTCGAACAGCGAAAGCTGCACGCCCCAGTTGCCGAAATCGCCGGGCGGCGGAATGTACTGCCCGACGGCCAGAATGTGATCCTGATCCACCGGCAGAAGGAACGTCGAGAACCCCGGCACCTTCAATTCGCCAACGATTCTCGGGTTGACCGGATCGGCCAGGTCCAGCGTGAACAACGGGTCGATCTGTTCGAACGTCACCAGGAATCCGCGATCACCCATGAACCGCGCCGATTGGATGCTCTCCCGCGGGGCGACCCCTTCCAGCCGCCCGACCACCGACAGCAAATCCTGTTCCTGACCCATCACGTAGACGTTGTTGGTCGATTCGCTGACCTGCCCGAATTCCGAAAACGTCGGCCCGACCGTGGTGGCCACCCGCAGGTAGCCGTTGTGCTCGCCCATCGAATACTGATTCAGCACCCGGCCCGGAACGGAACCCGCAGCCACCGGCTCGGCCGATCCGTCGCGGTATTCAAACTTGTACACGTCGGTGGATTCACGCATCTGGCCCGTGAAATCGTAATCCGTGTTGGTCAAATAGAGCGCGGCCGTCGACGAGTAGATCAGGCCCGGCTCGGCCACGATGCCCTTGGCCGTGAACGCCGCGTCGTTTTCGGTATCAAGACTGATGACCGACGAAATGCCGAACCCGTCGGGATTGGCCGGTCGGTACAAATCCTCCCAGCCCAGAATGTCGCCGCTGGTTTCGGTTCCGTCCGCATCGACCCGCCGGTACTGCGGCAGAACCTGTTCGTTGGTCAATTCCGGTACGGCGAACCCCGGTCGAACCAGCGCCGGAAATGCGTCGAAGTAATAGGCCTGATAGTTCGACACCACCAGGTACAGCCGTCCGTCGATCATCCGGCTGGACGTCTGCGATCCGTCGAAGCGCGTTTCGGACAGTTTCCGCGGATTGGCCCGGTCGGTCGCATCGATCATCGTCACGATGGTTTCCGGCCGCTGGAACACCGGCGCGAAGAACTGTTCGTCACTGGTGTCGTCCTCGTCGCCGATCGGTCCTTCGCCGGATTCGTCAACGTCGTCGTCGCCGCGAACCGCGCCGTCATCGACCACGCCGATGTCGATCGCCGGCGCGTCGACGGCGATGAACTCGCCGAACGTGGCCGTCAGCGTCACGATCTGGCCGTCGCGGAGATAAATATCGCGACCGTAGCCGGTCAGCGTCACCTCGCCGACCAGTTGCGGGGCGTTTAACGGATCGAGCTGCACGATGCGCAACTTCTCGTCCGAAATCAGGTACAGGTACTCGCCGTCGGTCTTGACCACGTCGGCCTCGTCCACGCCGATTTCCTGCGTGGTCGTTTCCGAAAACGAATCGTCGCCATCGCGCGATCCGCCCGCATCGGGCGCCGGCGGCGCGGCCCCGTCGGTCAATTCGATCGCATCTTCCGGTGCGCCGTCGCCGCCGAGACCGCTGCCGGTTTCGTCATTGCCGTTCGAATCGTCGATACCGGGCACGCCCGTGACAATGTCGTCGATGATATCATCGTTGATGATGTCGTCGCCGCGCGTCGATTCGTCGCGCACCCGACCCGCGAAATAATCCAGGAATTCACGTTCCGAATTGAACGCCACCAGCTTGGCCTCTTCCGTGCCATCCGGAAAAAGCGAAATGCCCAGTTGTTCCAACAAGCCGCAACCGGCAAACCCCATCAACACCACGCCCACACCCATCACACGACGGTTCATCGAAATCGCCTCCCTGTTTAGCTGCCGTCCCCCAATCTAACTATCTACAATCCCCGCGCACCATTCGATATTCGCACTCCCAAGGGGCCGGTCAAGCGGCGAGCCTGTGAATATAGGGCTGGAAGTGACCGCAGCTTGGCCGGTCAAACGGACGCTTGACAAGTCGCTGTCCAGTGGGCTGAAAACAGCGTTTACTCGACAACGTTTGACAGGACGATTTGACGACAATGGCGATCATGTGGGGCGCGGAGCTTAACGTGATAACTTAATCGCTGGGTGGCTTGACTGGCGGATTGCGGGTGCTGTACGATTCGACTAACAAGCGCTTGTTAGTTCCGGATGCCGATGATGATCAGAACGAGCGCTTGTTAGGTGGGGTCATCGCACATGGCCGCCGAAATCGACACTTCAAAACGTGAGCAAATCCGCCGGGCGGCGGTTCGGTTGTTCTGTCAGCAGGGATATCGGGCGACGTCGGTCCGCGACATCGCGGACGCGGTGGGATTGCAAGGCGGAAGCCTGTATGCGCACGTGACCAGCAAGGACGATCTGTTGTGGGAGGTGGTCAACGTTTCGGCCGACGGGTTTTTCGCGGCGCTGCGGCCGATCGTGGAATCGGATCGGACCACGGTGAAGAAGTTGCGCGAGGCGATCATCGCGCACGTGGGCGTGATTGCGGAGGACCTTGAAGCGGCGGCGATCTATTCGACGGAATGGCGACATTTGTCGGATGGGCGGCGGCGGGAGTTCGCGGCGCGGCGCGATGAATACGAGGCCATGTTCCGCGGGTTGATTCGGGATGGAATCCGGCAGGGGTTTCTGGCGCCGACGGACGAGACGTTCGCGACGTTGTTTGCGCTGTCGGCGCTGAACTGGTTGTATCAGTGGTACAAGCCGGACGGGCGGTTGACGGCCGACGATCTGGGCAAGTTGATGGCGGATTATATATTCGACGGGTTGCGGCGGAGGACGACGTAGGGGAAGGGACGGAGGGACGAAGGGACGAAGGGACGAAGGGGAGAAGGGGAGAACCCTCACCCGGCGACGAGTACGTCGCCACCCTCACCCTGGGAGGGAGGGGGAATAGGGACATAGGGACGGAGGGACATAGGGACGGAGGGAGAAGTGTGTGAAGGGGGCGATGGGCGATGGTGGTGAATGTGGAATCGGTGAATGACCGGCCGGGGGATGCGGGGTACGAGGAGCATCTGGCGGCGTTTGAAGATCGGGTGTTGCGGGGGGACAAGGTGGAGCCGGGGGATTGGATGCCGCGGGAGTATCGCGAGCAACTGATCCGGCTGATTCACGTTCACGCCAACAGCGAGATCTGCGGGGCGCTTCCCGAGGGCGGGTGGATTCCACATGCGCCGACGTTGAAGCGGAAGCTGGCATTGTGCGCCAAAGTGCAGGATGAGGTGGGGCACGCGCAGTTGCTGTACCGGGCGGCGGAGACGCTGGGGAAGCCGCGGGAGGAAATGCTGACGGAGTTGATCCAGGGGAAGGCGAAATACTCGAACGTGTTTCACTATCACGCCAAGACTTGGGCGGACGTGGCGACGATCGCGTGGCTGATCGACGCGGCCGCGATCGTGAACCAGACGATGATGGCCGAGGGGTCGTATGGGCCTTATGCGCGGGCGTTGAAGCGGATTTGCTATGAAGAGGCGTTTCATCTGACGCACGGGTACGACATGTGCATCACGCTGGCACGGGGGACGAAGATGCAGCGGGATATGCTGCAGGACGCGATCAACCGGTGGTGGGGGCCGATTATGATGTTCCACGGTCCGTCGGACAAGGAGTCGAAGCATACCGAGCAGTTGATGCGCTGGCGGGTGAAATTGAAGACCAACGACGAGCAGCGGCAGCAGTTTCTGAAGCAGTACGTGCCGAAGATGCTGGAGCTCGAATTGACGACGCCGGACCCGAACTTGAAATACGACGAGACGGCGAAGGAGTGGCGTTATACGGAGCCGGACTGGAAGGAGTTCTTGAACGTGGTGCGGGGGAACGGGCCGGCGAGCGCGTTGCGATTGCGGACGCGGCGGATGGCGCATGAAGAGGGGGCGTGGGTGAGGGCGGCGCTGGGGGAGAAAGGCGAAACGGCGAAAGGCGAAAGGCGAAACGGGGAAATGGGGGATTGAGGGATCACGCAGAGGCGCAAAGGACGCAAAGAGGGAGAAGAGGATCCACA
>JABFSN010000137.1 GCA_013140575.1 Phycisphaerales bacterium | reverse complement strand
CCATCCGGCCCCGCCGCCCCGCCCCGCGGCGCATGGGCGGCCCCGACTCGTCGAACGGACCGTCCTCGTCCACCGATGCGTCGACCGCCTGCATCGCGGCCAATTGGATGACACCGCCATGCCCGCCCTCCGCCGAAGCCCGCCTATTCGACTGTCCGTCGTTGCGCGAACGAATCCGCGGACGGCGGACGCCGTCGTCGGTCGCGGCGGGTCCGGCCGGGCGTTCCTCGCCGTGCGTTCGTAGCCGCGGTTGCCGCGGCGCCGTGGCATCCGGACCGCGCCGTTGCCGTTCCGCTCCTCGATCGTCGCGCTGCCGCAACCGGGGTCGCGCGCCGTCATCCGCCCGCGGCCCGGCATCGTCGTTCGACCGCCGCCGCAGCCCGAAACCTCGTAAACCGCCTTGTTCCGGTCGAGCGTCGTTCCCTCGCCGCGCACTGGGCCTGCGCCCCTCGTCGTCCAGTCGTGCTGGCGAGTCGGGCCGATCACCCCGGCCGCGCCCCGCCCGCGCGTCGCCACGA
Organism: Phycisphaerales bacterium; assembly: GCA_013140575.1. Taxonomy (GTDB): domain Bacteria; phylum Planctomycetota; class Phycisphaerae; order UBA1845; family UBA1845; genus JABFSN01. The sequence goes on along the minus strand of JABFSN010000137.1, from coordinate 19,040 downwards.
AATGCATCGCGTTGCGTCGACCGGTCGCCCTCCGGCGCATCTCGGCGCGCGTGACACGCGCAATCACACCCCGGGCACACGCGGCGCCCGACCCCGTCGTCGCGCGGCACACCACGCCGCTCCACACGTTCGCGTGCCACGACGGGCGCCGCCGGCACCACCGTCATCGCGGTGGCCAGCAGTGGCCAAACCCACGTCAGCTTCCGTTTCCTTGTTTCCTGTCGATTCATCGTCCAGTCTCCCGTTCACCAGTTCCGGACCGCCCGCGAACGCATGTCGGCGTTCCCGGCGCTGCCTGCGATCACGACGACCCGCTCCCGCCGTCGTTCGTCCACCATTCGCCGTCGAAACCGGAATCATCATTCAGCAGCGGCAATCCCCATGCGTCGGCTCCCCCGGATGCATCAAGTTCCGTCAGACCCAAAATCGCGTCCTCCATCTCCAGCAGCGTCGTCAACGTCGCGTCCGGAGGCTGCGACATCACCGCGACGAACGCCGCCAAGTCCGGATCTCGGATTTCATTCGACCGAACGTCACCCCACAACACGCTGAACGCCAGCGCCACGGCCGCCGCCAGCACGCCCACCGGACCCCAAAGCCGCAGGATGACCGGCGGCAACGCCGATCCCCCGCCGTCCCCGTCGATCGCCCGTCGAACCGCCGCCTTCGCCGATCGAATCGCGCCGCGCGCGTCTACCGCCGCGGCGTCAAACCCCGCCGCCAATCGCACCGCGATCTTGACGCATTCCACCGTCACACGGTCCGGAACAGGCGATTCAAACGAACGCAGCCACCGTTCGTCGTGTTCGATTTCCGCTATCAGCCGTTCGTGTTCGGTCACGGATTAGGATCCATCAATGCCCGTAGTTTGTTTAACCCGCGATGCGCCCGGGCCAACGCCGTCCCCAGCGGGGTATCCATCGCGGCCGCGATTTCCGCGAAGCTCATTTGCGAAAAATGCCTTAACAGTACCACTTCACGCTCCGCGTCCGGCAACTGCGTCAATGCCGACTGCAATTTATCCATTTTTTCATGCCGGTCAGCCTCGGCGTCCCCACCACCGGTTGTGGGTCGCGCTGCAATAATTTCTACAGCATGGCTGTCGCCACCCGACGATTCATCAATCGACACCATCGCCGGCCGTCGCCGTAACCGCCGCACCCGGTCGCGGACCAGATTCCCGGCGATTCGGAACAGCCACGCCTCGAACTGTCCGTCATGTTCGTATCGTCCGATATTCCTGACCAGCCGGACGAACACGTCCTGTAACATCTCCTCCGCGTCGTGGCGCGAGCCGGTCAGGCGAAACAAGAATCCGAATATTCGGGGGCCGAAATGATCGATCAACGCGTCCAGCGCTTCAACGTCCCGCGCTTTCGCCCGCCCGATCAGCGCTGCCAGTGCCTCGCCCGTCATGACGCTTTTGCTCGTGCACCATGCCAAACGCCGCGGTCACGGTGGTATTGCCGCGAGTGCCGGCATCCTACCAATTCCGACGATCGCCGCATGCGGGCGGTGGTCGCCGGGCTTCTGTCGGAATAGCGTGACTACTATACTGCGGCCGCGATTCGACCGAACCGATCAACCGATCAACGGATCATCGGCCGACGATGACCAGGCCGATAAAACGCCGTTCGAGGAGCTCGTTGCGTTGAACAAACAACCGCCGCCCCTGCTGATTTACGCCATGTTCCTGCTGTCGGGCTGCACCGGGCTAGTGTACGAGGTGGTCTGGACGCGGCGTCTGTTTCTGCTGCTGGGCGGCACCACGTACGCCATCACCACGGTGCTGGTTGCGTTCATGTCCGGGTTGGCATTGGGAAGCTATCTTGCCGGCCGAATCGCCGATCGTCTGAAACAGCCCGGGCGGTTCTACGGGTGGATCGAAATCGCCATCGGCGTTTACGTTCTGGCCATCCCGGTGTTGTTTGAACTGGCCGAGCCGTTGTACCGTTCGGTCTATCCGTCGGTGCAGAATTCGCCGTCGGTCCTGACGGCCTTCCGGTTCATGGTCGGATGGATGGTGCTGATCGTCCCGACCACGTGCATGGGGGCGACATTGCCCGTCCTGGTTCGATTCGTGACGTTGCTGGGCCACTCGTTCGGCAAGTCGGTCGGGCTCCTGTACGGCATCAATACGTTGGGCGCCTTCGTGGGCGTGACGCTGGCCGGTTTCTGGTTGTTGCCCACGTTCGGGCTGTCGGCGGCGACATGGATCGCCGCGTGCGGAAACCTGGCCATTGGATTGGCGGCGGTCCTGCTCCTGGTCCGTCCAATCGGCGGCAAGCGCGCTGAAATCAGGCCGGAAAAAACCGGACCGGGACGGCGATCGGCAGCGGCGGCGCTGCTGACGATTAAACCGGGCGTACATCGCGCGGTGCTGATCGGGTTCTTCGTTTCCGGTTTTTCGGCCATGGTCTATCAGATCGCGTGGACGCGAGCCCTGGTCCAGTCGTTGGGTTCCAGCACGTATGCGTTCACGTGCATCCTGTCGGCGTTCATTCTGGGGTTGGCGCTGGGAAGCCTGGCCGTGGCGCGCTGGGTCGACCGCTGGGCGAATCCGGTGCGGATGTTCGCCGTCCTTGAAATCGGCATCGCACTTTCCGCGGTCATCATCGTTCCCATTCATGGCCGGGTGCCCGACATCGTCCGGTCGATCATCGCGCAGCATCATGATCAATACGGCACCATGCTGACCTGGCAGTTCCTGTTGATCATCGCGGTGACGTTCGTTCCCACGCTGATGATGGGCGCGATTTTTCCGCTGGTCACGCGGATCATGGCGGCCACCAGCGGCGATTCGGCGCGCACGGTCGGACGGGCGTACGCGATCAACACGGTCGGCACCATATTGGGTTCATTCCTGGCGGGTTTCGTGTTGATCCGCAGCAGCGTGCTGGGAGTGCAGAATTCCATCGTGTTCGCGGCAGTTCTGAACGCACTGGTCGGCGGCTGGCTGTTGTTCCGGGCGGCGGGGTCGAACCAAAAACCCGCGGCGCGACTGGTCCCGGGTGCGATGGCCCTCGCGGCCGTCTTCGCCATCGGGCTGTTGGGCGAGCGTTGGAACCGCGACAAGATGATGAGCGCGCCCTACTACTACTACGAAAACGACGCCTCGGCGGATATCAAGAACATCAAATACTACGCCGAGGGTGTGGATTCGACGGTCGCCGCCCACGAGTCGGGCGGCGAACTGGTGCTGACGGTCAACGGCAAGCCCGATGCGTCCACGTCGCTCACCGATCTGCCCACGCAACTGTTGCTGGGGCACATTCCCGCGCTGCTGACTCCCGACGCCCGCGACGTTTGCGTGATCGGGCTGGGATCGGGCATCACGCTGGCGGCCGTGTCCCAACACCCGCATTTCGAGCACATCGATTCGGTGGAGATCAGCGAGGAGGTCATCCATGCCGCGGAATTTTTCAAACCCTACATCCACGACGTGCTGCATTCCGATCCGCGGGTGCGTTCGGTCCGGGCCGACGGGCGAAACCATTTGCTGCTGACCGATCAAACATATGATCTGATTATCTCGGCACCGTCGAATCCGTGGATGTCCGGGGTGGCCAGCCTGTTCACGCGCGAATTCTACCAATTGTGCGAGGACCATCTGACGCCGAACGGTTCGCTGTGCCTGTGGTTTCAGGGTTACAAGATGTCGCCCGCAACCTACAAGATCGTCCTGCGAACCCTGTTCGACGTGTTCGATCATGTCTCGGTGTGGGAAACCAACCGCGTGGACTATCTGTTTTTCGCGCGGCGGACGGCCGACCCCATTCCGCTCGACGGCGTGATGCAGCGTTTCGGCGTGCCGGCCGTGCGCGAGGATCTGTACAAGATCGGCACCAACCACGTCGGCAAGGTGTTGGGTGCGTTCATCACGTCGGGGCGATCCCTGCGCGAGTGGGTTGCCGACGCGCCCGTCCACACAGACGACAACGCCCTTCTCGAATTCAGCGCCCCGCGGAGCCTGTATGCGAGCGAACACGTGGGCATACTGAACGCGCTGATTGAGCGGCAGCGGTCCGCGTTTGAAGAGTTGCTAACCGCCGATCCGGCCGCCCCCGACCAGCAACGGATTCGCCGTCAAACGGAAAACGCGGCGTCCGCCCGCCGGGCGCAGCTGGCCGGAATGGCGGCGTTCGGACGCGGTGACTATTCCAACGGCCTGCGAACGATGATCGACGGTTACGAACTCGACTCCAATAACTTCCAATTGTACCAGATGATTGAAGAAACCGGAAAACTGGTCGTTCAGAAGCACGCAGCGACGGCCGCGACCCCCGAAATGGCCGAGTTGCTGCAACGCATTCCCGCGATGCGTCGACCGTTGGGTAGTTTCGCAAGGGGCGCCCCGTTGTCGGTTATCGGCGACGAGTTGATCCGCCGCGGGCAGGCCGCGGCCGACGGGGGTCGCTGGGCGTCGGCGGGGGACTATGCCCGTGACGCGTACGATTTGAACGACCGCAACCCGGCGGCAGTGTCTCTCCTTGGCACCGCGTTATACCAGATCGGCGAACTGAACGAGGCCGCCGATGTGCTGGACCGCTATTTGTCTTTTTCTCCCGCCGACGGAGACATCAACCACATACGCGCGTGGGTGGCGGTCAAGTCCGGGGACGTCGACAAGGCCGTCGCCTGCCTGGAGAAGGCCATTTCGGGCGGCGCGGTGACCGCGTCCGCCGCGTTTGCCGATCCGCGATTCAGCCCGATACGCGACGACCCGCGATTCAAGGTCGTGGTCGATCAAGCGAACTGATTCCACGTTTGCGTCGACCAACAAGCCGGCCGTTTGCCAGTCTCCGAAGTTCCGTCGAGATCGCATTTTCGAGAGACCGAAACGCGACGCAGCCTGCGGGTCTGCCGCCCCTCCGGGGCTGTTTCATGGGGGATGACGGATCCGGGGGCTGACGCCCCCGGCTACTGACTGTCGCCCCTTCGGGGCTACCGGAAAGGCGCGGCGTGACGGTCTTCGGGGCTACCGGAAAAGCGAAGCGCGACGGTCCGCCACTTTGAATCAGTGGCGATGTTCGGGCGTTTGGCCAGCGCGGGCGCCCGGTGGTATCGTGTCGCGCATGTCCGGAGGAGCGATGGGATCCGCCAACGGTATTCAGCGGGCGCTGATCAGCAGCCATGACAAGTCGGGCGTGGTGGCGTTCGCGCGGGCGCTGGTGGAACAGTTCGGCACGGAGATACTGTCCACCGGAGGCACGGCGCGGCTGTTGGTGGAAAACGGGGTGCCGGTGACGACCGTGGAGACGGTGACGCGATCTGGCGAGATGCTCGACGGGCGGGTTAAGACGCTGCACCCGGCCATTCACGCGGGGATTCTGGCGGATCGCGGGAATGCGGCACACGTGCGGCAGTTGCGGGACGCGGGCATTGCGCCCATCGACATGGTGGTGGTGTCGCTGTACCCGTTCGGCCGGACCGTCGCCGATCCGAAATGCCCGTTGGCGGAGGCCGTGGAGATGATCGACATCGGCGGGCCGTGTCTGCTGCGGGCGGCGGCGAAAAACCACGCACATGTGTGGCCGGTCCATTCGACGGATCAGTTCGACGCGGTACTGGACGTGATTCGTGGCGGCGACGCGGCGCGCGGATTGGCGTTGCGGCGTCAACTGGCGGCCGGTGTGTTCGGTGCGATCAGCGATTACGACCGGGGCATCGCGGAGTATCTGACGGGTCAAGCGGACGGGATCGATTCGCCGCTGCGCTTTGCGACGCGCGGCCGGCGGGTCGCGTTGCGTTACGGGGAGAATCCGCATCAGCGGGCGGCCTGGTGGATCGCGGCGGAATCGATGGGCGGGCCGGCGCTGGTCCAACCGATCGCGGGCGGCGAGACGGAGATTTCGTTCAACAACGTGGCCGACGCGGACGCGGCGTCGCAGTTGTGCGCGGAGCTGTCGAGCGCGTTCGGACCGGGGGCGGACGCGCGGCGATGCGTCAGCGTGATCGTCAAGCACTTGAATGCCTGCGGGGTGGGCGTGGCGGACGACGCCAAGGAGGCATATCGGCGGGCGTATCACGGCGACGTGAACGCGGCCATGGGTGGGATACTGGCGTGCAATCATGCGGTGGACGCGGCAATCGCCGAGTGCGTGATGTCGACGCATGACCGATGGGGTCGGGAGGCGGGCGCGGGCGGTTTTTTCGTGGAGGTGTGGGCGGCGCCGTCGTTCGAGCGCGATGCGATCGAGATCATTCGGGCGCGGAAGCCGTGGGGTGCGCGGGTGCGGTTGATGGCGGTCGGCGAAATGGACGGCGGCGTCACCGGTTGTTCGGTGGATGTGCGCGCGATGGCCGGAGGGGCGCTGGTGCAGAGTTGCGACGGAGTCGGCCTGAATGAGCCGGACTGGCGCGTGGTGACAAAACGGGGGCCATCGACGGCGGAGTGGAATGACCTGCGTCTGGCATGGCTGGTGTGCAAGCACACGAAGAGCAATGCGATCACGATCGGCCGCGACGGGATGCTGATCGGCAACGGCGCGGGGCAGATGTCGCGGGTGATGAGTTGCCGGATCGCGACGTGGGCGGCGAAAGAGAACGGGCACGAGGGGCGATTGAACGGATCGGTCGCGGCGTCGGACGCGTTTTTTCCGTTTCGCGACGGGCCCGATGTATTGCTGGGCGCGGGGGTGCGGGCGATCATTCAGCCGGGGGGTTCGAAACGCGATGAAGAGACGATCGCGGCGTGCGACGAGCGTGATGCGGCGATGGTGTTCACGGGGACACGGCATTTCCGGCATTGAACGCGACAAGCGCGACAGCCGTCGATGGACCGGAGAGGATTATCCGCAGATTTCGCAGATTAACGCAGATGGGAATTGCGAGACAGGGTACCCGGTAAGCAGATTCATCCACAGAGAACACAAATGGGCACAGGTTGATTGGGAGCATTGTTGTGTGGGTCGAGTAAACCGGCGTTTTCCGTTCGTAACAGGTCAACCATTTGCAATGCCGCGACTACGAGAACGCTTGCGGCGCATGTGTGTAGGGCGGGTTTTACCCGCCGTTTGCCTGGCAAACCGGTGCCACGCGACGGCGGGTAAAACCCGCCCTACGGCTCGTTCGCCGGCCGACGCCGCAATCGCAGCATTGCAGCCGGCTGCACAGTTACGTCTGTTCTGATCTGTGGTAATCTGTGTAATCTGTGGATGAATTCACTCCAGTGGAGAGGTTCGATGCGTCTGTATACGAAGCGCGGCGACGGGTGGCAGACGGGGTTGATCGGGGGGACGCGGGTTTCCAAGGATCATCCGCGGGTGGCCGCTTATGGCGACGTGGATGAACTGAACGCGGTCGTCGGCGCGGTGATCGCGGTCTGCGAAGACGCAGCGTGGCGGGATCGTCTGCTGCGGATCCAGCATCAGTTATTCAATCTGGGGGCCGTTCTGGCGAATGCGGGCGATCCGGCCGCGGTTCCGACGGTCGGCGAGGGCGAAATCAAATCGCTCGAGGATTGGATTGACGAGGCGTGTGACGAGGTTCCGGCGTTGACGCAGTTCATACTGCCGGGCGGAAATGAGCTATCGTGCCGCCTGCATTTGGCGCGGACGGTGTGCCGGCGGGCGGAGCGGGGCGTGGTGCACTTGGCGCAGCAGGATACCGTTCCGCCGGGCGCGATTGTCTATTTGAACCGGTTGAACGACCTGATGTTCGCGTGGGCGCGGCTGGCGAACTGGCGCGCGGGTGTTGCGGAGACAGTCTGGAGGTCGGGGAGCACATAAAGCCGGCCACGATGCGTCATGCGTTCATGTCCGACCAGCGCTTGGCACTTTTTCCATAGATGAACAGGGCGATGGCCGCTGCGACGCCGATGGCGGCGATGGGGAGCCAGACGTAATACTGCGGGTTGAACGTGTCCCACAACAGTTGGGTTGCGGCCGCGGAGTCGAGCTGGGTGATTTCCTGGAATTTCGTAAAGGCCTCGGTGCGGGTGATTCCAGCCGCCGCTTCGAGGGTGTCGATCCTGCCGTCCCAGGTCCGACCGAGTCCATAATCGTGGCGGGTCAGCAGATATTTGAGGGCGAGGGTGGCCTTCTCGCCGTAGTGGCCGTAGAGGTAGCCGGCGATGTGAGAGCCGGTGAAGACGCCGATGCCGACGGGGATGTTGACGTAACCGAGATAGAGACCGACCTTTCCGGGCGGGGCGATGAGGGCGAGGTATTCGCTCTTTTTGGGGCCGGTGAGGGTTTCGCCGAGGGAGAAGAAGAAGATTCCGAGAAGCAAGTACCACCCATTGCCGGTCCAGCCGGCGACGAGGACGCCGATGGTGGACATGATCATGCCCCAGAACATACAAGACAGCGTTAACAGACGACGGACGAGTATGCCGACGGGTACGACGAAGAGGATGATCAGCAGGCTGTTGAGTGAAATCAGCACCTGCTGGGGTACGCGGACGGTGCCGTGTGCATCGGTCTGCCGCCACGATTCGAAGGGCATGAACTCGGCGACGTGGGAACTGTCCACCCAATCCTCGATGAAGTTGGGCTGCTGGTCCCACAGTTGGTACATCATGAGCCAGAAGCAGGACATGATGAGGAGCCAGGTCAGCAGACGCGGTTCGATGACGTCGCGCAAGGTGCGGAGCAGAACCTGGCCGGCGGTCTCGGTCTTGCTGGCCCCGGACACGATGCCGGGAATGGTCAACAGCATCAGATAGTTCAGGGCGGTAAAGCCGGCGCACGCGAGAAACAGATTCCGCCAGCCGACGGAGGTATGGGGGTTGCCGAGGAGCAATGGCGACGAGTAGTGCCCGATGATGGAGCCGACGTTTACCACCCAATAGAAGATGCCCCAGCCGAGCGAGGAGTTGTTCTTGTTGAGGTCGGAGGCGATAGTGGCCTGAATGCTGGGCTTGAAGAAGGCCGTGCCGGTGGCGAGGACGACGATGCCGATGGTGAAGCCGATGAAGTTGTGAAAGAAGGCCATCAGGACGAAGCCGACGATGTTCAGAGTGATCGAAACGAACAACATCAATCGGTAGCCGTAGCGGTCGGCGAAGCCGCCGGTGAAGGTGGGCAGGAGCGACTGGAAGATGGCCCACAGCGAGTAGATCCAGGCCTTGTGGTGGGCCGTCAAGTGAAGCCCGCCGGGCTCGGTCGCTTGCATGATGTAGATGGGCGCGACGGGGCGGAGGGTGTAGTAGGCCAGCCGCTCCCACATTTCGATGACGTTACCGAACCAGAAGGCCCGTCCGAAGCGGCGCGGCGGAGGAACATCAACGACAGACGGCAATGGTCCGTCGGTGCTCAACCGCGGTTTCGGGAGGCCGCAGGACGAGCAGAACAGCGCATTGACGACGTTACGCCGGGCACACCCGTTGCAAGTCCATTCCTGGGACATTTATGGTACCCGCTGAGACGTCCATCAGCCCGTTGCCCCGGGCACGGAAGGACCAGCCGAACGCACACCGGTCCGCCCAGTGGTAGTGTCATCGGTGGGTACCGCGGCGTCAACGATCGGGCGGGAACCGCGGTCGATGGGTCGGGTCAGTCGGGGCTCATTTCGCGGCGGAGCCAGGCCTTGGCGAGGGTCCATTCACGTTTGACGGTGGCCGGGGAAATGCCGAGCACTTCCGCGCTTTGCTCGATGGTCAGACCGCCGAAATAGCGCAGTTCGACGATGCGGCACTGTTGTTCGTCGAACTCGGCCAGCCGGCTGAGCGCGTCGTCGAGGGCGGCGAGGTCGACGGATTTGTCGTCGCCATCGTCGATGGCCTTGGCGAGGGTGGTGCGGCGCATTTCGGGTCGGCGTTTGACGGCCTGGTGCCCGCGGGCGTGGTCCACCAGGATGCGGCGCATCAACTGCGCGGCGACGCCGATCACGTGGGGACGGTGTTCGAAATCGACGTTGCGCTGGCGGATGAGTCGCAGGTAGGCCTCGTGGACCAGGGCGGTGGGTTCAAGCGTGTGGTTGGGGCGTTCGTGGCGCAGCTCGCGGTCGGCGATGGTGCGGAGTTCGTCGTAGACCAGAGGCAGCATGGCCAGCAAGGCCTCGCGGGCGTCGCCCTGCAATTCGGGTGAAAGGATCACCTGCGGATCGGAGGAGTCCGGATCGCGCTCGTTGGTGTTGCCGTCGGCGCCGTTTTGCTGAACCAAGACGTGATTCCGGGAATCGGGTCGTGTTGAGAGCACCCACGATTCACCCGTCCTTGTAGCAAATCGCGGCCGCCGGGTCAAGCTGCGGACGCCAAATGTGTCGTGGCGGCTTGCCCCGAGATTCGGGGTTCAGCATCGCGATCAGAACCCGCCACGCGAGTGGCGGGCGAAACGAAACGGATATCCCCATACGAAACGGTCGCGGCCCGGTTCGGGTCCGTCCCCGAACTTGCGTCCGGAGATCGGACACCAGTCACGTCGACCAAGGGGCGGTTCGATTCCGGTCACACGCGGGCCACTCGTGCAGGGCGCGGAGCGCGTCCGCGTCGGCAGCGCCGGCCGTCTCGGCGGCGTACAGTAGCAGTTCGCGCCATTCCGGAGATTCACCCGACATCGGCAGCGCCCGATTCACGATGCGGCGCAAGGCCGTAACGGTTCGCCCGCATGCGTCGATAACGGTGTCGAATGCCGTTCGCCGTTGCGGACCCAACTCGTCGCGATGGAATTGGAAGAATCGAAGGGCCGATTCACGGGCGGCGATGATGATCCTTGCGAGGTGAATGTGACAGGCCGGACCGTGATGGCCGATTGCCGGACACGTGACCCGATTGCCGACACGCTCCAGCCATGCGTTCCATGCCGCGGGGCCGACAACCATTTTGTCGATTGATTCGCCGGACGAGGACGAGCATTCGATCGCCCGGGCGACGGTGATCGAAAGAATGTCGAGGGGTCGAAGTTGGCGCGGGTCCACTTGTTCGACGACGTAACACTGATGCGGCGGATCAAGCAGCGGGACGACGTGCCCATGTGCTGAAACCGTGGTTCCGGCCAGTTCCATTCCGAAGTGGTGATGGGTGGTGACGATGCCCCAATCGTTAGCGCCGGCATCGGGCCAGCCGCGCCAGGCCAGTACCGCTTGATCGTGCGCCAGTGCCGTCCGAATCAGGGGGACGTAACTGGCGAGGAAGTGTTGCCGGTAGGCGTCGTAGTCGTCGAGCCCGGCCGCCGCGGCGCGCGGATGCAGGGGGCGAAGCTGCACGCCGTACAGGGCAGCGGTGTCTTCCAGATACAGATCCTCGCCATACGTGAACCATTGGGCCGGACATGTGGGCGGCGGCGCGGCGACCATGCGGAACGAGAGACCGAGCGCCGCGTGCAGATCATCGTAGGATGCGTCGATGCCCGACCCGCGGAGGAGGGCGAACAGGGAATGCGTCAGGGAGCTGAATTGACTGGGGGCATCGTGGACAACCAACGTTGCGAGATTCATCGGGCGTGATGGTAGCGACGTGCGGCGCGATACGGCAAGCGATCGAGCGAACGAGCCACGGGCTGCGCCGCGGTCGTCTCGCCCGTGTAGAAACAGGGGCACAGGGGCAGGATGCCCAGGCCACACGGGGCGGCGGAGGCGGTGTCATGCTGAGCGTAGCGAAGCATCTTGGCGGGGTGGCAGGGTCCACGCTTGCGGGTGCCCCACCTCATCTTGGGGTGGGGGACCGATCTGCGGCGTGCGGCCGGCGAGCTTGCGGGTGCCCCACCCCATTTTGGGGTGGGGGACTGATCGGCGTCGTGCGGTTGGCGAGCTTGCTCCTTTTCGGCACCACGACGGCTGCACGACGGCTGCAAGACGGCTGCAGGGCGGCTGCCGTCGCAATTGTGTAATTAATTAGATTTTACTGGACCATCGCGAGCCAATTTGGGTATATTGTCTACAGCGGCGGACGACGACCGGTCGGTCAATGAATCCGGCTCGGCGTTCAATGTTATTCAATCCATAGTCCCTGGCACGGAGCGCATCGCATGGCCACTGTCGTAACGACTGATCGGTGCAGGGGTTTCATCCGACTTTTGTCCGCCTTCATCGCGCCCATCGGGCTGATCGGCCTGTTCGCGCTGATACCGGCCGCGCCGGTTCTGGGCCAGAAGGAGCGCAAGGTCGTCCCCACGCCGCCGCCCTCGTCTTCTTCTCCGTCTTCGGAGGGTGTCTCTGGGCGTTTCGCGCGTACCGCTCCGGCCGTGGGCAATGGGGAGATTGAGCCTGACCCCACGCCGCCGCCGCCGCCACCGCCACCTCCTCCGGGGGTCGTCTACGCGCCTATCGTCCCCGGGGCTCCGCGTCACTGGGAGCAGGGGCTGGACGTCGACCCCTGGTCTTCGGTCAACCTGGTCAACGGCAATCTCTTGACCGTCATCCCAATTGCGAGTTGGTCCGGTCTGGGACTGCCGTGGAGTTTAATGTCTATCACAACAGCGCCCGCGCCGGGCAGGCCGGCGGCGACGGCTACTGGCGGTTTTCCTACAGCCGGCGACTGACCGTCGGGGGCGGCGGATTCGTGTTCTTGACCATGGATGACGGGCGGACCATTCGCTTCACCCCGGTGAATTCATCCTGCAACTGCAGCACGGCGGCCGACTGCGAATACGTCTCCGAGCCCGGTTACTATATGACACTGCGTGTCACCAACGATTACGGCATCACCTGCGAACCGGTCATCACCACCAAGGACCAGACCCGCTGGCATTTCCAACCGATCGCTTCCAACGGCGGCAGACTGACCAAGATCGTCGATTCGGCCGGCAACGCCCTGACCGTCTCGTTTCTGGCGAACGGCTTTTGGAAAGTCACCGACGCCACCGGCCGGTGGATCGGATTGAACGTGTATCCGCCCGCGGGCTGGGGAACCACTTATTGGGAGGTCGATGACTTCTTCGGGCGGCGGTGGACGATCCAGTTCGTCAACAACGTGCCCGGCAACACCGGCATCTCCCGGATATACGATCCCGAGAATCCGGTCTGGCACTCCGCGAGCAAATACACCGCCATCACCTACGAAGACGCGGCGCGCAAGCTCATCAACCGCATCACCGACAAGAACGGCGACGCGTACAATTACGTGTACTCGTCCGGCGGGTCCGGACGTCTGACGCGGGTCTGCGATCCCGGCTACTATTCCGTTTGCGCGAACCTGGCCGACACCGGCCATCGTCAGATTCTGGATTACGTTTCGGGCACCGCGCAGATCGATCCGCGGACGGTCTACACCCCGCGTCGAGGGACGGCCGCCGACGTGACCTACACGTTCAAGTCCATCAACACCGGGTTCGCGCTCAAGACCATTCAACGGCCGTTTACGTCCGACACGTTCGTCTACAACAGCCGGTACGACGTCACCTCCCGCACCGACAGTGCCGGCTACATCTGGTCGTGGGTTTACGACGCCCGCGGCAACGTCACCCGGGCCACGGCACCCAACGCCACCCATCAGGATTGGGACTACGATGACGAGAACTCCGACCCGGCCAAGTGGAACAACGTCAAGAAGTACATTGACGCGACCGGGATCGAGACGCTGTTCTTCTACGAGGCGAACGGCATCGACAAGACCGCGCTGACCCGGGTCACGCTTCCGCCGGCCGAACCGGGCGGCTCGACCAGCGACATCCTGCTGACGTACTACTTCTCCGGGGGCCTGCTCGAATCGGTCACCGACGCCAACGGCGTCCAAACCGAGTACGATTACGACGGCAATGGGCAGTTGCTGACGGAGCGTGAAGGGACCGTGCCCGGAGACCGGGTCACCATGAACCATCGCTTCGACGATCTTGGCCGAAACTTGCAAAGCTGGCGCTCGGGCAGTTGCGGCACGGTTGCGCCGAGTGAAGCGTCCGGGGCACCGGGCGGCGGGAACAGCTTCAGCCTGCTCGGAAAACTGACCGCGTCCAGTTGCGTGTATTCCTCTTTTCCCGCCCCCAGTTGCCCGTCCTCCATCGATCCCCCCTGGCTCGATTTCCGCGGCGGCGGCGAGGGGTTGACTTCCTCGAGCGACATGCAGGGCACCGATGGCAACGGGACGGGCGATTACGACCCCGTCGGCCGGCTCAAACACGCGGACACCGCGTTCGCCGACTTCATGACCGGCGAAGACGTTGACGTTTCGCAGGCCACGCTGGACATGACCTACGATCGCCGCGGGCGAACGCTGACCTACAGGCGTCTGTCCTCCGAGATGACCTGGCCGCACAACCCGCAGGTCAGGACCGGCGACGCGTTCACCTACGAATACGACGACGCCAACGGCATCACCAGGCGCTACGACGGCGTAACCACGACCACGGTCACCGACGTGCAGGGGCGGGTCGAAAGTGTGAGGGGCGTGTATGTCGAGACCGACCCGCCGGCCGCTCCGGTGGAGCATCCGGTCTATTCGGCCGTGTATACGTATGTGACGAACCCCAATCGCGACCTCGTAGACCATGTCGTCTACGGCAATGGCACGGAAATCCATTACACGTATGACAGCCTCGATCGGGTGACCGAAATTCGCCACGTCGACGCCACGCAGCAGCCCGGGCCGATGCCGATTCTGCAGATGGACTACACCTACGACGCCCGCGGGCTGATCACCCGCATCGACGAAAGCGGCATGGACGGCGCCGTGGTCGTCGAGTTCGGCTACGACGCCCGCGGCCGGCTGATCATCGAGCGGCGCGCGGGGACCAGTCCCTACGACTTCACCTATTCGTACGACGCGGGGGGCAATCGCGAGTGCAAGGTGGACAACCTCAACCAGCGCCGCACGCAGTACGAATACGACTTGAGCAACAACCGGCTGGAGTGGTATCATACGGTGGCCGACGCCACGGGATACGTGCTGGAGCGCGTGGAGTACGAATACGCCAACGACGGCGATGCGGCCGGGAATGTGCGGCGGGTGGTGCGGAAGGTGGCGGACCCGCCGCAGCCGGTGCCGGAAGAGTGGTTTGTTTATGCGACGGAGTTTTTCTATAACCGGGCGGGTGAAGCGCAGGTGATCAGTCAACGCCGATGGAACGAGACCGCGGCCGGCGTGAATCCGCTGACGCTGGCCACCACGTCCATCCGCGAATTCCGCGGCAATGGGCGGACGCGCTACATGATGCGCGACCGAATCGCCGACGAGCAGTCGCCAAATTATCTATTGCCCGATTTCGATTCGGGCACGTGGACCAGCTACGATGGCGAAACGCCCACGCAGGACTTGACATTGAACTGGGTGGACGACGCGCCTCCGGCCCAGTCGGGGCATTACCTGCCAACCGGCGTGGTCCGCTATCATTTGGGCATCGCCCAGTTCACGCCCGAGTCGCCCCTAGACCCGGAAAACCACAACTACCACGTGAAGTACTTCCACGCCGACCACCTCGGCACCACCCGAGCCATGACCGACGAAGGCCAAACCGGCCCGCCGGCCGCGTCGCCAAGGATTGCCTATACCGCGTTCGGAGAAATCGTCTTAACGACGGGATCCAGTGTAACGCGATATAGATACTTGGGGTCGGGAGGCTCCGAGACATTTGATGGCCTCGCCTATATCCACCTCGGTGGTCGGTGGTATGATCCCTCAACCGGTAGGTTCTTACAACGTGATCCCATGGGCATCGATGGCGGATCGAATGTCTACTCCGCACTTCCATTAGGCACACGAAATGTGATTGGCGCCGGCGGTCCACCAGAGTCGTGGCCACTGCCGCCGGGGCACAACGACAGCTGGGAATGGAACTCGAACAAGGACCCAAATCCCGGACCGGAAGCGGACCCGGGCAGTTGGAAGGATCCGAATGGAGATCGATGGCGCTTTCATCCAGAGGACGATGATCACTATCCGCACTGGGATCAAATGAATCGCCAGAAGAAGCACAAACGCGTACCGCTCACCCCCGGCGATCCAGTATTCAAGCCAAAACCACCGCCGTGGTACGCACGCGTCTGTCAATACATTCCCGCACCAGCGCCGCAGAACGTGGACGAGTGGCAACGCGGTTTCCTAGTCGTTTCGACCGCTGCCCTAATTGGTGCGAGCGCTGGAACATTGGCACCACAGCTTGCGCCACTGATCGCGATACCTGCGCTATGAACGAAATTGGTGAGGGTTTTTTGATTGATAGGCGGTGAGTAGGTTGTGCACAGTGGATGCTTATTGACGCTCTTCAGAGAGTACGAATGAACACCAAGACGCTCTATCTGACCAGTATCCCTCTCGAAAAGGCATACTTTCCAAAGTGTGTTGAATGGAATTCGAACGAAATCGGCTCGCTGGGCCAAACGATGCTGGTTACATACGCTCTCTCGGCGGCACCAGCGGGCAAGCACGATGTTGCCGAGTGCCCAAAGCACGAGGCTGCGTGGAGCGAAGCCGTTGCACCGGTACTTGAAATGCTCAGGGGTGATAAAGCAATATTGATGTGGCTAGCCGGGGCAATGCTTCCTGGCGAACTTCCTGACGCGCTCTCATATGTCGTCGACGACAATCGCTACCATATAGAGGGGGTAACGCACCTTGACTACGCGAGCTACACTGGAAGCTGGGCGTGTTTCGAGTTTGACGTGGGGCGATTCACTCGCATGGTCAATGAGCGTGCGTTTAGCTTCGAATTCGTTAGGATTTCCGGTATTGTCCTCGATCCTAAGTACGTGCCCGTGCTGATCGAGCAGCCGTTCTTCCGAATCGGCACAGAATGGGTTGCCGAACACCGTGCTCTTGCGTTTACCCACACTAGACATTTCGAAGGAATTCACGTTTTCGGGCCTCAAGACGTTTTCGAAGAGGCAATCTCACGAGTGCGACGGAGTTTCAATCTCGTGCCTTCAACCTGATCGTCGTGGCGAGCTCCCATGTTCCGCGATTTCTGGTATGTTCGCGATGCCGGCTGTAACCGCGAGTACAAGGTGGACAACGCCAACCAGCGGCGCACGCAGTACGCATACGACTTGAGCAACAACCGGCTGGAATGGTATCATACGGTGGCCGACGCCACGGGATACGTGAGCGAACGCGTGGAGTACGAATACGAGCACGACGGCGACGCGGCCGGGAATGTACGGCGGGTGGTGCGGAAGGTGCCCGATCCTCCGCAAGACGTGCCCGATGAATGGTTCGTTTATGCCACCGAATTCTTCTACAACAACGCCGGCGAGGTGCAGGTGATCAGTCAACGTCAGTGGCACGAGGCCCAGGGCGTGGTCAATCCGCTGACGCTGATGACCACCTCCATCCGCGAATTCCGCGGCAATGGCCGGACGCGGTACATGATGCGCGACCGCATAATCAACCCCGGCCAGCCCGACGATCTGATGCCAAACTATGACACCGGCACGTGGACCAGCTACGACGGCGATCTGCCCACGAAGGATTTGACGCTGACGTGGACGACGACGCCCGCCCCGGCCCACTACGTCGGCTCCAACGTCGTCCGCTACCACCTCGGCCTCGCCCAATTCACGCCCGACCCGGCCACGCCCGAGCTCAACGACTTCGCCGTGAAATACTTCCACGCCGACCACCTCGGCACCACCCGGGCCATGACCAACGACCCCGACGACTCCACCGGCCCGCCGTTCACGCCCCCGACGCCCTCCCCGCGCATCACCCACACCGCCTTCGGCGAACAAGTGTCACTAAACGGCACCGCAACAACCGTGCCCCCGTCCGACACCCGCTACCAATACGTCGGCCAACACGGCTACGAAACCTTCGCGGACATAGGCACGGGTGCCTCCGGTGGCGCCATCGCCTCCCCATTCCTCCACGTCGGCGCACGATGGCATGACCCCTCGACGGGTCGCTTCCTTCAACGCGACCCGATCGGAGTCGACGGCGGATTGAATGTTTATGAATACGCGGAATCGCAACCCTGCTCGGTGATTGACCCCCTTGGACTATTTACCGTCCCAGGATACGACAATCTAGAAGGAGCACCGTGGAACCCGCAAAGGATTCCCGAAGGGGGATTCGGTCGGGAAAAGACGTGGGCCGATACCGTTGTTTCCCTGACCGACTGGCTGGATAGCCCGGCGACGGGCTACGTCGAAACCGGCGCGAATGTTGCCTCTTTGCTCGGCCCGGCTGCCGCGGCTCGCGTTGCAACCTACGGCGGTACTGCATTGCGCGCCTTCAAAGCCAATTGTGGCCCAATCGGACGCCAGTTGCAGAGAGTACGGCAATTTGTGCGTTGGGATCGCGGTCATCACGGCAAGCCGCCTCAATGGGACGGTTGGTTGCCCAACGCGATTCGCGATCTGTTCGAGCTTTAGGTGGCTAAACATGGGGGATATGTCGTCATTACTTCCTCGCATCACCGTGGAGTTGCCGGTAGACCGGGGGCGGAACTTCCGTTCTTGGCCTGACGTGCTTGGACGATTGTATCTCTTTGCGCCTTCGAGCAATGGATATCGTCCGGAACGAAGTTGTCAATTCCTTTTCGCTGAATGGGTCACCCGTATATTACAAGGAGATGGCTTAATAATTGTTGCACACCCGATAAACTGCATGCGAGGCGACAGTGAAATGGTTAATTTGCTGTCGAATCCACCCTTTGATGGCAGTTACGTCCGATTGCAGGAATGGTACTGGCTTGTTCCATGCACCGATACCAGTGTATTAGTGCGAATAATGCAAGAAACGAGCATTGAAAGAGTCGTCTTCTTCGCCGCGACATCAATGGAACAAGCGACTGCGCTTGTGCGGGAGGCAGCGATTCAAGACGCGATGGTCGATGATCGTGAAGACACGGCATTCGTAAAACGCTCGAGCGATTCGATGGGCTTCGTATTCTATTCCTGTACGCACGACAATCTTGAGATCATCGGAACGCGCCGCTTCATTACGGATCGACTCCTAAAACTCTTTCTCCACGCCAGCCCGAATCCTTGAATGCAGGAGCAATCGACACCCATGGTAGAGCGACCGCCACCGCCGACGTTCAGGGCCGCGTCACCAGTGTGGTCGGAGTCTAAATCGAGACCGACCCGCCGGCCGCACCGGTCGAGCACGAGGTCTATTCGGCCATCTACACCTATAACAGCCTATCCCAAAAACCCCCTCACCCTGCCCTCTCCCCCGAGTACGGGGGAGAGGGCAGGGTGAGGGGGTTTTTGGGATAGGCTGTTATAGG
>JABFSN010000155.1 GCA_013140575.1 Phycisphaerales bacterium | reverse complement strand
AATCTAAAAAAAATGTAAGCAATATGTACAAAAGTGCATACTGTGGGATCGTATTGTTCAAGGAAATTGCCTTGAATAAATTGAATAGTAATGGCACTCTTGCCAACACCACCACCGCCGACAACGTGACCATCACCAATTGCGGGCTCCCTGCTCGACGACGATTCATTGCTGGATGCTCCTAAAACTTCTCGAAATCGGACACATGACCGTCCACAAACAAATAATTCCGCGCCCCCGGCTTCCCGCCCGTTCCGTGGAAATTGTACCAGTCGCGGAAAATCCAAATGGTCTGGACCGGCACCGGCTCGTGCGACTCGTCCCGCGAACGCCCCGCGATACGCTGCTCGATGCGCCCCGCGATTTCGTCAATCGTCTGGCCGCCGAACATCGCCCGGTATTCGTAGCTCGATCGCTCCGTTTGAAAGTAGCTCTTTCCGATGTACGGCGCTTCGCGCTCGACGCGGCCGGCAACGTCGGCCGGACAATGGAACACGTTTTCGTCGCGCGACACATAACTCCCCAGCACGTCGGCGATGTACACCGACTCCGGACCGTCCAGCGGCATGGCCCCCACCGACGGGAAAAACGACGCGATCGGAAACCGGTCGCGGCTGACCCCCATGTACCCCTGCATCGCCACGCCGATCTGCCGCAAATGCGTCCCGCAGACGGTCCGTTTGGCCTGCGCCCGTACCGATTTCAACGTGGGCAATAGGATGGTCAGCAGCAGGGCGATGATCGAAATCACCACCAGTAGTTCGACGAGCGTGAACCCGCAACGCAGCGTCAATCTGCGACGTACCGACGTTGACCCGTTTACCGGCCGATTCCGAGTTGCCAACCAGCGACCCTTCACGATTTCGACAAGTGCCTCGTCATCAAGATCGGCGACCACAGCCGCCATTATGCCGCAAAACAGCCCCCACGTATCGGCTATTGCGTAAATTCCTGTCGCATTCTGGTCCCTTCAGACCGACCACCGCGCGAGAAACTACGTTTCGGCGACCGGTGGCGTCGCCTCGACAAACCGCTTACAGTGATCGGCGTTTTCCGTCGCCAAATGGCTCGGTGCCGCGGTGCCGAACCGTCGAGGAAACGTCATGGCCGCCGCCTCCCAGCCCCCCGACCGCCCCTCGCTGTTCTCGGCCGAACTCCACGAAATCGGCGCCCGCCTGGTCGACCTGATGAACCAGACCGGCTTCCTGTACCGCTTTCCATCGTTCGCCGGCGTCACCCTGGCCTGCATCGTGCAGCACGTCGATCCACTTCGCCGTCTGTTGCAATCCGTTGAGCCGCGCCGCGTCGCGGCCGGGCGCGACGAATCGCCCGATGGCTACTCCGCCGGCGACGTCGGTGGTCCCGATCCGCTGGTCGCCGCCTACGATCACGCCCTCCGCGGCCTCGACGCCTTCCTCGCCGGGCTGGCCGAGGTGGTTAAGGAACACACCGAACGCGGCGGGTCATCGGCCGGTCGGGAACTCTCCGTGCTCGCCCGCATCTGCGCCGAGGGATCAAGCGTCACGCCGGCCGCCATCCTCGAAATCAAGGACGCAATCGACGAATGCGGCGAACGGGCCGCCGCCCGCGCCCTCCGCCGTTTCCAGCCCCTCACCGAACTGGAGTGGCAGAACCTGCGCATGGTGATTTTCTACTTCCTGTTGAATTTACAGCGGTCCGACGGGTAGGCAGCCGGTCGGATCCCACCGTGGCCGATCAACCGGCCCGCGGCGGCTGGATACGGCGCGGCCAACGTCCGATACACTAGGCGGGTCCGTACATGCGTCCGCCGGACGCGTACGAGTTTAGCGTCCCGCAGGGACGCGATGAATGTAGCCCAGCACTTCAGTGCTGGGATGACGGCCCGCCTCGACTCTGCTAGTCCCGCAGGGACGGCTGAAGCGGAATGCGGCTTTTCAGCCGTCCCTTCGGGACTTGGCGCCGTCGGGGTGCCGGCATAGCCCGTGTTGAAACTCGGGGCTACATTCACGCCTGCCCGTGGCAGGCAATCCGCCGAATCGCTAGACACGTACCCGGACGCACGGTGGCGGTAGCGGCCGACTGAAGAATTGAATCCTAATCATGGAAGGAGCCCCGGGGAATGAACCCTCGCCATACGATCCTGTTCGCCATCGGAATCGTCGTCGCATTGACATTGACGCCCGCTGCCGCCGTCGACAAACTGGTGACGGCCGACGCCAACATCTCGACGTTGGTGACGGCCAACGACACCGTGCTCATCTGGACCGGCAATCACACCGTCACCGTTGACGCCACCACGGCGTTCACCGTCGCCGGCATCAACGCCGGCGGCTTCACGGCCACCATCAGTTTCGGCGCCGCCGATCGCAAGGTCGTGCTCGGCAACAGCGCCGGCAACGTCGTGATTCAATCGGGCGCGGGCGAACTCCGCGCCACCGGCGCCGGCGCCGGCGCCCGGACGGCCGGTTTCCTCGTTCCCGCCAGCGTCTCCGGCGAAATCGTCGAGATCAATACCGCCATCGACGACGCGGACAATGCCAATCATTGGACCCTCGGAAACAACACCGTCCGATTCACCAGCGCCTCCGCCCGCATCGGCACACTGGACATCGGTTTTGACGGCGGCGTGGCCACGCTCGATTGCGATTTCGACTGCATCCTGTCCACGTTGACGCCCACCGGCGACTTCACCATTGATTTGGCCGCCGCCACGACGTTGAAGCTAAACGCCGCCGCCAGTCTCGGCGCCGACACCTTGAACCTGATCGGCGCCGCGACCACGTCGCAGATCAACGCCACCGCCGGCTTCACCCTCAACAGCTCCTCGGCGCGCCTGAACGTCACCGGCACCGCGCTCATCACGGACCTGAACCTGGGCGGATCGGCGACCATCAATCTCAACAGTGGCGCCGCCCTGACCCTCACCGACGCCGTCCCCATCGGTGCCCTGACGCTGACCCTGTCCGGCACCACCGGAACCAGCGCCGAAACCATCACCGCCACCGGCGGATTCACACTGAACAGCGCCACCTCTCAACTGAAAATCTCCGGCGACACCGCCCACGCCCTGGTCGTTTCGAAAGTGGATATCGCCGGCGCCGACCTCACCACCGGCAAACTCGACGTCGACGAAAACGCCACCATCACCGCCCTGACCGTCTCCCAGAACGCAACGATTGATGTCGCCTCCGGAAAAACGCTCGGCGGCACGGCCACCCTTAACGCCGCCAAAACACTGACCCTCAATAACACGGGCACGCTTTCCACGCTGAACACCGCTACCGCCGCCGGCACCGTTCTCGTCTCGGCGGCCGGAACGGTTTCGACACTGACCAACACCATCGCCGGAACCACGCTGGACATTAACGAATCGTCCACCATCACCGCCCTTGCCGCCAACGCCAACACCACCCTGGACGTTGCCGCAACCGAATCGCTGACCACCACGGCCACCGTCGCCGCCGCAATGATCTTGACTTCCATTGGCGCCGGCACGGTTTCCACCGTCGCATTGAATGGAACCAATGCCGAGCTGAACACGACCACAACTCCGGGCATCATCGGCACGCTAAATGTCACCGCCAACGGCGGTATTCTCGACGTTGACGTCGCGTGTACGATCCCCCGCTGCACCATGACCAGCGCGGCCGGCGATCTGACCGTCCAGAATGGCGGTCAAACAATCACGTCGGTCAATGGTTTCGACGTGAACAGCAACGCACTGGTGATTTCCGAAGCCAACGGGCACATCACCAACGTCATTCTGGACACGTCCGGCGGCGAGGTGGTCGTGAACGCCAGCACGACCGTCGCTACCACGACCGTGTCCGCTTCATCGTCCATCAACATCGTCGGCGCTCCAACCTATCAGTCGGTCGTCAACGTCGCGGCCGGCGCCGTCCTCACCTGCTCCGGCGGCGGCGCTTTCACCACCATCAATCTGAACGGCGCCCTCGCCGAATTGAACATGACCGGCTCGCTCGCATCGGTCGCCGACGTCAACGTCAACGCCAACGGCGCCGTCATCGACGTCGATCAGAACTGCACGCTGCCCGACGTCACCCTGTTGACCGGTTCGGGCGATCTGACGTTGGAAGTCGCCGCCGGCAGGATTCTGACCGGCGCGATCGGTGTCAAGGATAACCGCCTGACGCTGACCGAATCCGGCAACCCCGGCACCATCATGCTCGACGCCGCGGGCGCCGTGCTGCAAGTCGACGAATCCGTCACTCCGACTGCCGTCACAATGACCGCCAACGCCGCCATCGACGTCGCAGACGGAAAAACGCTGACGGCGACGGTCGCCATCCTGAACCGCGAACTGACGCTCCTCGGCGATGGCGCCGTTTCCCGAGTCGATGCCACTACCGGCCGCCTCGACGGCGACGGCGATGTGACGGTCGGCGATCTCCGGCTGACCCTGCCCGCCGGTGAATCGTTTCGGCTCGGCGGGACGGGCACGACAACCGTCACCACGACCGCGAACAGCACGCTCGGCGCCAACGCAATCGTCAATAAACTCGAGTCCGGAACGGTGACGTTGACCGGCGGGGCCACGGCGCTGTTCGCCGGCGCGACCGGCGTCAGACTCGACATCGACGCCGGCGAACTCGTCATCGGGTCCGACTCCGCCAACCACGACATCACGTTCAATGACGACGGCGACGAAATCATCGTCGCGGACGACGCCACGCTGACCACCTTCGGAAGCATCACCGCGGGTGCGGCCGGCTCCAACGTCAATATCGACGCCGTTTCCGGTTCGACCGTCAATCTGCGTTCGTCCGGCGGAGCCGAAACCTTCAGCGCCGCCGCCGATGACGATTTCAAGCTGCTCGGTCAGGTCAACATCGACGGCGACAACGGCGACTACTCCCTGGCGGGGGCGTTCAAGTACCAATTCGGCGACATCGCCATCAACGATTCCGGCTCGTTCATCGACTTCATCCCATTCTCGACGCTGCGCTTCCGCCCCGGTGCCGTTATCACCCTCGACGGCGATGCCGTGCTCAACATCGACGGCCAATCGCCCGACTCGCCCGTCATCATGTCCGCCGTCAACGCCACCGACGCGTTCCGGCTCGATCGCGGATCGTCGGACAGCGTCACCATCGCCAACGTCACACTTTCGCGAAGCGAATACACCAGCGACGACGGCGGTTCCGCCCTCGACGAACTCGGCCTCGACGGCGTCACCGACGCCGGCAACAACATCAACTGGTTCACCCCCGCGCCGGTTGATGACGACGACGACGACAACGGCAACGGCAACGACAACGACGACGGTGACAACGGCAACGACAATGACAACGACAACGGCAATCAGAACGGCAACCAAAACGGAAACGGGAACGACAACGGTGACGACGAACCCCCCGCCACCTACACCGATTCCGCCACGATTGATTCCGACGGACAGGCCGACGCGTCCGTCGCGTCCGACGTCACCGGCGCCGGGGCGATGCTCGGCATCGACAACGCAACGTCCGGTTCGATCGTCC
The DNA here is from genome assembly GCA_013140575.1 of Phycisphaerales bacterium. GTDB lineage: Bacteria > Planctomycetota > Phycisphaerae > UBA1845 > UBA1845 > JABFSN01. Next base: position 62,982 of record JABFSN010000155.1, on the reverse strand, counting down.
TAATGCTCGCGGACGGCAACCTGCGTGACGATTTTGACGGCATTCTCGATGGTGACGCGCTGCCCTTCACCGCCCGCGTCGACGAAAACCTGTTCGGCGAGTTCACCGCCGTTGTTCAGATGTGCTACACCGACGAGCTGCTGGCCGACGCCGATTTGACCCACGCACCGCTCGCCGTCTACGTGTTCGACGAAACTTCCGGTCGATGGGTCTTGGCCGGCGACGCCGACCAAAACCGCGGCGACGCCGTGCCCACCGATGCGGTCGGCGATTTCGGCGTCGATCGCGACGCCGGGTGCGTTTGGGTGGTGCGCGATTCGCTATCTGATTTCGCCGTCGGCCGCGGACCGGCCGTGCCGCCGCCCGACGATTCCGATGATGACGACGACGACGACCCCACGCCGCCGCGCATCTGCGGGCTGATCGGTTTCATCCCCATGATGTTGATGATCGGTGGGTGGACCGCGTGGAAAGGGCAATCCCGCCGCCGGCGAATCGCCTGAACCAGAATCGGTTCAGGAACCCGCGGCCTGCTTCGCTTCCGACAAGTCGTCGGAAACGCCGTTGAAAACCTCGCCCGCCTTCTCGCCCAGCAGTGATATCGCCGACAGCGCAATCACCACGAGCAGCGCCAACAGCACGCCATACTCGACGGCGCTGGGCCCGTCTTCGGATTTCAGGAATCGCGCCGCGACTCGTCGGAACTGCTTCATGGGTACCAGGTCACCGCGTTTCAAGTTTAATGGTCAGTCTCGTCTCGTCAGTTGACGCATGGTATCACGGACACAGACACTTTTCAAGCGCCGCTCAATATCGGACGCCACAATCGGTCAACGAACCTACGGCTGGGAGTGGTTCATCGACACAACCAGCCAGACCCGAGTCGCCGGCGCGGTCCCGGCCAACAACTGCCGCATCCGAATCAGGTCCGTCGGTGCCACCGTGCCGCCCCGGTTCATATCCACGTAGTCCGCAACCACGCCCATTGCCGGAACCGCGCCCGCGTACAACTGGCGAAATCGAATCAAGTCGACAGGTTGAACCTGCCCGTTGCCATCGACATTTCCCGGCAGAAATGCGAAATCCACGCGATCGGGTTCCCCGACACCCGGGCCCATATTCGCCCCGGCCACCATCGGATCGCCGGTCAGATCCTCGACCTGCGCCACCACCGTCGTCCATTCCTGCAACGGCGGCGGCGTATCCGGGTCAAATCGGATGACGACAAGCGGATTGGCCGACGAATCCACCTCGACGATCGTCGGTGCCCGACCGCCGGTCGTGTGCACCATGAACGACGTGACGTCCCACGGCCCGCCGCCCAGCGCCCGAACCGGCTCGCTGAACAGCAGCTCGATTTCGTCGATCCCCATGTTCCAATCGACGCCGTTCGAGCTTTCAGATCGCGGGTCGACGTAACCCGTGAACGGTCGCGTTTCACCTTCGCGACCCAGTCCGTGAACGATGTACGGCGGCCCCGCCGGCGGCACGACCTCCACGTCGAACATGCACGACGCCTCGCCGCACGGCCCGTCGACGTGGCACCCGACGCTGGTAGTTCCCACCGGGAATATCGAACCACTCGGCGGATCGCAAACCGCCCCCGGCGGAACGACTCCGCATCCGTCCGCCGGATCGGACCACGACGCTACCGCTCCCGGCCGACCGATTTCCAAGTTCACCATGATGTTCGCCGGGCACACCATCGCCGACAACTCGCCGTCGTCCACACGCACGTACGAAAGGTCGACCAATTCGGGGAATATCGTTTGCGGCACGCTGCTCGCCAGCTTGGCCGGCGGATCGCTGTCCCGGAATCGCACCGCCGCACTGCACGGACCAATCACGTCAAACGTGATCAACGCGATGTCGGCCGGTCCCGGTGTCGCCCCGTTGCAACTCCCGAACGGCGGCGCGAATGCGTAATCAATGGTCCCCGACGATTCGTTCACCGTCGGACCGAACGGCAGCGTGAACGGCGTCCCCGGCGCGGGAACCATGCCGACGAAATCCAGCGCGTCCGCGTCGTACGCCAGAAAAAACTGCCCCACGCAAACGTCAATCGGCGCCAACGTCATCGAAACCGTCACCACCAACTGTTGGCCGGGGTCCACGCAGGTCCCGTTCGGTTCCAGCGTCAATGATGCGTTCTGCGCATGCACCGGCCGCAGCACTGCCATGACCGACATCGCGACGCCCGTGAAGATTGACCCGCGCAACATGAATCCCCTCGAACGTGGAATGCCCGACACGCACGGACGGCAACCGATCCGCCGCTACGCCATTCTAGGCGTGCCGACGGTCCGATTCCAGACGAAAGCGCCATACACGAAACCCCTCCAACCCCGAGGCTCATCTCATTATCGGCGGGCCGCTCGTGGCAACAGCTCCCCGGCTATGGTTCCCCGTCAGGGATTGCCACACGGCGCGTCACGGGCTGCAACAGCCGTTACTGCCCGCGAACGCATCCAGAACGGCCAATATGTCAAATATGTCGATCATCTCGTCGCCGGCCGGACACGGGGCCAAGTCCACGCTCGGCTGCGAACATGTCGTAAACACCCCGGCGAATCCGTCCAGCACGCACAGAATATCGAAAATATCCACGCCGCCATCTGCATTCACGTCGCCGAACAACGCGAACGCGTACGCGCAACCGCCGCCGCTGCAGTCGTCGGTCGTGCATACGATCCCATCGTCGCACTGCGCATCCGTGACACAATCGACCGTGTCCAACAGACCCGGCGTCAGAATCATCCCGCCGTTGTTGATCACCCGCCCGGCGTACAATTTCGCAAGCAGCGTCAGCGTCGACCCCGATTGCAGAACCAGCTCGCCCACGTACAGCGCGTCGGCTGACGCCGATCCGTTGAGATTCTGGTCGACGACCGTCGTGGCCGACGTCGCCGCCAATTCCATCCGCCCGATGGCGTAGTTGTTGGTGAACCCGTCCGGCGCGGCGCCGCGGTCTTCGCCGGCCGCCTCGATCTGATGCGATGGACCCGCCGACAAAACCAGTTCGCCGAACCGCCAGTTGAACCGCGACGGCTCGGTCTGCGCGTTCACCATGTTCCCGCGCAACGCCACCGATGGCAACGGTTCCGGCCCCGCCGTCGGGAGCGCCGCCGTTTCAGGCGCCGCCGGATCACCCGGCGACAACAGGCCGAACGTCACGTTCGGTCCGAACGACACTTCCGCGCATTCGGAAACATTCAGGCTGCCGGCAATGATCAACGTCGCGAACCCCCGCGCCCGCAACGTCGGCGGCGGCACACATCCGCCCAACAGCCGCGCCGATGGCGACGACGGAAACGGCCCGCCGGCGATCAGGTTCACGTCGCCGTTCACCGTCAACATCATGGTGTCGTCCAATTCAAACACACCGGCCGCGAATTCGTTTCCGGTGATGCCCAACCCGTTACATGTCAACTCGGCGGCCGACGGGTCGAGGCGATCCGGATCGGGACCGTAGAACCCCCCCGGTCCGATCAACACCGGACCCGACACCAGCGTCGTGACGCTGTCGCCCGCGAGCACCTGGGCGCATTCCTGTACGGTCAACGACGTCATCGTGTGGCTCCCCGACCCGCGCAGCGACACCGTCGGCGGCGGAACGCAGCCGCCCAATGCGAACACATCGGGCGAATCATCGACCACCACCGGACCGGCCGAATCCAGCGTGTGCGTCCCGGTGACGTTCAGCGTTCCGTCCACGATGATGCCGGCCGCGGTCAGCACGTTCAAATCGCCCAGCGTCACGTTCAACGTCGCATCGTCGAGCAGCTTCAGCGAATTGACATCCGCGTTGATGTTCAACGTCACGACTTCCACGGACCCGCTGATGGTCACGTCAAACACGTCGTCCATGACATTGTCCGGCACCACCGGCGGCGCCCAGTTGCCGGCCGTCCCCCACAATCCGTCGTTCACCAGCGGCGGGTTCCATTGGGCGCACTCGTCGGGAATGTCGTCGCCGTTCACGTCCAGGCTGGTCGCCAACATGATGTCGATGTCGTCGGCAACTCCGTTATGGTTGCAGTCGGGGAAGTATTCGTACGCCCCCATGTCCACCACGTACGGATAGTTCGGCGGATCGTCCACACCCGTGTCCGACGTGCCCAGGTCGTCGACAAACCGCAGCTTGCCGGCCAGATCGATCGGCGTCCGTTCCGCGAAATCGAAGTCATCGTTCAAATCGGCGAAGTCCGCCGGAACGGCGAAATTGTCCCCCGCGTCAATCGCCGGCGACCCGCCGATCGGCCGCAGATCGTCGTCCGCCGTGCCGACGATTCCGTCCACGCCGTCGGCATCAAAAAACAATGGATCGGCCGCGCTGTTCCCCGTTCCGCCCGCGCCCGTCCACCCGCCCTGCACGATGCTGTAATTGACGGTCGGCGTGCCGACTTGTGTGTCGATTTGAGCAGATTCGTCCGTTCCGCCCGAATCAACGTTGCCCCACAGAATGCAATTGGACACCATTGGGCTGGCGAAGTTGTACATTCCGCCTCCATTCTGCATCGACGTGTTTCTGCTGAACACGCAATTGACCACGATTGGATCGCTAGAGTTTGAATTGTTCAACGCCGCGCCAAAGCGGTTGCAGATATTCCCGCTGAAGACGCAATTGGTTAGCACGGCGTTACTGCTGAAGTTGTTCAGCATCCCCCCGCCGTCGAGACCCGCTGAATTCCCGGCGAATATACAGTTAACCACCGTTGGGCTGCTGTTGCTGTTATTGAAAATCCCTCCCGCAAAGTTTGATGATGAGTTTCCAACAAACGTACAGTTGGTCACACTGGGGGAACTATTGATATGATTGTGCATCGCCCCGCCGCGTGCGATCGCCGAATTCCCGACAATCGTACAGTTGGTTACAGTTGGACTTCCCCCAACGATTGAGACGCCGCCACCGCCCCAATCCACAAAGGGACCGCCGTTGGCATTGCCCGCCGTGATGGTGAATCCGTCAAGGATGCCCGTCGCGTTCGTGCCACTTCCTGTCACCACGTGGTAGCTGTTCTCGTCGTTGTTGTCGGCGATGATGCAGTGCCCGTTCAGGCACAGCCCGCCGAACGAGTCGCAATCCGGTGAATTCGCCGTACACGCCACGGGTGTGTCGTCGTCGGTCAGGTCGCCGCTCAAAATTGTGACGTTTTCGTCCACGTCCCGCTGGAAGAGCGATGTCTCGTTGCCCGCAAACCCGCCATAGATGCCCACGCCGTTGAGCAGTTGGAACGTATCGCTCCGATCCGCGCCGGGTGTGTACGTTCCGGCCGCGACCCAGATTTCGGTGATTTCGTCGAAGTAGGACTGCGCGAACGTCAGCGCGGACTGCAAATCGGTGGTCAGCGCGGTCGAGCCGGCCCAGCCCGTGGGCGTCGCGTCCACCAGCACCACCGTTCCCACGCTTTCGTACGCCCCCATGTCCACGATCGGGATGGAGCCGGAGCCGCTGTTGGGCACGTTCCAGGCATCGCGGAACCGCGCGTTGTTACGCAGGTCGTACGGGACCGGCTCGTTGGTGTTCAGGTCGTTATCCAGGTCGGCGTCGTCGGCGGGGACGGCCGCATTGTTGCTGGCGTCGATCGCCTGGGAACCGGGCTGCAAGCGCAGGTCGTCGTCGGTCGTGCCGGCGACGTTGTCCAGTCCGTCGGCATCGAAGAATCCCGGATCGGCCGAACCGTTTCCCGTTCCGCCCGCGCCGGTCCATCCGCCCTGGACGGTGCTGTAGTTGACCACCGGCGTGCCGCTGTCGGTGTGAATCTGCGCGGATTCGTCCATCCCGCCCCCATCACTGTTCCCCCACAGAATGCTGTTGGTCACCGTCGGATTGCTACTAAAGGTGTTGTTCATTCCGCCGCCAGCGATACCGGCCGAATTGCCGCTGAACGTGCAGTTGGTGACTAACGGGTTGCTGAAATTGTAGTTGCCCATCCCGCCGCCATTGAGGGCCGAATTGCCGCTGAAGCCGCAATTGGTCACCGTCGGGCTGCTCAAATCGTTATCCATTCCGCCGCCACCGCCCGTGATTCCCGTCTTGTTGCCGAGGAATTGGCAGTTTGTCACCGTGGGGTCGGAGTTCGCTGTGTTTTTCATTCCGCCGCCGATGATCGCGTGGTTCGCAATGAAATAGCAATTGCTCACCTTCGGACTGCTGGTGGTCTCGTTGAGCATTCCGCCGCCCGAGGTCGCGGAATTGCCCCGGAATCGGCATCCCTTCACCACGGGATTGCTGCCCGTGTCATTAAACATACCCGCGCCGAAGGATGCCGAATTCCCGGCGAACGTACAATTGATGACCGTGGGACTGCCCGCGTCGTTGACCATCCCCGCGCCAGAAGTAGTGCTGGGGTCACAACAAACATTCGCATTCCCACTCGTGATCGTGAACCCGTCAAGCACGGCCGTCGCGTTCGTCCCGCTGCCCGTGACCACGTGGTAGACATTCTCGGCGTTGTTGCTGGCGATGATGCAGAAGCCCTCGTCGCACAGTTTGCCGAACGAATCGCAATCCGGCGAATCGGCCGTGCAGCGACCAACGTACGAGTCGTTGCTGTTCAGGTCGCCGGACAGGATGGTGACGTTCGTTTCCGGGCTTCGTTCGGAGAGCATCGTCTCCGTTCCGTCGAATCCACCGTACACTTCCAGGTTGTTCTGCAACTGAAAGGTGACCGTCCGCGGCACCGCCAGCCCCGGTCGATAGGTTCCGTCCGCGACCCAAACGTGCGTGGTCACCACGGCTGGCGTCAAGGCGCTTTGCAGGTTGGTGTACGCATTCGCCCAGTTCGAGCCGTTGTTCGCCCCCTCGGCGTCCTTGTCCACGTAACGCACCGGCTGCCCGATGGCCGCGTGCCCGGCGATCAGCACGCCGAAACCCACGAAGGCCGTGAATCTCCCGCGTACGCTTCGTCGAGAGAGAGACGCGGGCGCCACACCGCGGTGCGAGCGCGAGGCCAACCGCCGTTCCATTCCCGTTTGCGAACCACCGTTCCTCGCCCCCAACCCAATACATCGCACTGACGATGCCATTCGAATTCCCTCCCTGAATCCAACTTGCAAGGATTACGCCTGACGATCGATGACCCGCCGTTTGGGTTGCCGATCCCCTCCACCCGTGTCCCTCATCCGCGACTGACCGCGCACTTCGCATGCCCCTCCCGTTCGCGGCAAACTCCGGAATGAAACGACGACCCCAACGAACCCATGTTACCAGACACCGCGACCGATTCAAGCATTATTTACAATGTTTGGATGTGTCGTGTTACCCCATCGCGCTTCGTGCTCCGGCGGCGCACCGCTACCAAAAGCACGCTCGCGCGAGGTACCGCGAGAGCATGCCACCCGCCGCCACGCGCCGATCGGGTGGCATGCCCACCTTTCGAGGTGGGCATGGAATTGGTCCTTCGTGGTCATGGCCTCGCGAGCGTGGCTGTGCCACCCGCCACCTGCCACGCGAGCGTTGCGCAGCGACCCTCCGTCGATCGCCGGTTTCCTATTGGCGTGTTTCCAGATAGCATCACCCATGCTGGCATCGGGCGGGATTCGCCGCGCTGCCGCTCGTTGTGGAGGTTTGAAAGGGAATCGTGCACGTGCATTCGGTGCGGACATTTCTCGCCGGAGTTTTTTGCGCATTCAACGTCGTTTCCGCGGCCGCAGCCGATCCGCAGGACGAAACGCCGGGCCGATCCGTCGTGGACGTGGAAGCCGTCCTTGATCGGGTTGAAGCCCGCGGGCGGACGGTGAACGACCTGAAATGCCGCGTCATTTACACGATGGAAGACCGGGTGACGGCCGATGTCACCCGCCGCGAGGGGGAGATTCTGTTCAAACGCGAGACGCCCAATCCGCGATTTTTCATATCGTTCGACAAGACCATTCAGGACGGCATTGCGTCGCCGTCGCGCTACTGGTACCTGTTCGACGGGCGTTGGTTTCACGAAGCCAATCAGAAAACGAAATCCATCATCAAGCGCGACATCGCCCCGCCGGGAACGGAAATCGATCTGTTCAGCATCGACAACGCCCCGTTCCCCATTCCGTTCGGTCAACGCAAGGATCAAATCCTGAAACATTTCGAGGTGTCGCCGGGCGACGGCGCCGCGGGGGCGCCTCCCGACACCGATCATCTGATCTGCATCCCGCGAGAATCCAGCCGGTTGGCCGCGCAGTACAGCCGCATGGAGTTTTTCGTGTCGCGAACCGTCGACCTGCCCGTGCGGACGGTGATGGTGTCGCGCGACGGCGCCAGCGTCACCCGGGCGGATTTCCCGGACCTGTCGGCCGATTCGATCAACCGGGGCTTGGACGAACTGTCGTTCCGGCTGCCGCTGGAAACCAGCGGCTACGCCGTGTCGGTGGAGAAGTGAAAAGAGCGAAAGGCGAAACGTCGAAAGGCGAAACGCAGGAACGACGACAAGTTATCGGCGATTCGGTCGGATAGCGTCCACAAATGACACAGATTGACACAGCTTGTTCTTGTCGGCGTGGAATCGTGTACCGCATCCCTTCTGTGTTCCTCTGTGTCCTCGGTGGATCAATTTCCGGTCTCGGGCGGATGGGCGACGCTGAAACGGAGTGATGCATGTCGGAACGAATGAAAGCCGTTCGTAAAATGAAGTCCGAACGCGGCCTGGCGGTTGAAGATGTCGCGCTTCCGACCATCGGCCGCGACGACTGTCTGGTCCGCGTCGAAGCCGCCGGCATCTGCGGCACCGACCTGCACATCTGGAGCTGGGACCGCTGGTCGTCCCGCCGCATCAAGCCCCCGTTGACCCTTGGCCACGAAATCGCCGGCACGGTCGTGGAAGTCGGCAAGGACGTACGTACCGTTTCACCGGGGGACTACGTTTCGGCCGAGTCCCATATCACTTGCGGCATGTGCTACCAATGCCGCACTGGCCAGGCCCACATGTGCCCGAACACGGTGATTCTAGGCGTGGACCGCGACGGGGGGTTCGCGGAGTACGTCGCCGTGCCGGAGAAGGTGATCTGGCGGAACGATCGCGAGAAGATTGCGCCGGAGATCGCGTGTTTGCAGGAGCCGTTCGGCAACGCCGTGTTCGCGACCATGAACCAGGAAATCACGGGACAGTCTGTGGCGATACTGGGCTGCGGGCCGATCGGGCTGTTCAGCACGGCCATCGCCCGGGCGTCGGGGGCGGCGCGGCTGTTCGCGTCGGACGTGAATGCGTTCCGGTTGACGCTGGCAACGCGGATGGGGGCCCACGCGGTGTTCAATCCCAGGGACTATCCAACCGGCGGCGCGGAAACCGTGGTCGATGCCATGGTGACGGCCAACGGCGGACACGGCGTGGACATCGTGCTGGAGATGAGCGGAGCGCCGGACGCGATCACCACGGCCTTCCGCACGGTGCGAAACGGCGGAGTGGTGGTGCTGTTCGGCATACCGTCCAAGCCCGTCGAGATCGACGTGGCCGAGAACATGATATTCAAGAACCTGACCGTGCGTTCGATGAACGGGCGGCGGATATTTGATACGTGGTACAAGACGCGCTGGCTGCTGGGCGAGGGCGTGGTGGACCTGCGGCCGCTGATCACCAAGACGATCCGGCTGGAGGATATCGACGCATCGATGCCGCTGCTGGCCGAGGGGCGGGCGTGCAAGCTGGTCGTCGTTCCGGAGCACAAGAAGCCGCTTGCCGAGTCGCTCGCGTCCACGACCCACCCCGCCGACCGGGGCGAACCCAAACCCGCCGACGCCAACATCCGCGGGACGCCGGTACACCGGTAGTAACGAATAACGCGCTGGGAAGTCGCCGCGCGGCGGGCGTTTCGAGTGCACGGGCGTTTGTGATAGAATGGCCGGGCATTGCGTGGCAAACGGGTGGCGCGTGCGTAAAAAGTACCGGACCCCGAACGGGAGACGTCGCAGGTGAAGCACATCAAGATTATCGTCGAGAAGCATCCCGATGGCTACGTGGGGTATCCACTGGGCATGAAGGGCGTTGTCGTGGGTGAAGGCGATTCCCCCAGGGAGGCAGTGGCGGACGTATCGTCGGCCGTTCGATTTCATATCGCGACATTCGGTGCGGACACGCTGGACGCGGACTCGCCGGTGCTCGACGCATTCGTCGCCGACGTCGCCGTTCCCGTCTGATTACACATCGCCCCCGTCCGACAGCCCGAACAGGTCGAGCCATTCGCGGGATTCGTCGGCCGTGGGCGGTGGGGGTTTGTCGTCGCGTGCGGCGGTTGCCCTGGCGGGATTGCGATCGTCATCCGGTGATGAGGTCGCGCCTGTCGCGCGGCGGGCGGCGTCCGCACGGTCAGGCATCAGTTCATCGACGAACGCGGTCGCGTCGACGTGCGCGCAGCGGCAGTTTCGGGCTTCGTAGGCGATGGCCGTGTCGCCGGTGACGATGCGCAGCGCGGCGCGGCGAAATTCATCGCGGATCATACGGATGATGACGTCGTCGGCCGATTCGGGGGCGCTGAACAGTACCGTGACCGGTCCGGAGGTCATCTGCCGGGCCAGGCCGGGGCGCGGCGACGGACCGTCGAAGACAATCGTAACGGCGCTGCGATGGCCCTTCGCCCAGGATTCGATGCGTCGGACCAGCGTTTCGCGGCCGATGGGTTGCCGTGGGCCGCGGGCATGGGCGGCGTGGAGCAGGTTGTTCCCGTCGATGATGACGTGCTGATGCATGGTATGGCCCCCATCCGCAGGCGCGCGAATCCCATCGTAGATGCGGCGGAACGCGGGGCAAGCGCGGCGAAGGACGGGGGACGGTCCGACGGTCCGACGATCCGGGGTCAGCGTTTTATCGCCCGTTTTATCGCCGGCCGACCGGATTTTTCGTGGCGATTGCAACCCGGACACCTGGTTTTAAGATATAAGTACCGGGCGCCCGGGTGCGCCCCCCGGGGCAATACCAAAACGCGGCCCGGGACATTCGGCCCGCCGCCTGTTGGCGGGGGCTCGGGTGAATGGCAGGATAGACAGCAGGCGAATCCCCCGAGGATGGGGCGGATTCGTAACCATGGAGGTTGAAACGCCGTGAAGGTCCGATTGATTCCCTGTTTGACCGCCGTTCTAGTTTGGTCGGTGTCCGCCGCCGTCGCCCAGCCGTCGGAGCGCAAGAGCGAACCCTTCCCGCCGGACAAGGTGGAGCCCGCCAAGGCCCGGGCCGAGGTCGAGGGCTTTTGGCCGGTCGACGCGCTCACCGAGCAGGCCGTCAAGCGCATCGCCTTCCGTTACAACCTCAACGAAGAGCAGACTGAATACACCCGCGAGATGATGAACACGCGGGTCAAGAAATTCCTCGACGATCATCAGGACGACATCTGGCCGCTGATCCGCGACCTGGCCTACTACCAGCGGCAGGGGCACCTGCCCGACTCGCCGACGGCCCAGAAACTGGCGCCCGTCGCCCTGAACATCCTCCGTGAGGCCCGGGACGAGATTTTCCGCTCGAACGAGGAGTGGGGCGACGTGTTGACGCCCGATCAGAAGCGTGTCCACGACTACGACATGAAGGAAATGCAACGCACGTTCGAGATGATGAACGGCAACTTCGAGAAATGGAAAACAGGCGACCTGGCCGAAGGGACCATTTTCCCGGCCGCCAAGCGCCTGGTCGACGATCCGCCGCGCCCGTCGAAGCCGGATGGCGCCGCCCTCGGCGAACATGCCCGCGACCCGCAGGGTCTGTTGCTGGACAGTCATTTCGATGCGTACGTCGAGAAGTTCATCCGCGACTATCAGTTGACGCCCCCGCAGCAGGAGGCCGCCCGGTCCATTCTGCGCGAGATCAAGAAGCGGTCGGCCGACTTCCGCGACACGCACCACGAGGAGTTGACGGCCATCAAGGATGAGTTGGCCAAGTCGGACACGCCCGAAAAACGCCGCGAGATCAATGAGCGCCGCCGCAAGGTGACCGCCCCGCTCGATGATCTGTTCCAGGAGTTCAAGACCCGTCTGGACCAGATTCCCGATCAGGCCCAGAAGGAGCGCTACGAGGCCGAGAACTGGCGATCACTCCCCAAGGCCACCACCCGCCGGGCGAAAGCCGAGAAGTCCGACGCCAACGCGCCCGCCGGGGATGCCAAGCAAGCGCCCGCCGGTCCCGCGCCCGCGGGCGATGCAAAACAAGCTCCCGCCGGCGCCGCGCCCGGCACACCCGCACCGTCCAACGCCCAGCCCGGCGCGGCACCGCCAAACCCCCAATCGCCCCCCGCGCAGGGCAAGCCGAACGAAGCCCAAGCCCAACCCGCCGGCGGTCAGGCCAAACCGACCGACCCGGCCAAGCCCAAGGAACAGCCCAAATCCGGCGAACCGAAGAAGCCCGATTGACCGAGCAACCGGAACGACCGGGTGGCGCGGGCGCTGCCCGCCGAGTCCCTAATCGGTTTTCTCAAGGTGAAGCCACGCTCGGACGCGGCTGCGTCAGTCCGGGCTGGGTGGCCCGGTCTTCGCCGTCGGAAAAGACGGGGTCACCCGTCCGCGCCAGCAATCATCGCTTCACTACCTCAAGCCCTTCCACCAGTACGAAGTGCTCATCCGACGTCGCGAGAGGCAAGCCGTGTTGAATGCACAATGCGGCGATCCATACGTCGTGCTCCGGAATCGGGCGGCCCGACTGTTTCAGCCGGAAGCGAATACGGGCGCAGACTTCGGCGGTCACTAGGTTCGCGTCCAGCACGCTGCACCGCGCGATCAGCGCATCCACCCGCCTACGGTTCTTACCGGCGCGCTGCGAATTCATCGCACCAAAGCAAAGCTCGCCCACGACCGGTACCGGCAAACTCACCAGCGTAAAGGTGGCGATCCACTCGCGCAGCTCGCCCGTGTTGTTCAACACGTCGATGGCCGCGGTCGTATCCAGGGCGATGCGGTCACCATTCACCCGGGTTCACCTGTTCGAATTGGTCGTGAACAATCCGGCGCATCTCCGCGGCGTCGTCATCAGGCAGGGTGCCGACACAGTCGGCCATGCCGCCCGTCGCTGAGCCGACGGTCTCGAGGGTTAGCCTCACACGAGCGTGCTCGGCGATTCCGTCCTGCAGTTGGAGCGGCCGCAGCACGCCGCCTTCATACACCGCGTCGATCGTCCGGGTCATGATGCGAGCCTTTTTTGAGTCGATTTCGTCGCGGAAGCCGCATTGCCCGCCAGTCTCCACGATGCAGCGATTCTAAGGCGCAGCCCGCCGCGGAGTAAAGGACGGCTTCTGGAAGAACCCCACGCGCAGCAGGATTTGTGGGAATCCCCTCCCCTGAACAAGCTCGATGCTGCTTCGGCGAGTGGCATGGACTGGATGACCCACCCATCGCGCGGCGCTGGTTGGGGGCACGATGATCGGGCGATTGGAATTGTTCGCGGGTCGCCGGATGCCCGTTCGGCCGGCCCGTGTGCTACGCCTTCATGTCCGCGACATGAACCGCGACGTGCCGCAGCCGACGGGCGTGACGCGGTCGGTCTTTTTGGAATCCCGCCGCGGCGATCGTTGCTTCCCATCCTGTGCTGTCGCGAGGGGCGAGCCCCCGGCCCGGTTCCCGGGATGCACCTGGTCGGCGACGGTTCGGGGTCGAATCGTTGTGCGACGCCGCGCCGCGAGTTAGCATGACGCGCAGTGTGCTTCGGTCAAACGAGTTTGGACGGCCGCGGGCCCCGGCCGACGGCACACGCCTTCTTAACGGAATGGAGCGTTCCGATGTTCAAGACCCTGAATCGATTTGGAGGGTGCGCGTTGACGGCCGTATTGGTCGTGGCGGTCGGGAGCCGCGCGAGCCTGGCTCAGGATCCGGTCAAGGTCTCTCCCCACAACCACCAGGTGGCCTTGGAAAACGAATCCGTGCGAGTATTAAACGTAGAGGCGAAGGGCGGCGAAAAACTCGCCATGCACTCTCACCCGGATCACGTGATTTACGCGATCAATGGGGGCAAGGTGAAGTTCACGTATCCCGACGGAATGACAAAGGAGGTCGAGTTGAAAGCGGGCGCGGCCACCTATCTCAAAGCGGAGACGCACGAAGTCGAGAACTTGGGTACGACGGAGCTGAAGCTCGTGGTTTTCGAGTTGACGAAGCCGGCCGCGGCGGGATCGAAGCCGAAGCCGCTGCAGGGTGATGACCAGGTGAAAGCGGCTCCGGAGAATACCAAGGTGTTGTTGGACAACGATCGCGTGCGCCTGCTGGGTGCGCACATCAAGGCCGGCGGCAAGTTGGCGAAGCACTCGCATCCGGCGAACGTCGCCTACGCCCTGGTGGACGCGAAATACAAGGTGACGACGGGAGATGGCAAGACCGAGGAGAAATCGCTCTCCGCGGGGCAGGCGAGCTGGAATGAGCCCACGACCCACACCGTGGAAAACGCGGGGCCCACGGAACTCCAGAGCCTGGTGTTGGAATTGAAGGAATAGGAAACTCGAGCCGACGCGCGACCGGAGTTCTGGCCGGGTGGCCTGACCACCGCGAAGCGATGGTTGGGCAGCCCGGTGGGCGGGCGCGAGGCTAAACGGATGGGGTTCTCGAAAAAGCGGTCAGAATACGAGCGCATCCCGATCTCGAATCCAGCCGCGGCTCCCGTCTGGCAATTCGATGTACACCCAGTTTGACCGTCGTTCGAGAACCGCGAATTCCACGCCCTCGTGCAGCGGCGCCGCAAACTGCGGATCGTACGATTCCCCGTTTCCCTTGCGCACGATGACATCGTTTGTCACCAGTACGCCCTCAGACGGCGACCGCCGCTCGTAACACGTCAGACAGGCCGACGCCCCGAAACTGATCCACAACGCCAGCGCGACCAGCGCCGCGTACCCCACGCCCGCCCGCGGCCAACTCCGCCGGACGATCATCAACCCCCAGAATCCGCCATAGCAGACCAACGCAACGATCAGCCGCACCCGTAGCGTCCAATCGTAATGCAGAAAGAACACGGTCTTCAGAAACGTCTTCTTCCCGCTCGATTCGATCTGATCGCGGCGCATGGAGCGCGCGAACCGCAGATTGGCCGCCAGGTTTTCGTCGCCGGGAATCAACCGCTCCGCCTTGCGATAATGGGCGACGGCCTTGCCCACCTCGCCCAGGCGCAAATGGGCGTTGCCCAGGTCGTAGTATAGTTTGCCATTCTCGACGCCGGCGTCGACGACCGCCTGAAATCCATCCCTTGTCCGGCGGAACTCCTTCACGGCGCCGTCCGGCTCGTCGCGCAGCTTGTCCACGCCCAGTCGATACGCGCGCAGGGCATCGTCCAGCGTCGCCCGGATCGGATCCTTTTGTGAAACCGGCGACTGCGCACAAACGAACGCCGGCATGACCACCAGCGCCGCTAAATAAGAACACACAAAAGGGAAACCGGGATTCGTGCGCCCTCCGGGCGGGAAGAAATGACGCACGCGATCCAGGGACTGAAGTCCCTGGCTAAGATCGTGCGCCCTGCGGGCGAAGATTCGCGGGTCGTGTTCGTGGGGCATGACGAAATCGGTTTCCCTACTCCTTGGTTCTATTTAGTGCCGGGACACGGATGCGGATTCGAGTCGCGGCGCCGACTTCAGAACCCCCAACGCAAGTCCGGAGCCGAACGCGAGCCGGCTCCCGTGCGATCCGATTTCCGACATCCGTTCCGTGCGGCCCGCCGCTCGCGTGGCGGGTTCGGATCAGAATGCCCGACCCGAATGCCCGAGTGTGTCGGACCACCAGCGTCGTCGCACGCCGCCGTAAAGCACCAAGTCCGACCACGCGGATCAAATCCGGCACCTTTCCAATTGCTGAATGCACGCTCGGGCGCGCTTCGCGGAAAACGATTCTCCGCCGCCGACGCTCGCCGCGTATCGCGCGGCCTCGCATTCCGCCAGCACCGCGTCAATCTCCCGGACCAGATCGTCCGCCACGCCGCGATCATTCAACCTCGTTACCGCGTCCGATCGCGTCAGTCCGCCGTGCGGCAGGTTGCACCTGTCGGCTACGTACCCCAGCAACGCGGCCGAGACCGCCGTCGCCGCATCGCCGCCGCCGACCGAAACCGACCGCAACCCATCCAATGCCCGCCGCCGCGCGTGCCGTCGTCGCGCGAAACCGGTATCACCCCGCACCCGTTCCCGGTGCCGCGTTACCAGCACGCTGACGCCGTACAACAACGGCATCGCCGCGGTGAACGACCACGTCCGCCAGCCGGGCATGATCCGATGTTGGGCCAGCAGCTCGTCCACGATTTCATAGTTGGTGGTCATCCCCTCCAGTTCCGTCAGCGTCGTCCGGTGGCTCGGCAACGGCGACCCCTCCACGACCTGCGACACGGCCATTCGACCCGACTCCTTTACGAATATCGGAATCGGGTCGCTCCGCAGCGTCACGTACCGCTCCGACTGCGGATCGAAATACGCGAACTCAATCGGTGGAATCTCGCGGATGCCGTCGTCCTTCGGTCGGATCGACTGCGTGAAGGTCTTGACGTTCTGCTCCACCACGCCCGCCAGCGCCTCGTCCGGAACCCGAAACCCGTCGGTCAACGACGATTGCGCCGCGATCGGCGGCGGCTGCAACAACTCCATTCGCCCGGCCCCGCTTAGCCTGATCGTCAGCGTGATCGGATCACCCACGGCCACGTCCGTCGGCGCCGCCGAGACCTTCAACGTGTAGTTGCCCACCGCGCCCCGGTAGCATTCCGGCTGACCCTTCGACGGGGGTGCCTGTATCTGAACGGCCGCGTCCTCCACCGCCGCCGAAATCGGCCTGGCGCTCGTCACCCGATACTCCGGTGCGAAGATCCCAAACCGGCTGCGCTCCACGCGCGTCGGGTATTGCACCACCACACTGATGTTCGACGCGTCGAACCGTCCCGGCCGCTCCGGCCACACCACCTGCCGCAGCATGTACACGAAGTACCGCTGCGGACGCCCCTGCTCGTCGTTTCGCGTGTCCGTCCGCACGCGCACCTCGCCCCGTTCGAGCACCTCGGTGAACGGTCCCCATGAACTATTGGCCGCGTCCACGCACTGCCGCCACATCCCCGCCGCGTCCATGTCCACCACGCGATCGCTGTACGGCTTCAGCCACACCTCCAGCGTCATGTCGATCGGCTCGCCCACGTATACCCCGTCGTTGTCGCCGACCAGGTGCAGGTACATCAGATCGCCGGTGTACGACTCCTTCACCACCACCGTCGTCGATCCCGACTCGTGCCACTCCCCATCGACGTTGATCTTCACGCCCGGAAGGGTGATCGTCCCCGCCGTCCGCGGCGTCAGCACGCATTGATAGGTGATGGTCTGCGACCGCTGCACGCGTCCGTTGATAATGCTCGTCATCGACTGCGTGCCGCCGGCGTCCACTCGCACCGTGACGCCGTCGGCTTCCTCGACGACCGGCGGCTCGTGCGCCGTCGGATTCTCGATCGTCACCTGAATCACCACCGGCATCCCCACATACGTTTCCCGCGCCGAAATCGAAAACCGCACCTCTGCCCCCGCGGCGCTCGACAGACACAATGCCGCAACGACCATCGCCCCGATGACGGGCGACTCACGTATGCGTCTGCCGCGTCCGGGCGCCACATCCATCGCCCGGCGATGGGCGGGGGCTCGATAATCGCCGGCGTGGCCCGGCCCCGGCTTGGGGCGACGATGCTCGCCCCGGCGCACCCGTCCCCCGCGATCGAGGAATCCCGGGCAATCTCGACCGCCTCGCTTCATCACCAATCCTTCGACACCGGCACGCGTCGCGCCCGCATTCGCTGCGCCTTCGCATCCCGCCGTTCCTTCTCCCGATCCCGCACCGACTGCAGCAATCGCTCCGCCTCTTCCCTGGTCATCTCCTGCACGTCGGACGGCGTCTCACCCGCCTGCTGTTGATCTTCCTCGCTTTGTTCCTGCCGCCGGTCCAGCTCGCCCTTCTGGTCCGCCTCGCCTTGCGAACCATCTTGTTGTTGTTCCTGCTGCGATTCCTCGCCTTGCTGTTTCTCCTTCTCTTGTTGCTGCTGATCCTGTTGTTGCGATTGGTCCTCCTGCTCCTGCTGCGACTGGTCTTGTTGCGGATCCTGTTGCGGTTGATTCTGATCGCCTTGTTGCTGCTGATCTTGATTCTGCTGTTGCTCCTGCTGCTGTTTCAGCTTGTCCAACAGGTCTTTGATCAGCAATTGCGACGATTGAATGTTGGCCAACGCATCTTCGTCCGCCGGATTGACGGCCAACGAATCGCGATAGTGGCCGATCGCCTGTTTCAGCAGCTCGATCGCCTCCTGCGGCGCCGACGTCTTCTCTAACGCCGACGAATATGCCACATTCCCCAGATTGAATTTAGCCTTCGCCTCCAGGGCCAGATCCCGCGTAGACAACGCTTTGTTCAACGCCCCGCGGGCGGCCACATAGTCCCCCATCTTGTACAGCGTCACTCCGCGGTTGTACGCCACCTCCGCAGACTCCGGCTTGACCACATCCGCGTACCCGTATAACTGCAGGGCCTCTTGGTATTCCCCGGACGCGTACGCTGCATTGGCACTTCGCACCAGTTCCTCGGCACCCTGCGTCGCCGCCGTCTGTCCATACGCGGAAATCGGGAACATTGAGACGACCAGATATACCACCGTTGCGACAACCCCTGCTCTGAAAATACCCGCGAATGCCGCATACGATCGATACAACCCATCCAGTTGTTCATCCCCGATGGCGACCGGCACAGTCGTGTCTCCTGGTGCGAGAATCCCCTCTCGCACCCAACCTCGCAGTAATCCCCTCGTCCCTTTCTCAGTCTTTAAACCCTTCTCCCCTTCCCCCTCTTCCCTCCGCACCCTCCGCGCCTCTGCGGTGAACTCCTCCCTCCGTGCGTTCGTGCCATCGTGCCTATTCACCGCCATCCCCCCTTCCGATCCGTAATCATCATCTCCATCATCAGCAGCGCCAGCGCCGCCCCCGCAAACCAATGAAACCGCGGATACTTCATCTGTTTCCGCGCCGTTTCGTATGACTGTGCGTCCACCTTCGCCTTGACATGTTCATGGATGTCCCGGAAATCCGTGTTGGTAAAATATCCCCCGTCCGCGACGGCCGCGACCGACTGCAACGTCTCGGGCTCTAGCTTGGTCCATACCTCCTGCCCCTGATGCGTCACATAGACGCGCTGCCCGTTCTTGGTGACCGGAATCCGTCCCCCCTGCACCCGGTCGCCATAACCCACCGAAAACACGCGAATGCCACGCTCCTCGAACGAATTCTGTGCCGCCTCCACCGCGTAACTCTCGTCCGTCTCCCCGCCGTCGCTGATCAAAACGATGGCCTTGTGATCCTTCACCTCATCCGTGAAGCTCCGCGCCGCATCCCGGATCGCATCGCCGATGTTGGTCCCTCCGCGCGGCGCGGCCCGCGTGTCCACGGCGTCCAACGCCAACCGAAACGCCCCATAGTTGATGGTCAACGGGCACGTCCGCGACGACTCCCCCGCAAACGTCACCAGGCCCACCCGATCCCCCTCCAGCACTTCCACCATGTCCTTGATATCCAGCTTCGCCCGCTCCAGTCGGTTCGGGGCCACGTCTTCCGCCAGCATCGAATTCGACACGTCCAGCACGAACATGATGTCCACCCCCCGCCTCTCCACCTCCTCAAAATGACTGCCCCACCGTGGCCCCGTCACCGCCAGCACCACCAGCGCCGTCGCCCCCAGCACCAGCGCCATCTTCAAGTGCCGCTTCCCGGCACTCACCGACGGCACCAGCGCCCCGATCAGATTCACCGTCGCAAACCGCGCCAACGCCGCCCGCCGCCGCGCCGAACCCCACATGTAGACGCCGGTCAGCGCAGGCACCGCCCACAGCAGATGCAACAATCCCGGATGATCGAAACTCAATCCCATGCCCGCAATCCCCACTCCACGGTTCCTTCGTCCCTCCGTCCCATTGCCCCTCTGTCCCTTCCCCCTACGGCGTCTTCCTCAACCCCGTGTTCGCCAGCACGATCTCCAGCATCATCGCCGCCAGCACCCCCGCCAGTATCGGCGGCAGGCGTATCGATCCCAGTTCCACCCATTCCGTCGCGAGTTCCGCGTACTGCGAGTACCTCTTCTCCTCAGTCTCGCTCTTCTCCAACGCATCGATTTCCGCGTAAACCCCCCGCAATGAATCCGTATCCGTTGCCCACCAGTACTTGCCCTCGGCAATCGACGCGATCTCTTTCAACGTGCCTTCGTTGATCGTCGCATATACTCGGCTGAAAAAGTTGAACCCCGCCGGATCACTGTTGCGAATCGGGACATACCCCTCCGTCCCCGCCCCAATCGAATAGACCTTAATGCCGTACGTCTTTGCTAATTCCGCTGCTTTTGCGGGCAATATCGCACCGGCATTATTCTCCCCGTCCGTCAGCAACACAATCACCTTGCTCTTGATCCGGTTCCCCGTCGCGACATCCGGTCTCTTATCCAACTCTCGCAGCCGCTCCACCGCCAGCGCCAGCGCATCTCCAATCGCCGTCCCATCTTCCGATCGCTCATCAACAATCTCAATCTGATCCAGCGTCTCCAGCAAAAACGCATGATCCAACGTCAACGGACAATTCCCATCCGCATAACCCGCGAATGTAATCATCCCAATTAGATCATTCGGCCGACCGTCCAGCCCCTTTCCACCGCTTACAAACTCATGAACGACCTTTTTCACCGCCGTCAGTCGATCGACCTGCTGCCCTTCGACTGAAAAGTCCATCGCATTCATGCTGCTGGACCGGTCCACCACCAACTGAATGGCCACACCCTCCGACAAAATCCGCGTCTCTTCATTGCCCTTCTGGGGTCTGGCCAATGCCACCACCAGCAGAACCACCGCCGCCGTCCGCAACGCTGGCAACACCGCCCGCAACCGCACCCGCCACGACCGCCCCTGCCGCTTCAACCACTCGATCGACGAAAACCGAACGGCCGCGTACGGCGCGCGCCGCCACCACCGCCACCAAATCAACGGCGCCAACGCCAGCAACACCAGCATCCACGCCTGGTGCCAGATCATGCGGCCGCCCTCGTCACTTCGCCGCCCTCCCGAAACGCCGTCTTCTGCACAAAATCCCGCGCCGCGTTGAACGCCCCCTCGATCTCCGCCGTCGTCGGTTCGTATAACGCGAACTTCACCATGTCGCACCGCTGCAGAAACTGCTCCAGCGCATCGCGGTGTACCGCGGGCAACGCATCACTCCGCCGCAGGTGCACTAGAAACTCCTCCGTCGTCCATTCCGGCGCCGTCAGTTGAAACCGCCGCTCGATGTACTCGCGCACAATCATGCTCAACCGGAAATAAAACTCGTGTACCATCCCCTTTTCGATCAACTTTGCATTCGCCAGTCGGTGCAATTCAGCGAACGCCCACTCATGCGCCGGTGCCACCCACTCCACCCCCGGCCGGCGACTCCGCCGAATCAGCCACGCCGCGCAACCGACCACGATCGCCCCGCCGCCGACCACGCCCAATCCCCACCACAACAGCGTCCATCGAGGATCCGCCGGCAACGCCACCGGCCCCTTCACGTCGCGGATCTTCGTCGGATCGAACTCCCCCTCCGCCAGCGACTTTACCTTGACGTCAAACCCGTCCGTCGTGACGCTCGATTCGATCGTCTCCTCCGCCCCCTTTCGCGCATCCGTGAATGTCGCCGTCAACGCCGGCACCGCATAATCCCCCGACAGGAAAATGTCCAAATCGTACTCATGAACCCATCGCCGCTTCCCTCCCTCGATCGCCTCGGCCGACGTCTCATGAAAATCGCGGATCCCGAACGCGTCCATCTGCTCCCCGAACGACGGCATCCTCGCCTCGACGCCCTCCTCGGCCGTCACCTCGATCCGCAGCTTCAACCGATCCGCGATCGTGATCTCCCCCCGGTCCACCGAAACCGTCATCTGCACCGGCCCCATCTCCGCCGTCTTAACCACCCCTTCCACTTCTCCTGCACCGTCCGTTGCCGCCTTTCCATCACCACACCCCCCGACCAATAGCGCACCGATCAACAACCCAGTGACGATCCGCAGAATGCGCGACCTCATTCGGGGGTCGGCGACGGACGGCGGACGGTTACTCCCTTCGTCCCTTCGTCCCTTCGTCCCTTCGTCCCTTCCTTCCCTACACCCCATCGCCGTTCGCCGCCCCCTCCACTGTCCCCTGCCCCGCAAACGCATCCGGATAGAATGTGACTTCCGCCCCGCGCAACAGCTCTTCGATGTACTGCTGGGTCACTTCCTTCTGCCGCGCCGCCCGCGCATCCGCCGCCACTCGCTCGCGCACCTCTTCCAACGTCTTCTGCACCCGCTCCACCCGGTCCACCACCTTCACCACGTGCCACCCACGGTCACTCGCATACGATTTCGGCAATACCGCGTCTTTTGCCGCGACCAGCACCGCCACGTGCAATTCCGGATTCTTCCCTATCCCCGGCACGAATTCCCCGCTGTCGGCCATCGGCTGACCGATCACTCCCCCGTTCTCTTTCGTCCCCCCATCCAGCGAATGCTCCACCGCCAGCGCCCCGAAAAACGCCCCGCCCCGCGCCTTCTCCAGAACCTCGTTCGCCTTCTCTTCGGAATCGCACAGAACATGGGCGATCGAAATCTTCGCCGCATCCGCGTATTCCGCCTTGTTCGCCTCGTAATAGCGCTCGACGTCCTCCGCCGTCACCGTCGCCCGCTTCGGAATCTCATCCAGCATCAAACGCGTCGCCAGCAACTGATCCGCCAGGTCCGACATCTGCGCCCGGAACGCCGCCAATTCGTGCAACCCGCCCTTCCGCGCCTGGTCGGCCAGCACCCGGGCGGCCACGAACTGCTGCAATTGCTGCGTCCGCGCCTGCGGATCGTTGAACTGATCGTGCATCTCTTTCCGGGCGCTCTGCGCCTCCTCCGCCGACAACCCCGCCTCCATCCCGATCCGCCGCTCGATCATCTCCGTCAACATCCGGTCGAAATCGGCCACCGTGATCTTCTCGTCGCCGATCTGCGCCACCACCTGCCGGTCTTCCAGCGAACCGCCCGTCTCCGGCGTCCCCGACTCATCCGCCCGCGACGCCATCTCCCGTGTCAAATCCGCGAACTGACCCAGACCCTCAAGACACGCACGAACATTCACCGTGATCTTCTGCGACAAATCCCCCGCCTGATCCCCCAGCAGCTTCTCCGCTCGATAATACTCCGCCACCGCATCCTGATACCGCGCCGCTTGTTGCTTCAGCTTGCCCATCCGAAACCGTATCTTGCCTTCATCAACCGCCGACATTTCCGCGACCGCCAAATACCGGTCCCACGTCTCAACGGCCGCCTCCGGCAGATTCCGATCCTCCAGCTTGATGGCCAGCGCCTGCTCCAACTCCGCGTCCCGACCATTTCGTCTGCCGCCTTCCACCGTTTCGCCGTTCTGCCCGTCGCCCGATCGCGCCCGTTGCAGCGAAATCGACTGCAACCCGATCACCACCGCCAGCAATGCGACCACGACAAACATCATCCCGCGGGAAACCCCGGCCGAGGTCGCCCCCCTCGAATACTGCGGCACTTGCAACTTTGGTGATTCCATCATCTCTACCCTGCGTATTCCGGCTGATAACACCGCCACACCTGCGGATTCGCCCATTCTCTCTTTCTTAATCTGTGCAAATCTGTGTAATCTGTGGATCTCTTCTCTTGTTAACGAATTTCCTCTCGTTGTTCCTCGCTACGCCCGCGCCTTCCTCGCCCGAAAAAACCGCGTCAACGGCTCCACGAACGACTCCCCCGTCATCACGTCGATCGCGTCGATCTTGTTCCGCCGGAACGACCGGTCCCGCTCCGTCGCCACCACCACCGCGTCGGCCGAATACCGACGCCGCAGTCCCTTGCTCGATGTATCCACCACGACGGTTTCTCCCGTCTCCGCATCCACCAGTTCGATCAGCCCCACGTTTGGCAATTCGATCTCCCGCCGGTCCGTGATCGTAATCGGAATCACGTCATGCCTTCGCCGCGCGATCGACATCGGCCGCTCGTACCCCTCCGTCTGAAAATCGCTCACCACGAACACCACGCACCGCCGCCGCGTCACCCGGTTCAGATGATCGAACACCTGCGAAATGTCCGTCCCCGACCCCTTCGGCTCGTGATACAGCAGATCCCGCACGAGGCGCAGCACGTGCCGCGTCCCCTTCTTCGGCGGCACGTATTGCTCGACCCGGTCCGTGAACGAAATCATCCCGATTTTGTCGTTATTGCGGATCGCCGAAAACGCCAGCGTCGCCGACACCTCCGCCGCCAGCTCCCGTTTCAACTGCGTCGCCGTCCCGAACAGGTGCGACCGGCTCAAGTCCACGAGCAGCATCACCGTCAATTCTCGCTCCTCGCGAAACACCTTCACGAACGGGTGCCCGTACCGCGCGCTCACGTTCCAGTCGATCGTACGCACGTCGTCCCCGATCTCGTACTGCCGCACCTCCTCAAACTCCATCCCCCGCCCCTTGAACGCGGAATGATACTGTCCGGCCAACACCTCGTTGACCATCTGCGACGTGCGAATCTCGATCCGCCTTATCTTCTTCAGCAGTTCCTTGGGGATCATGGCAATGACAAATCGAATGCTGCCCTATTTCCCGCTCAACAATTCGCCAATGTCGCTCTCGAGCTGCGGTAGGTGGTCGTGAATCACCCTCCAGACCTCGTCGTCGTCGATCAAGTCGTACCCGTGAATCAGAACATTTCGAAATGAAATGATCCGTCCCTGATCGCCAATCCGCGCGGCCGTCTCTGGATCGTGCGCCGCGATGCGCCGCACGGCCTCACCGATAATCTCGAATTTCCGCTCGACGGCCGACCGCATCATCGCATCGCAACGATAGTCGGCGAGGGACCGTCCCGAAACGAATTCCCGAATCGCCGCCGCCGCTTCGCGAATGTCTTCCAAATACTTGGCGGTCTTACGCTGCATACACCTGCGTCCGACTTCGATTTACTTCCGCGATAAAATACGGGTTCTTCATCGCGCGGGGCATCACCAGATCGACCCGGCGGTTCAACAGTTCTTCCAGCGCCGCCTTGAAATCAAAATAGTTCCCCAACCACGGCCCCATCGCCTGGCCGGGCAGAAATTCAACCAGAAAATCCACGTCGCTGCGAATCGGGTCGAAACTCCCGTGCGCCGCCGATCCGAACACCTCCAGCCGCCCAACGCCAAATCGGCGGCACAACGCTGCGATCTTATCCAGATTCCCCTTGATTAGTTCAATCATCTGCGCTCGCCCCGCCGACTGTTCGTTAGGGTACGGGAACATGCTCCAATATGGCCCGCACCACGTCATCCGACGTTTTCTCTTCCGCCTCGGCCTCGTAGGTGATAATCACCCGGTGCCGCAGCACGTCCATCGCCACGTCCTTCACGTCCTGCGGCGTCACATACCCCCGACCGGCCAGAAACGCCGACGCCTTCGCCGTCAGCGTCAACGCGATCGTCGCCCGCGGCGACGCCCCGTACTGAATCAATCCCGCCACCGGCACCTTCGCCGCCAACGGCTCCCGCGTCGCATATACCAGCTCGACGATGTAATCCTTGATCTTGTTGTCCATGTAGATTTCGTCGACCAACTGCCGCGCCCGCGCGATGTCCGCCGGCTCCATCACCGTGTCCACGTCCATCGTCGGCTTCGTGCTCCCCATGCGTTCCAGAATCTGCCGCTCCTGTTGCTTCGTCGGATACCCGATCAGCAGCTTCATCACGAACCGGTCCACCTGTGCCTCCGGCAGCGGATACGTCCCCTCCTGCTCGATCGGATTCTGCGTCGCCAGCACCAAAAACGGATCGTCCATCTTGAACGTGTCCCGCCCGATCGTCACCTGCCGCTCCTGCATCGCCTCCAGCAACGCACTCTGCACCTTCGCCGGCGCCCGGTTGATCTCGTCTGCCAGAATCACGTTCGCGAAGATCGGCCCCTTCTTCACGGCGAATTCCCCATCCTGCGGCCGGTAGATCTGCGTCCCGATCAAATCCGCCGGCAGCAAATCCGGCGTGAACTGCAACCGCTGAAACTTCGCACGAATGCCCCGCGCCATCGTCGATATGGTCAACGTCTTCGCCAACCCCGGCACCCCCTCAATCAGAAGGTGCCCGTTCGCCAACAGCCCGATCAACATCTTGTTGACCAAATCGTTCTGCCCGATAATCACCCGGTGAATCTGCTCGTTCAGCCGCCGAAACGGCTCGCTCGCCGATTCCACCGCCTGCCCGATCTGTTTCACGTCAAGTTGAGTCGTCGCCATCTAATGGCCTCCGAAATTCAATCACCACTGCATTATTGTAGGTGTAACGATGCGGCGCAGACTAACGCCCGCTCCACACTGACGCAACCCACGCCGCGCCCCTGTCAATTCCCGCCGCCATTATCCGTATGAATACGTCAGTCGAACGAAATGGTTCAGTCCGCGACCCGCCGCAACGCCGACCGGATCTCGCCCAGCAGTTGGTCGACCTTGAATGGCTTGAACAGGACGGCCGACAATCCTGTTCGCCGCGCCCGGACGATCGAATGATTCGGATCGTAGCCGAACCCCGTCATCAGGATCACCGGCATCTTGTCCGACGCGTCCTTCGCCGCCGCAAACACTTCATACCCGTTCTTGCCCGGCATGCGTATGTCGCTCAGCACCAGGTCGTATGCCCCCTGCCCCAGCATCTCCACCGCCTGATCGCCGTTGTCGGCCACCCCCACCTCGCAGCCGTAGCTCACCAGAACGTCTCGCACCGTGTCGCGGATCATGCTCTCGTCATCGGCAATCAGTATGCGCTTGCCCGTCAGCACCGGATCCGTCCGCGATATGCCCGCCGCCGACGTCCCGATCACCCCGCGCTTCGGCGACGTCACCCGCTTGATCGCGTCCCGCAGATTGACCGTCGTCCCCGAAAGCTTGTTCAACCGGTGCCGCAGTTCGTCATGCCCGATGTAATCCTCGATCAGGTTCTCAACATCGGTCAGGATATCGTTCACCGGGCCCGCGATCTCCGCCATCACGTCCGTGCCCAGCTTGCCCGTCGTCGTGTAGCGCTCCGTGACCAGCAAATCCAGGATGTGCAGCGCCGTCGCAATATCCAGTCCAATCGTCTCCGCGTCCTGACGGCTCTCTTCGTTGAACGCCGCTGGCTCCTTGCTCTCCACGTTCAACACCCCGATTACCTCGTCGTTCAACCGCAACGGAACCGTCAACGAACTCCTCGCCCCCTCGATCCCCGCAAAATACCGCGGCTCCTTGGTCACGTCCGGACAAACCCAGCTCTTGCCATGATACGTCACGTAGCCGCAAATCCCGTTCCCATCCGGCAATGCGTACAAATCCGCGAACTTGTGGTCCACGGGCAATCCCCAGGACAGCACCAGTTCCAGCTTGTTCGTCGCCTTGTCCAGAACCCGGATCGTAAAATTGTCGAAATGCATCAGCTCGCTCAGGTGCCGGCTGATCTTCTGCTCCAGCAGCCCCAGTCGTTCACGTGCGTCCAGACGCGACACCTGTTCCGTATCCAGCCGCACCAGGTCCCGACCGGCCTGGTCCAACGCCGCCAACTGCTCCTGCCGCCGCCGCGCCTGCGTCACGTCCGTCACCAATGCCACCGTTCGCGTCGACTGCGATCCCACCTCCACGATTGGCGTCACCGCTATTTCAAACTGCCGACCGTCATCGCCACCATGCACCAACCGTCGCGCGTCGCCGCCCGACTGCGCGTCTCGGGACTGCGCCGCCTCCCCGTCCGTGTTCGCACGGCACGACCGCGTCACCAACTCGCGGATGTCGAACGGAAAGCGCATGAACGTCGGGCTGGCCCAAACCACTGTCCCCCGGTCGTCCACGATCGCCACTCCGCGGCTGGTCCGCTCACCCACTTCCGTCGCCCTGCGTCTCTCGTCCGTCGCCAAATCCGAAAGCAATCTCGGCGACGCCAGCACGTAATCAAACGGACTCTTGCGCAGCTCCGTCTGCGCGTCGTGCGCCGACGGAACCGTCACCAGGTCCACACAGTCCCGCAAGAATACTGCCGGCGACGCCGCCGAATCACCGGCGCGACCGACCAGCAGTACACGAATGGTTTTCTGCGCTTGATTCACAGTCTTGGCACGGCCCACGACGCTACCCACCAACCGCCACGGTGTACCGGGATAGCCCCCGACCGGCGCCGATCGCACCGGTCGTTACTCCCCGACCCATACACTACCGACTCAATCCCCCATCTGACAAGTGCTTCCGACTCCCTCGCCGACTTCCCCATGCCCCGCCGATCGGCCGCGACCCCCCGTCCCGCGCAACAACCGATACACCGATAATACTTCATCGGCATGACCCTGCATCGTCCATCGCCCCGACGCGCTCGCCGGTCCCGCCGACGCCCTTTTCTGCCTCCAACGCTCCATTATACTCATCAACACCCGGACCAACTCGTCGGTGTCATCGGGTGACGCAATCACGAAACCCGTCGTGCCGTCTACAACCTGTTCCGATGCCCCATCAAACACTGTCGTCACGACCATCAACCCGTACTGCATCGCCTCAAGTACTACTCGGCTGCACGGATCGTAATACGATGCATGAACCAGCACATCCGCCGCGTGATAATACGGCCTCACGCTTTCCACTGGTCCGGTAAAAACAACTGCATCGCCCACCCTGTGCCGACTCGCGACCAACTTCCACGGCTCAACCCGGTCCCGGCCGACGACCACCGCGCGAATGGGAGAACCTGTCCGACCCACGACCCGACCCAGCGCCTCGATCAGCCGGCCGACTCCCTTCAATCGAAAATGATGGCAAACCGCGAGCATCACGAACGCCTCATCGGCAATCCCATGACGCCGACGAATCATGGCCCGCTCGGCAACCCGAGCCTTTTCGTCGGCGGGCACGATCGAAACGCCGTTGGGAATGCGATAAATCAATTCGTCAGGATAGTCGTGATGATCGCGCAACTGCCGGGCGACGTAATTCGAAATCGCGATCACCGCCGGCTTATGGGACCCGGTCAGCCACGACCGCTCCTTCTTCAACAGCAATCGCTGCCGCCGGTTCATCGCCAAATCGAGCCGTTTTATCATTCGCGGCAACCCTTCCGGCCGCGATGCCAACGTTCGCGCGATCGTCTCCGCGACCAGCCCGCCCCGCGGTTGATACACGTGCGCGCCCTCGCACGGGATCATCGTATGTACAATGTCACAATCCGTTTCCCGTGCGTACGCCTCGGCGGCCGCCAAAAACCCGGCCGTTCCAGCGCTCCGCGGCCACCGTGGTGTTTCAACGGTTCGGACGCACAGCCCCGGCGCCGACGGCGCCCGGCTGCGCGTCAGCAGTTCGATCGTGATACCCCGCTCCAGCAGCGCGTCGATGAACTGCGACGTCGACCATTCCGCGCCGCCCCGCGACCGGTCCATCCACTCGGCTACGACGCCTACCTTCAATTCACTCGCTCCACGAACAGACGGGCTCGACGACGCTGATCGTGCCGCGCGATGTTCATCGACTTGGCCCGCACTCGTCGGACGAGCCGCCTTCCGGATTCACCCAGCCGACGCAAACCCAAATACCGCCGCAAGAACCGAACCCGATCCGTCGAAGTCGCCGCGCTGCGCGGCGTCGAATAATCCAATGCCGCCAGGTCCTTGATCTGCCAACGCACCCGCCGCCACCTCGGCCGCATCACCCGTTGCAGGTCGATCAATCTCAACTCGCCGGACCGCTCGTCAAAAAACACATGCGACAGGTACAGGTCCCGGTGAACGTAGCCACGACCATGAAACCGCCCGACGAATTCCGCCAACTGCGTCAC
Organism: Phycisphaerales bacterium; assembly: GCA_013140575.1. Classification (GTDB taxonomy): domain Bacteria; phylum Planctomycetota; class Phycisphaerae; order UBA1845; family UBA1845; genus JABFSN01. The sequence continues at coordinate 33,238 of JABFSN010000155.1, read as the reverse complement.
CAAGACGCGCGGACAGCGACTCGTCCGATCCCGCACCCACGATTCAAGCGATACGCCCGGAACGGCCGCGCTCACCAGTACGCTCGCCTCCTCCCGCGCCCCGCGCATCCGTTCGCCGAACGCCACCGGCGTCGCCGTCGCGATCCCGTCCGCCGCCAACCGCCGCATCCAATGCCATTCGATCCACGCCGTCCCATGCCGCACGACGCCCTGAACGACACGGCCCCACTGCGCCCCGATCGGCGGACGGCGAAATCGTTTCACATAGACCACCCGCTCGCCGCCCCCCGTACCGTCAAGCTCCACTCGCACCCGTTCCCGCCACGACGGCAATCCCGGCTTGCCCAGCGATTGCGACGCCGAATGTCTCAGGAACGCATCCAGCGACGTCAGGCCAGCCCGTTGAAACGCACCGGCGTATTCGCGTGCCATGGTCATGTCACCGACGACGACGTACGCACCTTGTCCCGCCTCCACGTCCACGACCTATCGCACCGCGGCCGCAGTGCGCGATCCCAACAACTCGCCGCACGCTTCCGTTACCATGTCCGTCGTGATGCCGTCCATGCACTTGCGATGCCCCAGCGGGCACACCTTCTGTTGGCACGGACCGCAATCGACCTGTATCGACAGTTTCCGCTCATCCGCATAATCCGTGTCCGTCCACGCCTGATGCGTCGGCCCGAACAGCGTCACCACCGGAACGCCGAACGCCTTGGCGATGTGCCGCGGCCCCGAATCCGTCACCATCAGCAATTGGGCTCGCCGAATCAGCGATTTCAATTCGCCCAGCGACAACGGCGGATCGTCAAACACCTCACCGCCCGATTCCATCTGATCCGCAATGCTCGATGCCAGTTCCTTCTCGCCCGGTCCGAACGTGATCACCACAGATGCGCCGTACGATTCAACCAGTCGGTCCGCGACGGCCGCGAACCGTTCCGGCATCCACAACTTCGACGCCCCGAACGACGCCCCCGGGCTGATCACCACCAACGGCCCACCGCCGTCCATTCCCGCAAACCGCAAACGCCGCTCGACCGATGCGTCGCAATCCGGTGTCGTGAACAATTGGAGCGTATCGCCCGGAAACGGACATCCCAGCGCCGCCGCAATTCGCCCGTAATGTTCGCAGATTGGGTGCGGTTCGATTCCACGGTCAACCGTTGCCACGCGATCGGTCAGCAACACGCTCCGCCCGTCGCGCGCATACCCCAGCCGCCGCCGCGCCCCGGACAACAGCGCCATCATCCCCGCCCGGAACGAATTCGGCAGCAGCACGGCCAAATCGAACGACGCCCCACGCAACCGCCGCGCCAGCCGCCAGTTCGCCCCCACGTCATTCCGATCGCCGCGCGCCGGCCAATGCTCCACCTCGTCCATCCAATCGCCGCCGGCCATCAACCCATCGACGTTCGGCGCCATCAGAAATGTAATCCGCGCCGTCGAAAACCGACGCCGAATGGCACGCAGCGTCGGCGTGGCCATCACGCAATCGCCCACCCACGTCGGCAGCACGACCAGGATTCGCTCCGTCCGCTCGAGATCAAATGGCTCCATTCGCATCACCGCGATGAATTCTACGGCAACGGTCGCCGTCCACAATGAAACGCGCGGCGCTGCTATGGCAGACCTACTCCATGTCGCCGTCGGGAATGAATCGAACACGACTACCAAACCGTCGCTTCGCTTCTCGCGTAGCCCCGTAGGGGCGACAGTCAATAGCCGGGGGCGTCAGCCCCCGGATCCGTCACGCCCACGAAATAGCCCCGGAGGGGCGGCAGACCCGGGCGCTACGCCCCGTTCCGATCAACCGAAAACGAAATCTCGACGAAACACCACGCCCGTGATGCGGATTGGATACTCGCCGCCTCCGACGCACAGCGCCCCATCGCTTCCTTTCTGCTATAATCACCGCGGTCGTCAACCACAAAAACGCGAACACGGGATCGAACCATGCACATCCAGTTTCTCGGTGCCGCCGGACAAGTCACCGGCTCCCGATATTTCGTCGAGGGCGGGGGTAGACGTCTGTTGATCGACTGCGGTTTGTTTCAAGAACGCGCCTTCCTGGCCCGCAACTGGGAACCACCGCCGATCCCGCCTGACACCGTCGACGCCCTCCTCCTGACCCATGCCCACCTCGATCACTCCGGCCTGATCCCCAGATTCGTGGCCGACGGGTACGTCGGGCCGATTTTCGCCACCGAACCCACCCGCGACCTGGCCCGCATCATCCTGCTCGACTCCGCCCGTATTCAGGCCGAGGATGCCAAATTCAAAAACAAGCGCCACCAGCGCGAGGGCCGCCAACCTCCCCATCCCGTCAAACCCCTATACGCCGCCGACCACGTCGAACAAACCATGCGAAGATTTCGACCCGTCGCCTACGACCAACCGCTCGCCCTGAACGACGCCGTCAACGTAACCTATCGCGACGCAGGCCACATTCTCGGCTCGGCCACCCTCGAACTACGCATCCGCGAAAACGGCGTCGATCGTACGATTGTCTTTTCCGGCGACATCGGCCAGCGCGGCAAACCCATCGTTCGCGATCCCGTCCGCCCGGCGTCGGCCGACTACATGGTCATGGAATCCACGTACGGCGGACGGCGGCACGACAACGCCCAAACCGTCGAATCCCAATTGTGCGGCGTGATCAACTCCACCGTGGACGCCGGCGGAAACGTCATCATCCCCACCTTCGCCGTCGAACGGGCCCAGGAACTGTTGTACATCCTGACCCGTCTCGTTCACGACAAGCGTATCCCGCAGCTGCTGACCTTTCTCGACAGCCCCATGGCTGTCAGCGCGCTCGACGTCTTCCGTCAGCATCACGAGTTGATGGACGACGACGCCCAGCGGGTTATCAACTCCGGTCAGGCGCTCATGCGCTACCCCGGACTGTCGCTGATCGAAACCCGCGACGAATCCAAGGCCATCAATCGCATCCGCGGCTCCTGCATCATCATGGCCGGCTCCGGAATGTGTAACGCCGGGCGCATCAAACACCATCTCGCCCGCAACATCTCGCGTCCCGAATGCACCGTCCTCCTGACCGGCTATCAGGCCGCCGGCACTCTAGGCCGTGAACTCGTCGAACGCCGCCCCGTCGTCCGCATCCACGGCGCCCCGCACCAGGTCCGCGCACGCGTCGTCTCGCTGCTGGGTTTCTCCGCCCACGCCGATCACGACGGCCTGATCGACTGGCTGGGCGCGTTGGACCAACCTCCCCGCCGCATCTTCCTGACCCACGGTGAACCCAACGCCGCCAACGCCCTCGCCGTTGACCTCCGAACTCGCGCGCCGACGCCAATCGAAATCCCCGCGTTTGCGGACCTGCATGAATTGGTTTGATACGCCGTTCGGCGTCCGACAGGGCACCGCGAATCGACGCAATCACATATTTTTCAATTAGTTACGGCGATTTCGATTTCTCCCCAACTAAATCGGTTGGAAACGGTCAATTGTATTAAGGGCGGACCAATCGTGGGTTCTGATACCCGGGAGGTGCGATATGATTCAACGTGTCAATTGGGTTCGTCGGATGCTCGCCGCCGTCGCCGCGGGCGGCATGGTCATGGCCTTTTCGGCCTCGTGCGATCCAACAACAGGCGGGGTGTACATCGACCGTTACGACGAGGATGACTTCGACGGATTCTTCGATTTCGGAGTCACCGTGACGGATGTCTACTACGAACCGCCGCTGTTCGGCGAAATCGTCATTCATGAAATCTACTGACCGACGCCTCGATTCGGTGCGATGCGTCAGTTGGTGAAATGCCGCTGGAAGTCGCCGAAATCCAACACGTCGATGTCGCTGTCGACGTCGGCGTCGAACGTGCGGCAACCGGGTCCGAACATCCCGCCGACACCGGTCGAGCATCCGTCAAAATGCTGGAAATCGCCCAGATCGACGTCGCCGTCCACGTCGTAGTCATGCCGCAGTAGTGACGTCGCGGCGCGGAGCGTCAACACCGGCTTCGTCGCTGGATCGGAATCGACCGCGTCAATGAACGCCTGGTAAACGTCGCCGGGCGCGCCCGATTCGATCTGAAACCGGAACGCCGCCCGGTCCAAACCGCTCGCCAGGGCGTCGTTCACCACGCCGCTGACATCGATCGTGAAATCCGTCGGTTCCTGAAACGGTTCCACGGTCGCCACGCCGACGCACGATTCGGGAACCGCGCCAAAATCGGCGAGTGATTCCAGCAAATCGGACGGATAGGCCGCCACGCGAACTGTCGCCGGCGGCAGCGGAAAAATCGGCGCGCCCCGCAGCGTCAGCGTCAACTTGGCTGATACCGGCACGATCATCGTCACCGCCGCGAGGTTGTATTCCCAGAACACACGGATTTCGCGGGCGTTCACTCCGCGAATCAACGTGATCGCCCCTTCGAATCCCGGCGTCGAGTTGTTGAACGTGGCGTCCAGCGTATCGGGCACGCCGTCGGCTCCGGTGTCCAGAATCGTCCCATCCTTGACCGGACGAATCACCTGCTGGGCGTGGACCGGCATCACCGCCAACAGCACCCCCGCAGCCAGAACCGTCCACCCCCCGACCGACCGACGGGCCCGGAACCACGCACACAGTCTCCCCGACACGATATCCCCCGGCGCGTGTTTCATATCATCTGATCTTAGCACTTCGCATTCCATCGAATCGCGTCCGACCGGAATTCCCGCGCCCATCGGGCTCGGATTCGGGCGCCGGTTATCGAACGAGGTGAATAACAGCGTCACTGGCACCGCTGAATCCACGGTCCTTTTCGGACCGGCCCCAGCCGCCCCAGCCAAGTGCACCCATATCGTACATGTTCACTGGGCCGGCAGTTCACGCCTGCCGCAACCGGGGTCGGACCCGACCCCAATCGCCTCGCCGCGAATTGACGGGGGATGACCGATGACGAGGGGGACACGGAGGCGGTTTCGTCATTGCGCCGTCGGGTCCATTTCGTTCCTGATCAGCACTTCGTCCATTATCGCCGGGCCACCTGACCACAGCGGCCCGGAAGGGTCTTCCACCGGTCCGGGAATGTGGAATCATCCTGTTGATGTCGTGCCGTCGGCCGCGGTCCGTATTCCGCCCGGATGGCCTGCTGGACCGGGCGGCGCGATCACCTGCGCCACGTGCCACGACGGTATGCCCGATGGAACGTCGGCGCCGCGCCTTCGGATTTCGGGCGATGGACCCGATGGGGACGGGGGATTCTGTGCAAACTGCCATGCGACGTCGACCGCCGAATCGACCCGCGCAGCGCATTGGCGGAGCGTGGATCGGGCACACATCGGCGTCGATGTTGACGAGAATTCGCGGTGGGGCGGATCCATTGATGCCGAATCGCGGCGGTGCCTGGCGTGTCACGACGGAATCAGCGCCGCCGATGCGGTCGGAAACGGCCGCGCCCGGACCGTCAGCTTTGTGAACGGCCAACCCAACGGTGATCACCCCATCGGTGGCGACTATCGCCACGCGGCACATCGCCGGCCGGACAGCGTCCTGCGGCCGATTCAGTTGGTGCCACCGCGGATCCGCCTGCCCGGCGGGCGGGTCAGTTGTGTTTCCTGCCACGATCTTTACAGCGGCGCGCCAAACCTATTGGCGGTCCCGATCGAGGAATCACGCCTGTGCCTTTCGTGCCACAACATGAACTGACGTTTTGGGATTCGGGCTCCGCGCAGCCGTTCGCATTCGGCCCTGGACTTGCATCCGGGGTTCTGATCAGAACCCGCCACGCGAGTTGCGGGCCGCGCGGGACCGACTTTCGCGGGCGGGGTAACCTCGACCCGGGTCTCACTCGGTTTCCAATTTGGGATCCAATGCCCAAACCGATCGCCCGGTATTTCGGTCGTGTCGCGGCTAAATAGAACCACGGAATAGGGAAACCGATTTCGGCAAGTCTCGCGCATCCTCGCCCGTAGGGCGCACGGTCTTAGCCAGGGGCTTCAGCCCCTGGAACGGATTCCCCATTTCTTTCCGCCCGGAGGGCGCACGAAACTCGGTTTCCCTCTTGTGTGTTCTTATTTAATACGGCCGATCGCCTTGCTCGCGCAGCGCCAGCGGCGGACGCAGCAGCTCGTTCAACAAGATGACCGCGCCAAAATCCCTGCGCTGCAGCAGGCGACGCAGCGCCGGCGACACGTCCCTCGCTCGCCAATCGCCCGGGTGCGGCGCTACGCCGGGCACGGGCGTCGACCGGGATTGATCCGAACGCAGTCCATCCGCGGCTTGTCTCGACGGTTTCCCACCGGGCGACAAATGCCAGTCGGGCAATCTCCGTTCCAACTCGCTGGACGCCTGAACACGCGCGACCGGACGCGTCGCCGGAGCGGACGATCGCACCCCGGTCCGGACGGGCACGGCGTCGGGAATGGGAATGGCCGGCCGTTCAGCTTTAGCCGGTCGCGGCGCTCGACGATCGGGCGTCGGACGCGATCGGCCTTTCGCCGGCGGCGGCAAGTCGCCGATCGCTTCCGCAGGTCGATCGCCGCGCTGAACTCGGACGGTGATGGGGCCGCGCCGTCGTGGGTCATCCGTCGGCGCGGCCGCGCCCCCTGGACGCGGATCAGCGCGGTTGATGACCGGCGGAACGGACGGCATCGCCACGGGCGGCGCCGCGCGCGCGGTCGTCGGACTCGCCTTCGCCGGTGAACCAGTTTTCGGCTCGTCGGCCGCCTTCTCTCCGACGTTGGCGGATCGTTCCCGCAGCCACGCCCCCAGTTTTCCGAGCGCCGGCAACAGGATGACCAGCAGAATGTACAGCAGGTTCGACCAGTCGTCCGGGTCGATATCTCGGAACGACTGCGCCAGGTTGCCGACGTCCACCATCATCGCACGTTCCTACGCCGGTCCCGGTCCCTTGCCGCCCGGTTCGCCGCCGATCGATTCACGCATGGCTGTGTCGGCCACGATGTTCTTCATCTTGTAGTAGTCCATGATCCCCAGATTGCCCTTTCGGAACGCCTCGGCCATGGCCAGCGGCACCTGGGCCTCGGCCTCGACCACTTTCGCACGGTTTTCCTGCACGCGGGCCGACATCTCGGCCTCCAGCGCCCGGGCCATCGCCGCCCGCTTTTCGGCCTCGGCCTGGAACCGGCGCTTGTCGGCCTCAGCCTGCTCGGCCTGCAGTTTCGCGCCGACGTTGGCCTCCTTATCGACGCCGGCCACGCTTATATCGGCGATGTCCACCGACAGGATTTCGAACGCCGTCCCCGCGTCCAGACCCGACTGCAATGCCTTGCGGGCGATGGCTTCCGGGCTTTCCAGCACTACCTTGTACGACTCGGCCGACCCGATGGCGCTGACGATCGCCTGACCGACGCGGGCGATGATCGTGGCCTCGGTCGCCCCGCCCACCAACTGGCGGATGTTGGTCCGAACCGTTACCCGGGCCTTGGCCAGCAGGCGGATACCGTCCCTGGCCACGGAATCCAGACGTTCCACCGGCGATTCTTTGTCCGGGCAGTCGATCACCTTGGGATTCACCGATGTGTTCACCGCGTCCAAAATATCACGCCCGGCCAGGTCGATGGCGCACGCGTTGCGATAATCCAGATCGATCTGCGCCCGGTTGGCCTGGATGATCGCCCGGCACACCTGCGGCACCCGTCCGCCGGCCAGGAAATGGGCTTCCAAATCGTTCGTGGTAATATCGTGGATGCCGGCCTTCACCAACTGGATTTTGCACAGCACGATGGTCGCCGAGTGCACCTTTCGCAGACGCATCCCGATCAGCTCGAATATGCTGACCCGCGCCCCGCTCATGTACGCCTGAATCCACAGACCGATGAACTGGAATACAACAAACACGACCACCAGCCCGACGACCACGGCGATGGCTGCCAGGATCCATCCCCAACTCGCTGTTTGACCGATCAGTGTCGACATGTGACTCACCTCGATCCGCCTTTCTCCACGTCCGCCGCGCCGCCCAACGGTCGATTACACCGTCGTCATCGGCCCGACCGCCGCCACTTCCAGATTGCGGCCCTTGATGCGCAGCGCCGTCACGGCGACGCCCGCGTCCAGCATCCCGGACTCGCACACGCACTGCAAGCGCCGCCCGTCGAATTCGCACAGACCCACCGGACGCATGGCCGACAGCGTTCGGCCGCGCGACCCCAACAACGGCTCCAGCTCCGCCGTCGGCGCTCCCAGATCCTCGGCCGTATACACCGGGTTGGGCGGCGCAATGAGACGCCCCATCCGCGTCCGCGGCCACATCTTCACCGCGATGACCACGAACGTCGGCAGCAGGATCAGCGACGCCACGATGGACACAATGCCCGCGGCCCGTCCGAATTGAAACGTCCGCACGATGGCCAGCACCAGGAACACGACCCCGACCACCGTCAGCACGCCGTGCGACGGAATGAAAAACTCCGCGGTCAACAGCAGCACTGCCACCGCATACAGCACAATAACGACCGTTAGTTCACCCATGTCCGCGCCTTTCAGCGGCCATGCCCGCCCACCGTGGACTCTTCGCCCGTAGGGCGCACGATCGTAGCCAGGGACTTCAGTCCCTGGGTGACGGCCCCCATATCTCTTCCGCCCGGAGGGCGGACGAATGGTAGCAACCGATCGGCGCTTTCCAATCCACTCTCATCCGCGACGGAGATGGAACCCATGGCCTCACCCGTCGCAGATGCGAGAATCCCTTCTCGCACCCAGCTTCGCCGAAATCCCTTCCCGCGACGTCACGCCGACCGCGCCGGCCGAACCACCACCCGATTGCCCATCCGTTCGATGACCTCGACCTGCGTTCCCTCGTCGAGCAGTTGACCCTGGCTCACCACGTCCACCAGCATGGTCCCGAATTTCGCCTTTCCCGCGGGCCGCAGCGCACCAATCGTCCGCCCCACGTCGCCGACCCGCGCCAGTCCGTCGTACGGATCGCTGGGCATCACCTCCGACGGCGTGGGATTGGCGGGCACGATCGCGTTCACGTACGGAATCCGCGGCAAATACCGGCTCAACGCCACGATGCCGACGATGGACAACACCAGCGCCGCGCCCAACGTCTGCACCCCGCGCTTCAACCCCTCGACCCCCGCCTCCATGCTCGGCCAGTAAATCGGAAACCGACCCGGCTCCTCTGGCACGAACGTCGCCAGCAATCCAACCAGCAACAGCACGATGCCGCTGATCCCCGCGACGCCGAACCCCGGCAGCACGAACAACTCCACGCCGATCAGGATTAATCCCAATGCAATGATCACGATTTCCCAGACATTGGCCAATCCGGTCAGGAACGGCGCCCCCAGGAATATGCCTAGCGCGATCAGCGCCACCAACCCCGCTGCGCCCAACCCCGGCGTGTTGAATTCCACGTACACGCCCAGCATCACTATGATCATCAAAAACGCGCGCACCGGCATCGACGTCAGCCAACGCGTGAACACTTCCAGCGCCGTGAACTCGATTCGCGGAATCGGCAGCGACAGACCATACCGCGCCGCCAAATCCTTCTCCGAGGACACAATCCCCTTGCAGAATCCGAACGCGAACGCCCGGCTCTGCGACATGGTCAACAACTCGGTCGCCTTGTCGATGGGCTGATCGACGGCCATCTCCGAATCGCTCACCGGATCATGCGCCGTCTTAACCAATCGCCATTCCGGTTCCTTCGACGACGGGGCCGTCACCTCCAACCCGAACACGCTCGTCTTTCGATCCGTCTCCAACAGGCGATCTTTCTCCCCGGTCTCGACGAACTTCCGCTCCCCGGTCTCGACGTGCTCGATCCAGTAGACTTCGTGCTCCTTGACCACCATGGCCTCGCACAACAAGCGGTCGTACCCGTGCTTGGCGGCCGAATCGCGGAACTGTTCCAGCACCGGGCTTTCCGCCTTGGCGCGAATGCCCTCCGGCACTTCCTCCGGCCCCGTCGGGCCGCCCATAATCACCCCGCAGTCACCCAGCGTGGACGACTTGGCCATCACGATCTCGTCGCACGCGACGGCGATCATCGAACCGGCCGAATACGCATCCGTGTTGACCCAGGCGATGGTCTTCACGTTCTCCAGGTTCTTGATGTAATTCGAAATCTCCAGCGCACTGGTCACGTACCCGCCCGGCGTGTTGATCTCGAACACGATGACGCCGGCGCCCTCTTCGAGCGCGCCGGCCACGCGCCGCTTGATGCTCTCCGTCGTGACGTCGCTGATTTCGTCGGATACCGGGATGATCGCGCCGCGACCGTTCGGCGCAGTCGCCGCCGTGGTCGAGGTCGTGGCGGCCGGGATTTCGTCGGCGAAACCAACCCCCGTCATGAACGCCGCCACCGCCCAAAACGCCGCGCCGACCGTCGTCGCCATCGCCGACGCACGGGTCAACGTCCACGCCGACGGCCTCGTCAATCCTCGATGTTGTTTCATGTTCACGCCCCCGGATCGGACGGAATGGAACCGAACCGCCGCAAAAAGCGAAAAAGCGCATCCCGCCCCTTCCTATCGACATTTTACGTCGTCCGAACGGCGCGGGCAAGTCGAAATGGGCTGCTCGATTGTAACCGCCGAGGCGAACAGGCCGATTCCGTCACGCGCCCTGTCGAGAAGGCGATATCGTCGCGGCTTGTAGGGTGGGCATTGCCCACCTCTTCGAACGGCATGGACGGGAATCGGTGCGCAGTGCCCACCCTACGAAACTCAGCTTCCCGCCGGTCAGTTCTTGTCCGTGCGGTCCCAATCCGCGGGCAACATCGGTCGCGATCGGAACGGGTTGTACAGCGGATCACCCAGCAGGCTCAACCGCCACGACAACACCGGGACGGTCGCGCTGTAGGCCTCGACGAGCGTGTAGCGACCCGTCAACAACCGGCCGAAAAACTGCGTCGGCAGCGGGAACGATTCCAAAAACGGCTCGCTCGTCGCCCCATACGTCGCCGCGACGCCGTCTTCCAACAACGACTTGCACCACAATGGCTTGTTCGCTTTCTTCAAACTGGTCAACTCGAAACTGGCCACGTGCACCGCGACGGCCCCGGGTACGAAATCGAACGCATCCACGTACTTCGACAGGCTGTACCAACCGCAATACAGCGCTGCATTCGGGCACGCCCCCGCCTCAAACACATCGGGTCGGCGATCCACTACCACGGGAATCGACGTGCGCGTCCGCACCATCTCCGCCAGCGTTAACAGGTCATCGTCGAACGCCCGCAGTCCCTTTTCCACCTTCCCGCGGGCGTCGATGTAAAACACCCCTGACAAACCGTCGCGTTCAACCGCGATTGAATCGTCAATCATCCGCCGCACCAGCGCCGGCGTGGGCGCGTCCAGACGCGCCACCATTAATGTTTGCATCGCGTGGTCCGCACGTGCGGACCGGGCGTAGTGCACGGGATTCGGCAACCAACCGCTGATTTCGTGATCGCCCCACAACACGACGGCCAACTCACTATCCAACGCTGCTTCCGTTTCCTCGCCGCGTAACGATCGCACGCGTTGCAACAACGCCGTCGCCTCCCCGAACCGTCCCCGCGCCTGTCGAATCAAGGGCAACGCCCGCTCGAATGCATCGCCGTCCGCACCCCACGCCGTCAACTCCGCGATTCTCGCCTCCGTTCGCGTCAGTTGTTCTCCGACCGAGCGCACCGCATCGGCCGACGGCGATTCGCCGAGTTCGGCCCCCGGACGCAGACGATCCAGAATCCCCGACGACCCCTCCGCTTCCTGCACCAGCAACGCCAAGATTCGACGTCCTTCGCGCCACGCCTCGGTGGCCGCGGGCGGCTCCGACGCCATGCGGGCCGCGATCGCCGCCCGATACGCTTCGCGCGATTCAGCCAGCTCCGCCGCGTCGTCTCTTGACTTCGCGCCGCTCCCAGGGCGCGCGGCCGCCGCGTGTCCGGCGGCGACGCGATCCGCCAACCCCCTCAGCTCGAATAAGGTCTTGGTTAAACGACCCGAAAGCGCCTCCGCTCGGCGCCGGTCCTCATCGCCCGGTTGAAACGGCCCGACGCGCAGCGGCACGTCGTAAAACGTCACCAGGCAGCGAACCGCGGCGTCCGCCGGCCGCTTCGCCAAAAACGCCCGTATGGCAGGCCGCAGTTTCTCGTCGAATTCCCGTCGCGAAAGCGTCTCGCCGCTCGAAACGTCCATCCCCAACAGGTTGGCCTTCGGAACGTCGCGCCGCGCCGCGTAGTATTCCGCGAGTTCCCGCGACGCCGCGCTCCGGGAATTGAATATCAAAACGCATTCCGCCGGACGCAACTCGCCCGCCGCCGGCGCCCCAGTCCCCCATGCCATGACAACACCGGCGACAACATGGGGCCGCAGCACCCGGGCGAGGATCGTCGTCGGGATCGCGAACCGAATACTCGAAGTGTGATGCACGCTTATCAATACGCTGCCTCCACACGGTTGGTCGGCAATCACGGCGCCAGACGGATGGGGCGGGCGGGGTCCGCCTTACGATGCCTGATCGAAAATTCGTTTGCATTTCGCTAACAGCTCCGCCGAGGACAGCTCAACCAATTGGGTGACCCGATCCCAGTCCGTGCTTCGGCCGTTCTGTCCCGGCGGCCGCCCCGACAACGGCGATACGAGATTCTCCCGGGGTATCTTTCGTTCATCCAGCATGGCCGCAATGTTTCGAATCTTGAGCACGATGGAGCCCCTACTCCGCCGGCCCAGCGAGTGAATGGCCTCAACACCGCCGAAGTCGTCGGCGTTGGATAGTGCGGCGTACGTGCAGAGAACGATTTCGTCATCGGAGTACCGTGTATTGCGCATACGAGTCTTCTCGCAGAAAACTTTGCAGTTTGTGTGACCCAGTGTTCACGCCAGACCAGCGTTTTATCGACAGCGCTGGAGCTCGGTCACACGGGTCGAAGAACCGCGTGTGGCCCGGTCGGCGGGGGATCTCAAAAAACTGGGCTGCTAGGACTCGAACCTAGAACCTTCTGATCCAGAGTCAGACGTGCTACCAATTGCACCACAGCCCATCAGGATTCCGCTTACCAACCGACTCGTTCGCCGCTCACCCACCGGTGCCCGCGGCCGCCGCGCGACGGGCGTGAAACCGGTCCGCGCGACCCCCGCAGCCCATGCCACGGGTTGTATTTTAGCGGGCGGCACGCGTGTTGCAAACCGGGCGCGTCGGGCGTCGCCGAACCATCAGCGGCGCCTTCGATCGTGCGGCTCGGGAAACAACTCACCAAATGCGATGCTGACCGGCTTCATCCGTGTCGCCGGCACGAACGACCCCTGCCATGTCGCGAACGCCAGGTCGATACGCCGCCGTTCCGGCAGGTACACGAGGCTGTGCAGCGTGCCGCAGGATGTGTCGGCGACGGCCACGGCAGCCAGCGCCTGCCATGCGGTCTCGGGCGTCACGATTTCGCCCACACGGCTCTCCAATATGCGGTAGCGATTCGTGGAATTCGGGTAGTCGGCCGACGGCGGTTGGAACGCATCGTTCAGGTAATGGTTGGTGGTGATGCAGATCTCTTCGCGAATGGGGTTCACGCCCACGCCCGTCGGGTCCGTCCGTAACACCACGACCGGCGCGGGTGCGGCCGGCACGAAGGGAATGACCACGCGGACCATGTAGCTGAACGGGCTGGGGTCGCGGGCCAGTTCATCGCGGGCCCGTTGAAAAACGTTGTCCGGCTCGCTGGTTTCAAGGATTTCCTGAATGGCGAGCACCAGCGGCCGATAGCGACCGTCGGGTTTTTCGGCCGACGGGGCGCTGCCGTCGTGAATGAATACCGCGGCCCCCGCGTCGTTGATGGCGGTGAACGCGCCGACGTACCCGGGGAACGTGATGGACATTACCCGATGCCGTCCCGCGGGTTCACGGACGAGGATCAGATGGTGTTCGACGACCGTGGGGGCGAATGGCGTGAAATCGAAGTTGCGGGCGGTGATGACGCCGAATTCGCCGGCCCGGTCGCCCCAGACCGTGAAACCCGAGCAGCCGAACGCGCGCAGGACATCGAGGGCGTTGAACCAGATCAGGTCGTCGAGCGTCAACGGGCGTTTCAGGACCGGCACTTCCGGTGCGGCGCCGGCGGCTTCGGTGATTCCGCGGAAAATGCCCTTGATTTCGGCCAATGGGCGGTCGGGAATGTTGATGAACTGCCGTAGCCCCGGTAACGACTGTTCGTAGCGCTGCACGTCGCCATTGAAGAATGCGGGGATGATCACGTTCAGGTCAGAGACGATATCCTTTCCGACGAGGAAGCCGTGGGCGAATCCCATTTCATCGGGTTCGCCCCACACCCGCAGCACGCGGAACGATCCGATTTTTTCCAACCGGCCATTGTGGCGGTCGGGTTGGGCGAACGCCGGCGCGGCCATGGCGATGATGGTGGTCCAGCGGATCGCGCGAACTACATGACCGCGACTTGTCGCAACGCGTTGGGTCGTTCGGGTTGGTGGCATCACGAATGTCTCCGCACGGGAGATCGCTGCGAAAGCGATCCCGCCTGGTCACACCGATTCGAGCGGACGGCGCACGACGCAACGGTCGTTTGACCGCTCGTCGGGATGGTACCAGAATGAGCGCATGGAAGCGCCGATCACCTTGGCCGCGATCGAAACCGCCCAAACGGTGGTGTTGCGGCACGTGTCAACCCTGGGAACCGAGCGCGTCCCGCTCGCCGACGCGCTCGATCGGGTGACGGCCGAACCCGTCGTCTGCGACACGGACTACCCGCCGTTCGACAAGTCGATGATGGATGGTTTCGCGATCCACGATCCGTCGGGGCAGACGCGGTTTCACATCGTCGGGCAGGTCGCGGCCGGCTCGGTGTTCGAGCGGGCCCTCGCCGGCGGCGAGGCTGTCCAGATCAACACCGGCGCGGCGGTTCCACCGGGAACGACCGCGGTAGTACCCGTGGAAAACGTGGAAATCGGCGGCGGCGGGTCGTTCGTTTCCATTCGGTCGACGGTAATGACCGGTGCGCATGTTGAATCGCGTGGACGCTACGTCCACGCCGGTGATGTCGTCATCACAGCGGGCCAACGAATGACGCCGGCTCGGATGGCGGTTGCCGCAGCGGTCGGCGCCGCCGAAGTTGTCGTCTACCGCCGGCCGCGCGTTGCGATTCTGGTCACGGGCAATGAACTGGTCGACGTGTCGCAGACACCGGGACCGGGACGGATTCGCAATTCGAACGGACCGATGTTGAACGCCCTGCTGCGGTCAGACGGCATATCGCCGGTTGATCTGGGCGCGTGTCCGGATGAGCGACCGGCGTTGCGGGAGCGCATGGCACGGGGATTGGACGCCGACGTGTTTTGCATCTCCGGTGGAGTTTCGATGGGGACGTTAGACCTGGTGCCGGAGGTTCTGGCCGGGCTGGGCGTCCAGGTGATGATCCGTAAATGGGCCATTCGGCCGGGAAAACCGGGTCTGTTCGGCGTTCATCAGTCGGGATGCCGCGTGTTTGCACTGGCCGGGAACCCGGTCGGATGTTTCGTGGCCTATTGGCTGCTGGTGCGCCCCGCGATTCGGGTGATGTGCGGACTGCCGGGCGGAATCGGAATGCTCGTGTCCGCGCGGCTTGACGGTCGATGTCCGGCGACGGCCGATCGGGCGGCGTTTCTGCCGGCGCGGTTGGCGTTGACTGACGCCGGCGAATGGCGCGTGGCGTTGGTACCGTGGAACGGGTCCGGCGATCTGTTCGGATTCGGCGCCGCCAATGCACTGGTGGCGCGCCCGCCCCACACGGGTGAAGCGTCTGCCGGCGCCGATGTCCGGGTCCATCCGTTGGAACACGGCTACGAATGAAGAACGCATGGTTCGAGCACGGGGAATCGCAGTGAGAGGCGAGGCGGACATGACCGGACGGCGGTCCGCGGTCGGCGATCGGCCGCTCGAGACCGCTCGCAGCGCCGTGCTTCCCGGTGCCCCGCAACCGCCGCACCTGGGTTTTCAGATTCACTCGCGTTGGGCGGTGGCCGGTCTGCTATCGCTTTCCCTGCTGTTCACGAGTTTGATTCCGGCGCCGCTCGACCAATGGTATCTCGCTTATGTGTGTCTGGTGCCATGGCTGATCGTGATCGGCGGGACGGCGCTGGCGCGGCGCGTCTACGTCTTCGCCTGGGTGCTGGGTTTCGCCTTTTTTCTGATCAACATGCGCTGGATGTACGCTCCCACGGGTGTGGGCTACGTGGCGCTGTCGGCGTATCTGGCCTGCTATTTTCCCCTGGCGGCGTGCCCCATTCGACACGCGGTGCGACGCCGGCGCATTCCGCTGGCGATCGCCGTACCCGTAGTGTGGGTGGGGGCGGAATTTCTCCGCGGTCTTGTCTTATCGGGCTTTCCCTGGTTTTTTCTGGCACACAGTCAGTACCGGATATTGCCGGTCATTCAGATCAGTGATCTGGTCGGCGCCTACGGCGTGACGTTCGTACTGGCGGCGGTGAACGGCGCAATCGCGGACCTGATCTTCGCGCGGTATCGGCAGGGGCAATCGGACCTGGCAAGGAGCCAGCGGCGGCGGGCCCGCAGGGGCGCCGTCACGGCGCTTGCCCTTCTGGTTCTGACCGTCGTCTACGGCGTCTATCGACTGAATCAGGACACTATTTCGGACGGCCCCGCGATCGCACTGCTGCAACACGATCACCCGAATTACACGGAACGCGACCAGTCGCGCGACGAACCCGGACCCCACGAGAAGCGATCGATGTATTTCGATTTGATGCGCGCCGCGCTGCCCGGCGCGCCGGACTTGTACTTGTTTCCGGAAACGGCGTGGGCGTGGATGTACTTGAACAAGGAATACCGCGATCAGGCTCAATCGGAATTGAGAAACCCGGCGCTGCGGGGAGTGCTCGCCTTTAGCGTGGAATGCTATGATCTGCTGCAGTCGTGGGCGACCGAAACCGGCGCGTCGATCGTGATCGGCAGCATGTCGGTGACGCCGACGCCGCTCAGTTTGAAGGGCACGCAAATCCTGCACAATTCCGCGTTTCATTTCAAGCCCGGCGGATCGGAGCCGAACCGCCATGACAAAATCCATCCCGTGTTGTTCGGCGAGACCGTTCCGTTCCGCTACGGCCGTTTGCGCGCGCTCTATTTCTGGCTGAATGCGCTGTCTCCGTTCGGCGCGGAAGGTTACGAATACTCTTTGACTCCCGGCGACGACGTGGAAGTGTTCCAAATGCGGACCCGCATCGGCGAATCGTTTCGATTCGGCGTGCTGATCTGCTATGAAGACGTGATGCCCTACGTCTGCCGGCGGTTCGTTCACGATGCCGCGATTCCCGGGAAGCGCGTCGATTTTCTGCTCAACATCAGCAACGACGGCTGGTTTCTCCACGGCCACGAACTGCAACAACACTTCGCCATATGCACGTTTCGCGCGGTCGAGAACCGCGTCGGCATCGCCCGCACCGTCAATACCGGCATCAGCGGGTTTATCCGGCCCGACGGCCGGGCGCACGATGCATTGGGAGTCGGGCAGGTCGGCCATCTCGTTGCCCGAGTCGCCGTTGACACACGCTCGTCGCTCTATTCGCGGATCGGCGACGTGTTCGCGATCGCCTGCGCGGTGGTTTGGTTGCTGTTGTATCTTGATTACATCCTCGCCCGTATTTTGTCGGCGCGGTCCGCGACGAGGGAGGTGTCGCCGCAATGACCGGACGGGCCGATCGCATCCATTCTCGTCGCAGGCGGCGGCGACGCGGCTATGCGTTCCTGGCGCTGGTGTGCACTGCGTCTTCGCTCGCAGGGTGCATCGCGCCCTCGCAGACCCCGCTGACGCTTCGCGAAGAACTTGTGCTTCGCGATCGCTGCGTGGAGGTCGTCAAACAGGCCGTACGCTACACAGAGGCCGGCAGCGTGCGCGCCGCCGGCATTGAAGTGATGCAGCGGCATTGCGGTGCAGCGGCGATCGAATGGTTTCGGTCGTCTTTGCAGGATCCGTCGCCCGGGGTGCGCTTCGCGGCATTGATCGCACTGGGAATGGCCGGCGACGCGGATGCACGCGAATGGGTTCTGCCCTTCGCGGATGACGCGGACGCCGGTGTGCGCCTGTCCGCCCTTTACGCTTTGCACCGTCTTGGTGACACCGGCCGAACCGGCGAATTCGCGTCCATGATGTTGCGACACGATTCCGCGGATGTACGCCGTGACGCCGCGTTTCTTCTGGGAATACTCGACGAGACGGGCGCCGCCGGTCTGCTGGCCAGGGCCATGACGGATCGCGACGAGGGCATTCGCCGACAGGCATTGGAATCAATGGCCCGGCTGGGCAATGAAGAGGCCGTTCAACAGCTGGTGTTCTGGTCCAACTCCGGACTCGGGCCGGTGCGTGTCCGCGCTCTGAACGCCCTCGCTCGGCTGCGCCGACCGTCTTTGGCGGCGACGTTTCAATATTCTCTGGAAAGCGGGGAATATCTTGAAGTGCGTCTTGCGGCCGCGGCCGCCCTGGGCCGGCTCGGACGCAACGACGGCTTTGCATTGGCGGCGGCGGCACTCACATTCAACGAACCCCGGCCAAGGGTTCCCGGCGACCCGCCCGCGGAGCAAATCATGCGCGTGCGGCAGCTGGCGGCCGTTGCATTGGGCGCCATCGGCGATCGACACGCACTGGGCGCGCTGCGCCGGACACTGGAGTCGAACTCGGATCCACGCGTGCAACTGGCCGCAGCGGACGCGGTGCTTGAGATTGTGGGCGGCGTCCCGGACCATCAATCGCCATTCGCCGGAAATTCGCCCGCGGCCGACGGACGAGGCGGCTCATGAACTGGTCCGTTGTGGCCATTGTGGGTTTGTTGGCGGCGGCGGCGCAAACCACGCTGGCGTCGCGGGTCGCAATCGGCGCCATCCGCCCCGATTGGCTGCTGGTCTTGACCGTCTTTTTCGGGTTGTATGGCCGCCGCCGGGAGGCGTTGATCTGCGGATGGGCACTGGGCGTCCTGGCCGATCTGCTGAGCATCGAACGCCCGGGCGTCATGTCCGCGGCCTACGCGTTCTCGGCCCTGGCCGCGAACGGCATTCGGGACGCGGTCTATCTCAGAAACGCGGCCACGCATTTCGCGGTTACCGCGCTCATCGGCGTCTTCGTGTACGCAGGACTGACGCTCTACCGGGCCGCCGTCTTTCCGTTGCCGATGGGCGCGTCGATTCGCGCGGTTCTGTCCGACGCGGGGCACGTGGTCTATTCCTGCGCGTGGGCCATCCCCATCGACGCCATACTGTTGCGTCTGGCCGCGATCCTCGGCCTGCGCGTATCGCGCGCTCCGGATTCCAACCCGCCTCGAAGACGGGGTCCCCATGTTTGATCGCCGATTAAAAATCGTCTTGATCGTTCTTGCCGCCGCGCTGCTGGTTATCGTCGCCCGCCTTGTCGATTTGCAGGTGCTTCATGCCGGTGATTATCGTACGCAGGCGGACGCCGTTCTGCTTCGCCCGGCACAGCCGTTACCGTTCGTTCGCGGGCGCATCCTGGACCGGTTCGGAGCGGTATTGGCCGCCGATCAACCTTGTTGGCAGGTGGCGGTGGACTACGACGCAATCGTCGAAGAGGCGCGACGCGAACCGGTGCGCACCGTTCCCCCGTTGTGGATTCGCCTGTCCGCCTTTCGGGGTGAATCCATGGATGTCCTGCACCAGCGTGCGCGTGATATAGCCGCGCGCGTTGAAAATTGGGCGGACCGGGTCAGCGCCGCCGCCGGCTATCCCGTGCCAATTCGCGAGCAACGCATGCCCCACCCCATACTAACGGCGCTCGACGACCAGATGCAGGTCGCCGCCCGCGAACGCTTCGCCGCGACGCCGTCCGCGCACGTCACGGACGGTACGGTGCGCGTCTATCATTCCAGTCCGTCACTGCCGCACATCGTCGGACAATTGGGCGCCGTCGGCCCCGACGATCTGATGAATGACCCGGCATCTGACGATCCACTGTCACGATACGAGCCGATCGAATCCCGCGGCGTGTCCGGCGTTGAATACGCGGCTGAGCGCCTTCTTCGCGGCCGCCGGGGGCGGATCCAACAGTCGCGCAATGGACGGACCATGGAAGACATCAAGCCCCTATCCGGCCGCGACGTGACGCTTACGATCCGCATGGACTTGCAGGAGCGGCTCTACGAACTGCTCGATGAGCGCATTCCGCAATTATGCCCCCATCCCGCCGGGGGCAGCGTGGTGGTGCTGGACGTCGAGTCGCGGGAGATTCTCGCGCTGGTGTCTTACCCGGGCTACGACGCTAATCTGTTTCGCCGTCTCTATTCGGACCTGCGCAATGACGTGCGATTCGAGCCGCTGCGCTTCCGCCCGGTGGCAAACGTCTATCATCCGGGCTCAATCGTCAAGCCGATGACCTGCCTGGCCGGTTTGGCGAGCGGCGTCATAAATACGGAGTCGACGTTTCATTGTGACGGGTATTATCTGGAAAACGTGCGGGACCGCTACCGCTGCTGGGAGAGCACGGTCACGGGACAACGCAAGGCACACGGGGACGTAACCGCGACGTCCGCCCTGCGCGGGAGTTGCAATATCTTCATGTACCATCTCGGCGACGCGGTCGGCGTGGAACGGCTTTGCCGCAGCTTCGAATGGGCCGGTCTGGGACACCTCGCCGGCACCGGACTTCGCGAAGAGCGGTTCGGAATTAACCCCACGCCCGAATGGCTCGCGCTATACCGACAGGCGCCGCTGTCGCCCGGCGACGCCCGCAACTACGCCATCGGTCAGGGCGAACTTGTCGTCTCGCCGTTGCAGGCGGCCAATCTGTTTGCGGTCTATGCCTCGGGCATCTGGAAACCGACGCAACTGATCCGTGGGCTGGGCGAACCCAGGGCCCTGCGTCTTCCCATCCACGCGGACGCATGGCGTGCCGTGCGTGAAGGAATGTTTCAGGTCACCAACGACACCGAGGGGACGGCCTACGTTACCGCGCACTGGGCGAACGAACGGTTCGCTCTGTGCGGCAAGACCGGAAGCGCCACAACACCACCCAAACCCACGCACTATCGCATTGATTACCGGAACGCAAACGGCAACTCCCAATCGGTCGCTTTGCCGGCTGCGTTAAAGCGCGACGCCGTCGACGCATTTCGGGAACGGTTTCCCTCGGCTGAATTCGATGCTGAAAAGGACGTGGTCGTGGAGTCGCTCTTCCCGCCCGCCGGCACTCAGTCCGACGAGAAATACGCGCACGCCTGGTTCGGCGGTTACCTGCAACGGCTGGACACGTCGGGGCGGCCGGACTGGAATACGCCGCCAAGGTTTGCGTTCGTCGTGCTGGTCGAATTTGGAGGCAGCGGCGGACATGTCAGCGGACCGATCGCCCGCGACATTGCGCAGATGCTTTTCGATCTGCTTCTGGGTGAACTGGCCACCCAAACAGTGAACGGGGGCCAACCGTCGTGATTCGTGGCGCGCTGCGAATGCCGCAGTCGGCGGTCCTGGCTGTGACCGCCGCGTTGGCTTTGTCGGCCGTCGGGTTATTGTGCATTTACGCGACCGAGTCCGATTTGGCCGTGCCTCGCTACACCGTCAAACAACTTGCCACACTGTTGGGTGGTGCGCTGTGCGGACTGGTCATCGTGCGATTGGGTTTCGGATGGTTCGCCCGTTGCGCCTGGGTAGTCGTCGCATTGGCCGTCGTCGCGCTGCTTCCGTTGGCGCTGGCACGATACGTCTCCTTCGGCGAATTGATTCCCAATCGGCGTGGGGCCTACCGGTGGATTCAGTTGCCCGGATTCCAATTCCAGCCGTCCGAATTCGCCAAGATCGCCTATATCGTCGGACTGGCCGCTTATTTGCGCTATCGCAGGAATTATCGCACGCTGACGGGCCTGCTGATTCCATTTATCGCTTCCGCCGCGCCCGCCATCCTGATTCTGCTCGAACCCAACCTTGGTACGACCATCCTGATGGCGCCGGTGTTGTTCATCATGCTGTTCGCCGCCGGCGCCCGCACGCGGCATCTGACGGCCATTCTGCTGATCTCGCTCTGTTTGGCGCCGATCGCATGGTTCGGCATTCGTGGCTATCAGCGCGACCGCATTCTTGGCGTCTTGTTGCAGTCGGAATCTTTGCGGCAGCGAATCATCGACGAACCGGACAAATACCGCTTTCTGGCCACGCCGCGCCAAGCCCGGCAGTGGACCGTTGACGACGGCATGCAGTTGCTTCGTTCCAAGACGGCCCTCGGCTCCGGCGGCCTTACCGGTGAAGGATGGGGCCGCGGCACGTTCATCGAATACGATTTTCTGCCCGACCGGCACAATGACTTCGTCTTCGCGCTCATCGGCCACCAATGGGGATTGCTCGGGTGTCTGTTGGTCCTCGCGTTTTACGCAATCATCGTCATGGCCGGCATGGAAATCGCCGCGGCCACGACCGAACCCTTCGCCCGCCTGCTCGCCGTCGGCGTGGTCGCGTTGATCGCCTCACAGGTAATCATAAACATCGGCATGACCGTGGGGTTGATGCCCATCACCGGCATGACGCTGCCGTTCGTCAGTTACGGCGGCAGCAGCCTGTTGACCAACTGCGTCGCCGTCGCCCTTCTGGTCAGCGTCGCCCGTCATCGACCGTACTTGTTGGCGAATCACCCGTTCGAATTCGACCGCCCGCGCGACCGAAGCGCTTCCGTTCGCCCCTCGCCGCGGTATCCAGCGGAGCCCTGACCGGTCCGCGCAACGGCTCTCTCGCTCGCCAGACGGATGGACCGTAATTTCCTGTCGCCGCCGAAATAACGTGCGCCGCTACTCCGAACCATCGTTGTCGTCGCCAGCGCCGTGACTTGCGTTGTGCTCGCTCCGTGGATACCTATAATCCGGCTTGTGGTCGGCTGATAGCGCCTTGTCGCCAAACGTCTTGTCGCCAAACGTCGCCGATTGGACGCAACATGATTCACGCTGAACACCTTCGCAAATCCTACGGCACACTGGTAGCCGTCGATGATGTCTCGCTGGACATCAAGCGCGGCGAAACGTTCGGCCTGCTGGGGCCCAACGGCGCCGGCAAATCCACCACGATTCACATGCTGGTCGGGGCGATCCGGCCCGATTCGGGATCGGTGACCGTCAATGGCGCATCCGACCCGTCGCGCCCGGAAGTGCGCCGCGGCCTGGGCATCGCCCCGCAGCGCGTGGCGCTCTACGAAGACCTCACCGGGCAGGAAAACCTCGCGTTTTTCGGCCGGTTGTACGGCGTGACCGGCAAGCGGCTGACCGAACGCGTCGAATGGGCATTGGACTTCGCCGGCCTGAAGGACCGCCGCCATTCGCGGGCCAAAACCTATTCGGGCGGCATGCAGCGGCGGCTGAACCTGGCGTGCGCCCTGCTACCCAGCCCGCCGATTCTCTTGTGCGATGAACCCACGGCCGGCGTCGATCCGCAATCGCGCAATCACATTTTCGAGATCATCGAGCGCCTCAAACAGGACGGCCTGACCGTCCTGTACACCACGCACTACATGGAAGAAGCGCAACGCCTGTGCGATCGCGTGGCCATCATGGACCGCGGCAAGCTCCTGGACTGCGACACCGTGCCCAACCTGATCGCCCGTCACGGCCGGCGCCCCGTGGTCACGGCCGAACTCGAGCGCCCGGTGAACGATCCGTCCACGCTGCCGGGGCAGGTCGAGGGAACGTCGCTACGCTTTGAAACAGAAAAACCCGTCGAGGAGCTGATGCGGCTGACTCGTGCCGGCGTCGTGTTCAAGACGTTTCACGTCGATCAGCCCGATCTGGAATCCGTCTTCCTGACGCTGACCGGAAGGAGCCTGCGGGACTGATGGGCGCTATCGTCACACTCGCCGTCAAGGACCTGCGGATCATGTCCCGCGACCTGCTGGGCATGTTCTTTATTTTCGTTTTCCCCCTCGTGATGGGTCTGCTGTTCGGAACGATTCAGGCCTCGTTCAGCGACCAGCCCCAGGAAAAGTCCATCAGCGTCGCCGTGACCGACAACGACGCCTCGGACATGTCCCGGCTGTTCGTCGAACAACTCATCAAGCTGGAATCGCTGTCCATTCAACAGTTCCCCGTCGAGCAGGCCGCCGATCAAGTGCGCAAGGGGAAACTGACCGCATTCATCGAGATTCCCAAGGGCTTCGGCGAAACGGCCGGCCTCATCTGGGGCAAAGCGCCCGCCCTACGGCTGGGCGTCGACCCCGCCCGCGCCGCCGAAGGGGCCATGCTCGAGGGCATGATCATGCAGGCCATGGGCGTCCTGATTCAGAAGCGGTTCATGAACCCGGCCGATATGCGCCCGCAGATCAACCGCATGATCGAGGAGACCGCGTCGGATACGGACATGCCACCGGTGCAGCGGACCATCGTGCAGGGGTTGCTGCGCAGCGTCGATGGATTCCTGGCGACCATGGAGGAACAGGTCGACGCGCTCAGCAAGGCTGGCGACGGACAAACCAGTGGATTCGGGCCGTCGATGGAGATCGCGCGGATCGAGAAGGTGTCGCTCGAATCAGCCGCCGGGAACGACCGCGGCCCATTCGCCGGCATCCGCGGCCGGCCGCGCTCGCCATGGGATATCAGTTTCCCGTCGGCGATCATGTGGGGGGTGATGGCCTGCGTGGCCGGCTTCGCCGTCACCGTAGCCAAGGAACGCACCGCGGGCACGTTCTTCCGCTTGAAAATCGCCCCCATCACGCGCACACACGTTCTGGCCGGCAAGGCGCTGGCCTGCTTCGTGTCCGTGTTGGCCGTCGTCGCCATCATGATGGGATTGGGGCTGATCATCGGCATCCAACTGACCAGTCCGGGGCTGTTGATCCTGGCCACGGTCTGCACGGCGCTGGGCATGGTCGGACTGATGATGTTGATGTCCGTCATCGGTCGGACCGAGCAGTCCGTCAGCGGCGCCGGCTGGGCGATCATTGTGTTCATGTGCATGTTCGGCGGCGGCATGGTCCCGCTGGCGTTCATGCCCGCGTTCATGAAAAACATGAGTCATTTCAGCCTCGTCAAATGGGGCATCTTGTCGCTGGAGGGCGCCATCTGGCGCGGGTTCGAACTGTCGGAAATGTTGCTGCCCTGCGGCGTGCTCATCGGCGCGGGCGCCGTGTGTTTCGTGATCGGAGCGCGTATTCTCGCTCGCGTCGACGATTGAAACTCGCCCGCCGCGGCGTTTCACTTACTGAATCGCGTTGCCCGATCGCCACTCGCCATCTGCGTGGCGAATTCTGATCGGAGCGCCCGACCCAAATACGCGGGTGTGCCGGACCGCTCGACGGAATCACCCCGCGGGCACTTCCAGTCGCTTCAATGCCTCGACCACCACATTCCGGTCCCGCGCCTCCATGGGGCACAGCGGCAGCCGAAACTCCTCGCGGATCAACCCGCGAACCGCCAACGCAGTCTTGATCGGAATCGGATTCGGCCCCAACCTGCCGATCGCCCGAATCAATGCCGCCACCCGCCCGTGCCATTCCCGGGCAGAATCGAACGCCCCCGCAGCGGCCGCGTCGACCAGCGATTTCATCCACGCCGGCGCAAGATTGGACATGACACTGATCACGCCGCGGGCCCCCAGCGCCATCATCGCCAGCGTGTGTTCGTCATCCCCGCTCAATACATCAATGTCGCTTCGCGTCACCAACTCCGTAACCCGATCCGTCCCGCCGCTCGCGTCCTTGATGGCCACTATGTTCCTGAATCGTTCCCGCAACCGCAGAACCGTCTCGTTGGCCAGGTCCACGGAACATCGCGCCGGCACGTTGTACAACACGATCGGCAGCGACGTCGATTCCGCGATGGCCGCGTAATGCCGAAACAACCCCTCCTGCGTCGGACGATTGTAATACGGCGTCACCACCAGCGCCCCGTCCGCCCCGCTCGATTCCGCCTCCCGCGTCATGGCGACGGCCGCGTCCGTGCAGTTCGATCCCGTCCCGGCCAACACCTTGCAACGCCCGCCGACATGCAGCACGACCCCTTGAATCAATTCATGCTGTTCGGCGTGCGACAACGTTGCACTTTCGCCCGTGCTCCCGCACGGCACAACCCCGTCGATTCCCGCCGCAATCTGCCGCTCGACCAGCGCCTCCATCCCCGCGTGGTCGATCGCTTCATCCTTGAACGGCGTCACCAGCGCCGTGTACGTCCCGCGAAACCGCCCATCCATGGATCGACCTCCGCCTTCGAACGAGTTGCTCGTCACTCTTGATTCTTCGGTCAGCCCCACGGGGGCGACAGTCAATAGCCGGGGGCGTCAGCCCCCGGAAACGTCCGGGCCGCCCGGACTAACTAGAACCACGGAATTGGGAACCCGACTTCATCATGACGCGCGAGTCTTCGCCCGTAGGGCGAACGGTCTTAGCCAGGGGCTTCAGCCCCTGGATTGGGTTCCCCGATGTTTCCCGTCCGGAGGACGGACGAAACCCGGTTTCCCTTTTGTGCGCTTCTATTTAGCCCCAGCGGGGCGACAGACGCCTTTACCGAGGACACGTTCGTGCCTTGGTCGCCTTACCGCCCCCCGCCCGTATCCACCGAGATTCTCAATTCAATATCCATCGTCCGCGGCAACCGCAGAATCACCTTCTCGCACCCCGCGACGTACTGCCGGCCGGCTTCCACGAACGCATCGATCGCCCCCTTCAATTCCCGCTCCGGCGGCTCCGATCGGTTCTTCTGCAACATGAACTCGATCGTCTGCATGGCCGCATTCTTCTTCGCGATCCAGTCGGACAATCCCACGACGGCCGCGTGCTGCGACACCGGGCCGCCCGCCGCCAGATTTACCCCCTCGCCCAACGCCGACGCCGCAAACATCAGTCCCGTATCGGCCGAATCGGCCGCGGCGATTGAAATCTGCCCATCGGACACCCCCTCCAGTTTCAAAACGATCCGACACCGGTCCATCCACGCGGGCGGCTCGACTTCCGCCTCGCCTTTAGGATTGCCGACGATGCGCAGCGGTATGGGAAACTCGCTCAACTTCAATCGAACGATGTTCGAGCTTTCCTCGACAACTTCCGCCCTCCCATGCGACGTCGTGACCGTGCGCCCCGTCCAATTCACCGTCACCAACACATCCAACGGTTCGAGACGCCACGCCTCCATCAACGCCTTCGCCGCCACCGAATGGGAAAACTCCGACGGCGTCAGACCGTCCCGCCCGGTCAGATCGGTGGCCTTACCCCCGGCTTGCAGCGTGACGATCGCCCCGTACCAATCGACGACCGGCACGCCCTTCTCCCGGGCCACGCCCGCGATGGCGTCCCCGATTCGTTTCACCGTCCCGTCGTAATGGAGCGACCCCAGAACCTGCTTGCGGGCGATGCTCGGCGGCGGCGGCGTCACCACATACACCCGCGCGCCCGACGTCAGACACCGGTCGATCAACCGCCCATACTCGCTCGCCACCGTCGCCAACCGCGCTTCGTCCGGCTTCTGAAACAAACCGTCGCCCAAACCCGTGCTCAGCACGATCACCGTGGGATGCAGCGGCACGACCAGTTCGTCAAACCATGCGTTTAGCGTCTCGACCCGCTCGAATTCATCCCCCGGCGCCCCCACGTGCCAGAAACGCGACGTCGACGCGGGATACCGCACGCGGATGAAATTCTCCACCACGTACCCGAACCCCGGCGGGTAGACGGTCTTATCTCCGTAAAACACGACGCATTCGTCGTTGCCCACCCCCTCCGGCCCGTCCGCCCCCAGCGCCGCGGGAACCACCAGCCACAATGCCGCGAGCCTGACGTGCCATCGTCGCATTATTGATCCTCCCACGCTGGTGCGAGAATACCTTCTCGCACCCACACTTGCGGGAATCCCTTCCCGCGAGTTCTTTACCGCGCTCCCAACGCCTCAACGCGGCATCGGCGCTCGTTCGCCGCGCACCATTAGTTCCTTCATCGCTCGAACCGCCTCGCGCATCCCCACGAAAACCGAACGCGACACGATCGAATGACCGATGTTGAACTCCACGAATCCCGGAATAGCGGCCGCCCGCGCCACATTCCGGTAAGTCAAACCATGTCCGCCCAATACCGTCAATCCCGCCTCCCGGCTTGTTCGCACGCCATCCGCCAACACCGTCAGCGCCGCGTCCACCTCGGCTTCGGTCCGCGCATGCGCGTACCCGCCCGTCCACAATTCCACCGCGTCGAAACCCGCCTCCGCGCACGCGTGAATCTGATCGCCGCTTGGCTCGATGAACCCGCTGACTTCCATCCCCCCGTCGCGCAAACGCCGCACCGCCTCCGAAACCCGCGGGCGCAGCCGAACAACGTCCAATCCGCCTTCCGTCGTCAATTCCTCCCGCTTCTCGGGCACCAGCGTGCATACCGTCGGGTGAATCTCGCATGCGATGCCCACGATCTCGGCCGCGATCGACATTTCCATGTTCAGACGCACCGTCACCGTCCGCTTCAACAGCCGGGCGTCCTCGTCCTGAATGTGCCGTCGATCCTCGCGCAGATGAAACGTGATCCCGTCCGCCCCCCCCAGCTCCGCCTCGGCCGCCGCCCACACCACGCTCGGCTCGTCGGTCCGCCGCGCCTGCCGCACCGTGGCTACGTGGTCGATGTTCACCCCCAGCCGAATAGACATGCACCGCCCCTCGACGCCGTAACTGTAGGGCGGGTTTCAGCCGCCGTCTGCCGGATTCACCCTCGTCAACTCCCCGCGAACGGGCCAAGCAGCGGGTGGCACGGGCAAGGGTACTCGCTTGCCCGTGGTCTCCTCTTCCGCACCACACGCGGCGTTCATTATCATCCGAGCGCACCGCACAAGGACAACGGCGTACCGTTGTCCTTGATTAGCGCCTTGCTGGGGTCCCCGTGCATTCCGCCCCGTAGGGGCGCAGGACTGTAGCCACGGGTGGAGCGAGGCGCAGCCTCGCGGAACCCGTGGAGGACGTCCCCGTTTTTCCGCCCGCCCCGGCAGGGGCGGAGGAATCGATCGGCGCGACGCTATTCACATACGTACCGTTGTCCGTATCACTCGACGCCGACTCGAACATCTCGCTGCGCCGGAACACTACCGCTCCAACCGGTCCACCTTGGCCGCGAAAACAAAATCGCTTTCCGTCAGCCCGTTGATCTTGTGTGTCCAAATCGTCACCTGGACCCTGCCCCACGCCAGGAAGATATCCGGGTGATGGCCCTGCTGCTCGGCCATCGCCCCGATCCGATTGACGAACGCCAGCGCCGTCGCGAAATCGGGAAACGTGAACGTCCGCGTCAGGTGAAACCCGTCCTCGACATGCCAGCCGTCCAGCTCGCCCAGCAGCGCCCCGACCCGCGCATCGTCCAACGGCGGAACCCCGCCGCGACACGGCACGCAATCCTTCCCGGCCAATTCAGACATGACTGCCGATTGTAGGCGTGTTCAACGCGCCGTCAACGCGCAAACCAATCCGATGTTCCGTGTTCACGGCGCCCGTTGATGACGCGTGCGCCGATCAGAGCCGGGGGCGCAAGCCCTCGGGTATCCCGCAACCGCGGCCCAACGCGCCTACGCCCCGCTCGCCGATTCCGTCACGCACCCCGCATCGCCTCACGTGGCGAACGCGCGACGGATGCGTTATAGTGACCCGATGCCAAAACCCACGCGCGACGACATCATGGCCGTCCTTCGCACGGTCAACGACCCCGAACTCCACCGCGATCTCGTCTCGCTCAAAATGATCAAAAACGTCGCCATCGACGACGGCCGCGTAAACGTCCACGTCGAACTGACCACCCCCGCTTGTCCCATGAAGGACCAGATCACCCGCGACGTGACCCGGGCGATTCAATCGCTCGACGGCGTCCGCGAGGTGCACGTCGAATTCAGCGGCCAGGTCCGCGCCGACAACCGCCCGCGGAACATCCTGCCTGACGTCAAAAACATTTTCGCCGTCGGCGCCGGAAAGGGCGGTGTCGGCAAAAGCACCGTGGCCGCCCTCCTCGCCGTCGGCCTGCATCGCGCCGGCGCCACGGTCGGACTGATGGACGCCGACGTCTACGGTCCGTCCATCCCCACGATGATGGGCGTCGCCGGCGCCAAGCCCGCGGTCGATGGCGACCACATCCTGCCCGTCGACGCCCGCGGCATCAAATTGATGAGCATTGGCTTCATGATCGACCCCGACAAACCGCTGATCTGGCGCGGCCCGATGGTGCACGGCGTCGTCAAGCAGTTTCTTGAACAGGTGAATTGGGGCCCGCTCGACTATCTCGTCGTCGATCTGCCCCCCGGCACCGGCGACGTGCCCCTGACCCTCGCCCAGTCGCTGCCCATGACCGGCGCCGTCATCGTCTGCACCCCGCAGGACGTGGCCCTTCTCGACGCCCGCCGCGCGTTGATGATGTACCGCCAGTTGAACGTTCCCTGCCTCGGCATCGTCGAAAACATGAGCTTCTACATCTGCCCCCACTGCGGCCACCGCGACGAAATCTTCGACCACGGCGGCGCCAAGCGATCGGCCGAGGAACTCGGCGTCCCCTTCCTGGGCGCAATCCCGCTGAACACCGACGTGCGCATTCTGATCGGCGAGGGCACGCCCGAAAAACTATTCTCGTCGGCCGGCGACGCCATCCTGCAGGCCATTCAAAACGTCGCCACCGCCACCGCCGGACAAATCAGCATTCGCAACCTGCAACCCAGCGCCCAACCCACGTTGTCCATCGAATAACCCCCCGCCGCCGGACCGCCGTTTCACGGCCCGGCCGGACAATCGCAGGCGTTGTTCCCTGCGAACGCATCAAGGACGGCCAATATGTCGAAAATGTCAATGACTCCGTCGCCTCCCGGACAGGGTGCAAGTTCCGCGTCCGCCATCGTGCAAGTGGCAAACGCCCCCGCAAACCCGTCCAGCACGCACAGTATATCGAAAATGTCCACAGCATCGTCGTGATTGACGTCGCCGAATACAATGTCTGTGTGCGTGCACACGCCGGCCAGGCAGCCATCCGAAGTGCATACGTCGCCGTCGGAGCACGCGGATCCCCCCGCACACCCCTCGCAGACGTCAGGAATTCCGTTCCCATTTACGTCAACCACATCTCCATAGGCGGCCACGTCGCAGTCGTCCGGCACGAGGTTCCCGTCGCAGTCTCTTGAAGGCTCTGCGGCAATATCGCAATCGTCCGGCACTCCATTGCCGTCGCAGTCGTTCCTCGCCGCGCCGCCCACGTGCGCTACGGCGTTGTTCATCATCGCCGTGCCGTAGACCGTGTCTCCCTCCCAATTGGCATCGAAGAAGCACGCATCCACGTCGTTAAAATACACCACCCGCCCCTCTCCATAGGCATACGTCACGGCCATCGGCACGCCGTCACCGCTCCATTGCACGACTGTCTCCGCGCCGGGCTTCAGGACCACGGTCGCGCTTGGACCGACCAGGCTCGACGTTTCGGCCAGACCCGACGCCACCGGATCGCCCGGAGACACCACGGTCGTGTTTGCGCGAACCGCCAGCGTCCCGAGACTGCTGAACGGAGCCGAATCGCCCCCGAACGTCGCATAGATTCCCTGAATGATAATCAGCCCCCCGCCCTCGGCGACGAACGCGTCCACCATCGCCGCGCCGGCCGGCGCGATCGCGCCCGAAACGGGCGCCAGCACCACGACGTCGAACGCCGACAAGTCCTGCGGAAGGGCAAACACTCCAAACTCGGTTACCAAGTGACCGCCCGCCCTGATACCGTCGATAAACCCCGCGCTCGCCGAACCGCTGACCGCCACATGCAGACGCACCTCGCATATATCCGGCACAACGTCGCCGTTGCAGTCGTCCGCGCTGCCATTGGACAAGTCGCATTCGTCGGGAACAGTGTTGCGATTGCAATCCGCCTCGCAATCATCAGGAACGCCGTTCGCGTTGCAGTCGTTGATCTCCAATTGGCAACCGTCGGGAACGCCGTCGCCGTTGCAGTCGCTGCACGCCGTCGATACGGTGCAGTCGTGAATGTCGCACTCGTCCGGCACGGAGTTTACATTGCAGTCTGCGCTGTCACCGGCGTCGATGTCGCATTCGTCCGGCATTGCGTTGACGTTGCAGTCCTCGCTGGCGCCGCCGTTGATATCGCAGTCGTCCGGCACGCCGTTGGCGTTGCACTCCGATTCACACTCGTCCGGCGCCCCATTCAGGTTGCAGTCGCTGCTGCCGCCGCCGGCAATGTCGCAGTTGTCCGGCAAACCGTTGGCGTTGCAGTCGCCTTCCAATGCGATGCATTCATCGGGAATACCGTTCCCGTTACAGTCGCCCTCGCCTCCGGCAATGTCCTGACCATCCGGTTGTCCATTGCCGTTGCAGTCCGCATTAAACTCGTCCACCCCCAGGTCCACACGACCGTACAAGACCCGCGGATCACCGTTCAAATCTATCGCTCCCGATTCAAACACCGCATCCGGGTCCCCGCGATTAATGCAGGGCGAGATTGGACGAAGGTGAAAGCTCCCCACGGCCGGGTTGGTGAATCGTGGGTTGGCATTCAGATTACTCACCGCATCCCAGAACACGCTCTGCCCGCCCGACACGGCGATACCGGATAACCCGCCCGCCACGTCGCTGTACCCGATCGAGAGCGACGACGCCGGCCAGCCGTTTAGCGCGATCTCCGCACCAACGGAGGCCCCGTTGCCCCACAGCACGCAGCTATCGACCACGGCATCGCTATCATCTTCAACAATAAGGCCGCCGCCGCGGCCGTTCAATGCAAGATTGCGCGACACGGTGCAACCGATGATCGTCGGATTCGTCTTGAACGAGCAGAAGATTCCAGCCCCGTCAAACAGAGTCGAGTGATTGTCGTGGATGAGGCTGTTACGAACCACGGGGGCGCTAAGGCCCGTGAGCACCACGCCGCCGCCGTCCAGAGTGGCGACATTCTGCGAAATCGTGCACGCCTCCAGCGTCGCGGCAGACACGTTGAAATAAACACCGCCGCCTGATCCACTCGCCCGATTCTCTCGAACGGTGCATCGTTCGACGAGCGCGGCCGTATTGCTGCCCGCCAGTCCCGCCCCACTGCCTTCAAACTCATTGCCCACAATGGAGCAACGACGCAGCACGGGCGCACCGCCCGCAATGTACACGCCGCCCCCTCTTCCGGCAAAATAGTCCCCTCCGTTCTCGCTGATCGTGCAGTCTTCTATCAACGGACTGCTCGATGAAATATAGACACCGCCGCCGTTAATGGTCGCGAAGTTGCTCGTGATCACACAGCGGCGAATGGTGGGGCTGCTGCTCGTCGGATTGCCGATGTAGACTCCACCTCCGTCGGTCGAGCGCCCTCCACGAATGGTCAGACCGTCAAGAACGGACTCGGCCGTCTCGTTCCGGTTGAACACAAATCCCCTGCCCATC
>JABFSN010000053.1 GCA_013140575.1 Phycisphaerales bacterium | reverse complement strand
GACGACGACGGCGTGGGGCGTGGGGCGCGGGTGCGACATTGAGATGCACGCGGAGATCCGGTTTCCGCACTCGGTCGGTCTGTTGTTCAGCGCGATTACGGCCTACCTCGGGTTTCGGGTGAATGACGCGGAATGGAAGGTGATGGGTCTGGCGCCGTATGGGCGTCCGAGGTACGTGGACAAGTTCCGGCAGGTGGTGGACATTCGCGACGACGGGAGCTTCCGGCTGGACCTCGATTATTTTGCGCACACGTATTCGACGGATTCGATGATCAGTCGTCGTTGGGAGGAGCTTTTCGGCCGGCCGCGGCGGTCGCGGGAGACGGAATTGGACGAGTTCCACAACGACATCGCCCATTCGGGTCAGAAGATTGTGGAAGAGATCATGGTGAAGATGGCCGGTCATGTTCACAAAGAGACGGGGATGAGGGCGCTGTGCGTGGCGGGGGGCGTGGGGCTAAACTGCGTGGCCAACTGGCGGATGCTGCAAGAGACGGGTTTCGAGGACATATTCATTCAGCCGGCGGCGGGTGATTCGGGCGGGGCATTGGGGACGGCGTTTTACATCTATAACACGGTGCTGGGGCATGATCGGGAATTCGAGATGCGGCACGCGTACTGGGGGCCGTCATTCACAGACGAGGAGATTGTCGCGACGCTGAAACGGAACGGGGCGCGGTTCGAGGCGTTCGACGATGAAGAGGCACTTCTTGACACCACGGCGGAGATAATCGACGAGGGGAAAGTTGTGGGGTGGTTTCAGGGGCGGTTGGAATTCGGGCCGAGGGCGCTGGGGGCGCGATCGCTGGTGGCCGACGCGCGGAATCCGAAGATGAAGGACATCATCAACGCGAAGGTGAAGTTCCGGGAGGCGTTCCGGCCGTTCGCACCGAGCGTCTTGAAAGAGCGGGCGCATGAGTATTTCGAGATGCCCGAGGGAATGGACGCGCCGTTCATGTTGTTGGTGCCGCGGGTCCGGCCGGAGATGCACGCGGTGATTCCGGCGGTGACGCATCAGGACGGGACGGGGCGGGTGCAGACGGTGACAGAGGCGGACAACGGACGGTATTACCGGTTAATTAGAGCGTTCGGGCGGCGGACGGGTGTGCCGGTGGTGATCAACACGTCGTTCAACGTGCGCGGAGAGCCGATTGTCTGCACGCCGCAGGACGCGTACCATACGTTTGTGAACACGGGGATCGACGCGCTGGTGATGGGGAACTGCGTGGTGACGGAGAAGGGGAAGGTGGATTTCAACGCGGGGATGAGGCGGAGCGTGGAGCTGGAAGCGGGGTCGTTGATGAGGTAAAGGCGAAAGTCGAAATCAAAGAGTTGCACCGCGGAGACGCAGAGAGCGCAGAGAGAAGAGATGAGAATCCGCAGATTACACAGATTAGCGCAACCTGAAGAAGGGGAATCGAATGTATTGGGCGATTCTCTGTGTCATTCTGTGATCTCTGTGGATGGATTCTTCCGGTGGGATTGGCGGTTGACGGGAACGAAGATCGCCCGGGACGGCGAAACGGGGGATGCGGAATGGCGAAGCAGTCGATTGTGAAAGAGTTCTTCCTGTTTATTCGGCAGGAGAAGAAATACTGGATGATCCCCTTGATCGTGGTGCTGCTGATCGTGGGGGCGCTGCTGGTGTTTACGGCGTCTTCGCCGTTGGCGCCGTTTTTGTATCCGTTGTTTTGAATCGGCTGGCGGGACGTACGCGAGAAGGGATTCTCGCACCAGGGGATCGGAAGAGGCTATCCGCAGATATCGCAGATTGACGCAGATCAAATTGGACATGATTTACAAGATGAACAAGATAGGAACCTGTACGGTGATCGCACAAGGCATCCATACAGTTGTGCAGATCAAGTAAATCCTGTGGTAACAGGTCAACCAAGTGCAATGCCGGGGCAATCCGAACACTTGTCTTGCCGATTTGCAGGGCGGGTATTACCCGGCGTTCGCCCTCCGGGCGAGAACGAAGAAGTAGAGGGAATGGAGGGTGCGGTCACCAGGGACTGAAGTCCCTGGCTAATTTCGTGCGCCCTACGGGCGAAGCAATGGCGGGTTAATGTCGCCCCACGAACAATAGGTATGGGGAGCGCGCAACAAGAAGGAAGAAGAGGTGGGCGGTGCCCACCCTACGAATGCTGAAGCGGTGGGCCACCCGACCGTGTTTCAACACGGGATTCGCGGGCAATTGGATTGCGTCGAGTCCCGAAGGGACGGCTGAAACGCCGCGTTCGCTTTCAGCCGTCCCTTCGGGACTAGCCGCATCGAAAACTAGGTGTCATCCCAGCACTGAAGTGCTGGGCTACCTTCATTGCGTCCCTGCGGGACGCTAATCAAGTACGATGCGGTGGGCCACCCGACCCGGCGTGATTCGGCGTCGTCGTGCGAGCGTGGTGGGCGGTGCCCACCCTACGAATGCTTGTGGACGGTCGAACTTGTAGGTCTGGGCGAATCGAGGGTCCTCGGTATTGAATCCCATCAGAGCGTTGTTGTTGTTTCCCTTTCGGCCGCGGAGGGTGGCGCTGGCGTTTCAGCATGCGCCGTTGTGGCATGTCTATCTCGTTCACTGCCTGGGAATGGCTGCCATTGCGGGCGTTTTGGCGGCGGTCGACGCGTGGAACAGCGAGGGATGGAGCAGGCGGGGCGACAGCGTGGTGCTGGAAATCGTGTCGAGCTACGAATCGGTCTTGATCTTTCTGTTCGTCCTGCTGTGCGGCGAAATGTGGTTTCTGTGTACGGCATTGGTGATGGTCTGCTGGGCGGGGCGGGAGGAGCCACTGCGGGAGACGTGGCGCTACGCGCTGCGCGTCGGGTGGCTGTACACCGGTGATCTGTTCTGGGTCGTGGTGGTGTGGGTGATCTGGCTTGGGTACAGCGCTCTTGAGCCGATCCGTGTCTCCGGCAGGGACTTTCCCATGCTGATCTGGACGATTGTGGGTACCATCATCTGGTCCATCGTTGCCTACCTGCGAGCCCTGACCGCGTCGCGCGACTCGCCGTTGGCCGTCAATCGTTGCGACGAATCCCACGATTCCGACGACCCGATGAACGAGCCGCTGTGCGAATGGTGCGGATATCTGTTGGTTCAGATCGATCCGAATGGCCCATGTCCGGAATGCGGCCGGGGCGTCGCGGACTCGGTCGCGAACAACGCCCGCTCGCCATTCGGCCCGTCGATGTCGAGTTGGACGCGATCGTTCCGCGTTTGGGGCGGATCGGAACGGTTCTTCCGGCAGTTGGCGGTGAACAGGCGAAACGGCCTGGGCGTGGTGATGATGGCATGCTCCACGGCGTCGGGCGGGATCGTCGGAGCGTTGGCGTTCATTGTGGGATTCATGATGGTGGGCGAACACGTACCGGATTTGCACGAAATGGCGGGGATTCTGACGGGCATGGCAGGCTTCATCGGGTGGGTGTTTCTGATGGTTGTTTCCCTTTTGGCGTCGGGGTTGGGAGTCGTCGCATCCCGACGGGTCGGTCGCAACCGACAGACCGCCGCGTGGAACGTGGTGGCGTTTTTCAGTCCGGTGCTGCCGGTCTGGAGCGCGATTGCGATGGCGATGCTTCCCATTTTGAACCACGCGCGCTCGACGCCGCTCACGTTTCTGTGGTGGCTGTTGGGCAATGTCGGCGTGGCGATACTCTTCGGGATCATGTGCGGGCGGCGGTTGCCTTATGTGGAGTACGCGAATCGATGAGGATGAGACATACCACCGGTCGCTGAAACGCCCTTACCCTGTCGTTTTGCCCAACGGGGAGCATACGCTCAGCGCGCATTTCTCACCAACCCGGACCGCGTTTGGATTGGTGAGAAATGCGGGCCGGTTGCGGCTCCGTCGTGATTCGGCCCCGGGCTTGGGTTCGGGGTTCCGATGTCGGCTTCATGTCCGCCGCAGCGAATCGCGCTGGAGCGACAGGAACCCGATCGGCTCGTTGGTCCGGCCGTCGAGCGCCAGATCGGCCAGCGCCGCCCCGATCACCGGGGCGAACTTGAACCCGTGCCCGCTAAAACCGGCCGCGAAGACGACCCGGTCGAATTTCGGATGCCGATCCACGATGAAATGTTCGTCCGGCGTCATGGTGTACAAGCACACGGTCCGATGCGTCACTTGCGACGTTAACCCCGGTAGATGAGCGCGCACAAACCCGGCCAGACGCGTTTCGTCTTCGAGCAAGGGCCCTCGATTCACCCGGTCGGGATCATCCACGCGTTGTCCGCCGGTGTGCTCGCCGATCTTGACACCCCGTTCGTCCAGCCGCGGGAATCCGTAAAAAAACGCCCCGTCCACTTCGATTCCGAATATCGGCGCCCCGCGTTCCACGTCGTAGCGGTCATCCAACGGTACATGCCACTGCACCGCCTTCCGCAAGACCACCAACGGCAATCTTAAATCGGCCAACAGCCGGGCGCTCCACCCCCCCGCGCAGACGATCAGCCGGTCAGCGGTGAAACGATCTGATTCCGTTTCCACGACCACGCCGCCGCTGTCGGCCGACCATCGTTGCACGGTCTGACCGGTTAATACGGTCGCGCCCATCCGCCGGGACTGTTCGACGTGCGCCCGCACGCATGTTTCCACCGTCAAATAGCCTGCGTCGCGTTCGAACAACGCGGACATCCCCTCGCCGGCGTTGAAACCCGGGAAGCGGTCCGCGAATCCCGACATGTCCACGTCCTCGATGTCCAATGCGTGCGCCGCCCGCGATCGCCGCACACCCGACAGCACCGGTCCGTCGTTCGGACCGACGAACAACAGCCCGGTGCGTGTGAACAACCGCACGTCGGCGGCTCGTTCCAACTCCGCCCACATGGCGAACGAACGATCGACCAGCGGCAGGTAATCGGGATGCTCGAAATACGCCCGCCGGATTATTCGCGTGCCCCCGTGCGAACTGCCGCGGTCGTGGCCGATGTCGAATTGCTCCAGCCCCAGCACCTTCGCGCCGCGCCGCGCGAGATGATACGCAGCCGCCCCGCCCATGCCTCCCAAGCCGATCACCGCGACGTCATGACGTGTCATTCCCGTATCCCGTCGTGGGATGCATAACCCGGGCATCAGCCGATCGTCGATGCCGGCAGGTCAGGCTTTTTTCTTGCGCTTCGGTGCGGACGCCGGTTTCTTCGCCGGGCTGTTCTTGGCGGGGGGTTTCGGAGCCGGCTTCGCGGATTTGGCGGATGCCTTGGCCGCGGGACGCGCGGGCGGCTTGGCCACCTCCTTCTTGACCGCGGCCGGTCGTTCCTTGTTCGCGGTCGACTTTCGGTCCGCGGTCTCGTGCTTCGCCGCCGGCGTCGCAACTTTTGAAATGTCCGCGCCGGCCGGCCGATTGCGCTCGCGCCGGGCGCTGACTTTATTCACGGCCGCGTCGATGATCTGGCGCCTTGTTTTGGCGGCCACCGATGAAATGGGAACCACGGCATCGATCGGATGGATGCCCAGCTCGTCGTAGTAGTGTTCGAGCGCGAGGCGTGCCATCTGGGCCTCCGCCTCGGTTCGATCGATGCAGCGCAACAATGTCACCGGAACGTTGCCGGCCATCCCCACCAGCTTCCACATCAGCGGGGGCAACTCCTTGGCCCCGGGACCGCGCTTCGATCCCGGTCCGGGTCCCGGTACTGGTCCCGGTCCCGGTACCGGTGGGGAGCCCTGTTTTACGGCTGCTTCGGGTGCAACTTCCGCCTGCTTTTCGGCCTGTTCGATCATCAACGGTTTCCTTGTGAACGCTCCCGTGGAACGGCGTCAACGGCGCGGCGCACGTCGGTCCGCATTTTTAGCATCGAACGGCGGCAACCTCAAGCCCGTGCCCGATAAACCCCATCTCGCCGGTCAACATTTCCCCCCGCCCCGGCGGACGGCTCGATCGCCAACCACGTCCGAATGCGCTCAATCCCGACTCAATCGTGCAGCCACCGCGAAACCGCACCCCCGCGCGAACCGATACCTTGGAACATTGACCTTGCCGAACCGGCTGCACCGCCGGCTCGGCTCGACGCCTCGTTCGAACAATGGGGGAATCGCCATGATCTCGGCCAAACGACCGACTATGCCGCCGCTCCGCGGCGCCAAAACCCAAAAACCCGAACCGCACACCGAACCGTTCGATTCCATTCCCGACGCCGGCGAGCCGTCGCCGTCCCCGGCCGCGTCCGGACCCTTTCATCCCAAACCGCTCCAGACCATCGCCGACTCGCACCTGCCCGATTCGTTGATCGAGTCCATCCTGTTCAAGCACTTATTGGCCGTCGGGCACGCCACCGGTCGAAACATCGCCACCGCCATCGCCATGCCCGCCAAGCCCATCATCGAAATGCTGGCCGCGTTCAAGGCTCGCCAGTTCGTCTATTACAAGGACAGCACGGCGATGGGTGATTTCGAATACACCCTGACCGATGCCGGTCGCGAGCGGGCCCGCGTGTTCGTGGCCGAGTGTTCCTACGTCGGTCCCGCGCCGGTCACGCTCGAGGATTACATTACCTCGGTTGCGGCGCAGAGCATTACCCGGGAGCGGGCCCGCAAGGAGGATTTGCAGCGCGCCTTCGACGGACTGCTCATCAACGAACACATGTTCGAACGGCTGGGACCGGCCATCAATTCCGGTCGCGGCCTGTTCCTTTATGGCTTCCCCGGCAATGGCAAGACCAGCATCGCGGAACGGATCACGTCGTGCTTCGGCGGGGCGATATGGGTGCCCTACGCGATCTACACCAGCGGCGAGATGATCACGTTTTTCGATCCCGAATGCCACGAACCCGTCGAAAACGACGCTCCGTCCATTCTGAACGCGCCCACCTACGACAACCGCTGGATCCGCATCAAGCGTCCCACGCTGGTCGTCGGCGGCGAACTGATGATGGACTCGCTGGAGCTTCAGCCCAACCACGTCACCAAAATCACCGAGCCGTCGCTTCAGCTCAAGAGCAACACCGGCACGCTGGTCATCGACGACTTCGGACGGCAACGCGTCAGCCCCATCGAGCTGCTCAACCGCTGGATCATCCCGCTCGAAAAGCGCTACGACTTCCTCACGCTGGCCAACGGCAAGAAAATCAAGGTGCCGTTCGATCAGTTGATCATCTTCTCCACCAACCTCGAACCCAAGGACCTGGTCGACGATGCGTTCCTCCGCCGTATTCCCTACAAGATCAACGTCATGAACCCCAGCGAGGAGGAGTTCCGCAAGCTGTTCGACATCATGGCCCCCATCGTCGGCGTCGACGTCAAGCCCGGCGCCGTCGATGCGCTGGTCGAGCGGCACTACAAGGCCGTCAATCGACCGTTCCGCTGCTGCCAGCCGCGGGACCTGTTGTTGCAGGTCAAGAACTTTTCCGCGTACAAGGGGGCGACCCCCATCGGCAACACCGAAGCACTCGACGCCGCTGTCGAGAACTATTTCGCCATCATGTAACGACCAGCTTCGCAAGCCGCCATCAAGTCCCGGACGCAAGTCCCGGGCCGGTACTGGTACAGTTTGAGACCCGACTCGCGCGGATGTCATTCTGAGGGAGCGGAGCGACCGAAGAATCCAGCCGGACGGGCAGGGTTCTTCGCCCGCCCGAGGCGGGCTCAGAATGACAACACTCAAACTGTACCAGGACCCCCGAGCCGAGTCCCATGCGGCTCGCGTTGACGTCCCGATCGAAGGCGACGACCATCCATTTCATGTCCCGGGATGCGTTCGTTGCGGCGTGCGTTCGCCGACTTTTTGAAGACGAGCACTTGTTGTGCGTCAGCAAAGCCGCGGGGGTTGCCATCCGGCGGCCGGACGTGGATCGTGCGTGCGATGTCGTGGACATCGTGCGGCATTTGGGATGGGTGGGCGGTGATGCGACGCTGCGGGTCGTGAACGCCATGGGCCGGATGACGTCCGGCGTGCTGATTCTTGCCAAATCGGCACCAGCGGCGATGAAGCTGGATTCGGCGATCTCCGCCGGCGGCGTGCGGCGAACGTACGCGGCCGTGGTTCGGGGAAAGGCCAAATCGCACTCCGCGGACGATCTGGCGCTCGCGCCGGTTCGAGTACACGAAGAGCCGGAACCCCGCGGCCGGACCGATTCGACGACGTCCGTGGTGGCCGCGTCGCCGCGAAGCCTCGTTCGTGTCGAGACATCGACCGCCAGCGAGAAGCGGTTGCGCGAGGACTTGTCGAAGCGGCATCATCCGATCGTCGGCGACGCGATATTCGACCCCCGACGCGAGGGTCGGGCTTCCGGTCGGCATTATCTGCATCTCGAGCGGGTGGCGTTTGAGCATCCGATCACCGGCGCGCCCGTGAACGTGACCGATTCCGTCCCCCGGGATTTCGAGTCCGTCTGCCGC
This sequence comes from Phycisphaerales bacterium, assembly GCA_013140575.1. Classification (GTDB taxonomy): domain Bacteria; phylum Planctomycetota; class Phycisphaerae; order UBA1845; family UBA1845; genus JABFSN01. The sequence goes on along the minus strand of JABFSN010000053.1, from coordinate 11,404 downwards.
GGTCAACGGGCGGTCGAGGGGGTGCTGCGCACGGCACTCGCCGAGCGTTTGCCGTGGTTGATGGACGGCGCGTCGGATGCGTATCGCGCGTTCGATGGTCGGCGCGACGGATTGGCCGGGCTGAACGTCGACATCCACGGTCGAGTCGCGGTGATGAGCGTCCGGCAGGGGCGATTCCCGCTGGACGACGGCGCGCTGCACGATGCCGCGGAGTGGTACGGCCGGTTTCTGGGAATCGACGCGGTCTATCTGAAAGGGATACCGCGCGACCGGAGTCACGACGAGTCGGAGTCGACGCAGGCGCTCTGCGATCCCCAGCCCCTGTGGGGCTCAGCGGTCCCGCCCGAGATCACCGCCCGCGAAGATGGACTGTCCTATTGGGTTCGGCCGTATGACGGTTTTCAGACCGGGTTATTTCTGGAGCACTGCGGGAATCGGCGGTGGCTGAAAGAGCATTCCGCCGGGCGGGCGGTATTGAATCTGTTTGCCTATACGTGCGGTCTGTCCGTGGCGGCGGCGACGGGAGGCGCCCTCGAGACGCACAGCGTCGATACGTCGAAGAAGGCGTTGGAGTGGGGCAAGCGAAATTTCGAAGCCAATGGACTGGCGTTGGACAGTCATCGGTTCTATTGCAGTGACGTGTTCGAGTATTACAAGAGAGCGGAACGGCAGGAACGCCGGTTCGACCTGATCGTGCTCGATGCGCCGACGTTCGCGCGATTGAAAAAGCCCGCGCGCGTATTTCGCGTGGAAGCCGATTTTGTCCGGCTCGTGCGCGAGGCGCTGCCGTTGCTGATCAGCGGCGGGGTCATGCTGGTCTCGATCAATCAACGGCGATTGTCCACGGGCTGGATGCGCGAGCGGATGGACGAGGCGTTCAAGGGGCGGGCATACAACTACCTGCCGTCGCCTCCCAATGTAGTCGGAATCGGCGGTGAAGACAGTTCGGGTCGGACGGTAATCGTGCGGGTCACGTAATGGCTGCGCGCGTGAGGATGTGTGTGTCGTGAGGAACCTCGAATCAGAGCCGTGGGCGCAAGCCCGCGGTTGCATCACACGCGGGGCGCCCTCGATCCTCCGTGACTGTTCAGCCAATTGCAGTGCCGCGGACCAGCAGTCACAGAGCCGACGCATTCGCAGGGCGGATTTCACCCGCGGTCTCTTCGCCCGGAGGGCGCACGAGGATAGCCAGGGACTTCGTACGTGTTCAGCGTCCCGCACGGACGCGATGAATGTAGCCCAGCACTTCAGTGCTGGGATGGCGGCCCGCCTCGATTCTGCTAGTCCCGAAGGGACGGATGAAGCGGAAGGCGGCGTTTCAGCCGTCCCTTCGGGACTTGGCGTCATCGGGGCGCCGGCATACCCCGTGTTGAAACACGGGGCTATATTCATGCCTGCCCGTGGCAGGCAATCCGCGGAATCGCAAGCACGTACGGGACTTCAGTCCCTGGTGACCGCGCCTCCCATTCTCTCTTCTATTTCATACCCGCCCGGAGGGCGAACGGCGGGTAAAACCCGCCCTACCGTTGGGGCGTGGCGAGTGTCTTGATTGTCGTGGTAATGTAATTGGCTGAGCGGTTACGATCCTCCAATCACCGGACTTGCGCCCGGTGCTCTGAAACGAGTGGCGGACGCCAGGCGCACACACCCATGACCCATCACCGGCTCGGGAGCGGCGAATGAAAAAAGTCAAGACCGGTGGTGGCTGGGCGGCCGTGCGCTATGCGTTGCGGACGGCGCGGCGCGTCGGGGGACTCGGCGCCCTCTATCGGGCGTTGCGCAGCCGCAACACGTGCAAAACCTGCGCGCTGGGCATGGGCGGGCAGGAGGGGGGTATGGTCAATGAGCGCGGGCGCTTCCCCGAAGTGTGCAAGAAATCCATGCAGGCCATGGCCGCCGACATGCAGCCGGGAATTGCGGCGGAGTTTTTCGAGAAACATGCCATTGATGAAATGCGCGACTGGACGCCGCGCCGGTTGGAACACGCCGGCCGGCTGAACAACCCCGTCTACGCCGGGCCGAAGGACACGCATTACAGAGCGATATCCTGGGACGAAGCGATCCGGCGATCCACGGACTATTTGCGGCAGTCGCGACCCACGGACCATTTTTTCTATTTCAGCGGCCGGGCGTCGAACGAGGCCGCGTTCTTGTGGCAGTTGTTCGCCCGTCTGTATGGCACGAATCACGTCAACAACTGCAGTTACTATTGCCATCAGGCCAGCGGCGTCGGGTTGAGCAGCGCATTGGGATCGGGAACTTCGACGGTGGTCCTGGAGGATCTGGACCACTGCGACACCGTGTTTTTGATCGGTGGCAATCCGGCATCGAATCATCCGCGGCTAATGGGCGTGTTGGCGGACGTTCGGCGACGCGGCGGCGAAGTCGTGGTCATGAACCCCCTGCGCGAGACGGGTCTGGTGAATTTCAGCGTCCCGTCCCGTGTGGAAAGCCTGCTCTTCGGAACGGACATTGCGAGCCATTACCTGCAACCGAACATTGGGGGCGATATTGCACTGCTATGCGGCGTCGCCAAGCGGTTGATCGAGACGAACGCCGTCGATCATGGCTACATCGATGCGTTCACCGAGGGATACGACGTCTTTCGCGCGTCCCTCGAGGCATTGGAATGGGAGACGATCGAGACCGAGTCGGGAGTGGAGCGCCGTACCATCGAAGAGATCGCCGACGTCTACGGCCGATCGAAGGCGTCGGTCTTCGCCTGGACCATGGGCATTACCCACCATCTACACGGCGCGGACAATGTGCGGGCCATCGTAAACTTGGCGCTCCTGCGGGGGATGGTCGGCCGCGAGCACGCGGGCCTGCTGCCCATCCGCGGTCACAGCAACGTGCAGGGCGTGGGGTCAATGGGTGTCACTCCGCAATTGAAAGACGAGGTCTTGCGGCGGCTGGAATCGCACTTCGGCGTGAAAGTGCCCGCGGTGAAAGGACTGGACACGCTGGGCTGCATCGAGGCCATGCAACGCGGGGAATTGAAACACGCCTGGTGCCTGGGCGGCAATCTGTTCGGTTCCAACCCCGATTCGGCCGCCACCGAACGGGCATTCGGGCAATTGGAATCCGTGGTCTATTTGAGCACCACGTTAAACACCGGTCACGTTCATGGGCGAGCCGGGGAAACGCTCGTGCTCCCCGTGCGGGCCCGCGACGAGGAGCCGCAGGCCACCACGCAGGAGTCGATGTTCAACTACGTGCGCATGAGCGACGGCGGGCCGGCGCGCATGCCCGGCTCGCGCAGCGAAGTCGAAATCGTCGCCGAGTTGGCCGAGTCGGTTCTGGGCGACGGCGGGCCCGTGGATTGGAATGCCATGCGCCGGCACCGCAACATCCGCCGGGCCATCGCGGCCATCATTCCGGGGTTCGAAGCCATCGGCCGCATCGACGACACGCGGCAGGAATTCCAGATAGAGGGTCGCACCTACCACGAGCCGCGATTCAAGACGCCATCGGGTCGGGCGAAGTTCCACGTGACCCCGATCCCGCGTTTTGACCCGGTCGACGGGGCACTGCGCATGATGACCATCCGCAGCGAGGGGCAGTTCAACACCGTCGTTTACGAAGAGGAGGATCTGTATCGCGGTCAGGATCGACGCGACATCATTCTGTTGAATGCGGACGACATGCGCATAATGGGTCTTGACGAAGACACATTGGTGCTGGTTAAGAGCGATACCGGGTCCATGACCGACATCCGCGCCCGACAAGCGCCCATCCGCGCCGGCAACGCGGCCATGTACTACCCGGAAGCCAATGTCCTGATTTCCCGCGCCTGCGACGCCGAATCGCGTACCCCCGCGTTCAAACACGTTCGAGTATGGGTCTCCCGCGTGTGACCGATCTGGCGTTCCGTCCACCCATCACGGCCGATGCACCCACCAGGACGAAGATAGCGGTCCCCGGCAGTGCCGCGCCATCCCGCACCGATCACGTCCGATCATGGGTATGGACCGAACGGTCAACGATTCCATCCCGGCCACGGGACTCGGCGCCACAGTCTAACCGATTGACAGCCGATGAAACAACGGTTCGACCCGTTAGAGCTTCCCCAATGCGGTCGGCGTCCCCTATCGAGGGGACGCGCCGCCGTTGTCTAACTCCCCCAACCTGTTTAATCCGCCAATTTTGGGCGTGCGGAAGCCTCTCGCAGACGCGAAAGTCGTTGGCTCGGCGTTTGACATCCGTCCATCGGCGAGTCCCGCCTCTCTTCCGGTTGCAAGGCAGACATTTGCGCCGGTCCCTGTGTCATATTCTGGCAAGTAATTGACAACTCCTCGTCTGCGCTGCGATAAGTATATAGAGTTGGCGTTGGTTTTCGTCTCGCATCTATTGGGCCATCGCCAACGCCACAGTCATGAGCTCGCCCGAGGAACTCGCTCGTAGGGGGATTCACCCGCCCGTGCACGGCTTGTGTCCATCGTGCGAACGGCGGGTGAAACCCACCCTACCCATGGGCGCAACGAGTGTTTGGATGAAGGACAGTACCGACATGCCGGCGGACAAGGATCGGGAACTGCAGGCCGCCCGGGTTTCGCTCGATCGGGCTCTTGCCGCATTGAAGGCGTCCAACTCCGAGCTGGACGACTTCGTCTACATCGCCTCGCACGACCTCAAGGAGCCGCTCCGCGGGATTCACAACTACGCCGGTTTCATCGTCGAGGACTACGCGGAGAAACTGGACGACCAAGGCCGGAAATGGCTGGACGGCATCGCCCGACTGGCCAAACGCATGGAGGGGCTGATTGAGTCGCTCCTTTATCTCTCGCGGGTGGGACGCGTCGAATTGGCCTTCGTGCCCACCGATCTGGACAAGACGCTCGACGAAACTGTGGATTCCCTGCGGATGCTGCTGGAACAGTCCGGCGCCGTGGTCGTGCGGCCGGCGCCGCTGCCGACGGTGCGGTGCGATCGCGTGCGGGTGGCCGAGGTGTTCCGCAATCTCATCGTCAACGGCGTAAAATACAACGAGCGCCCGGATAAGGAGATCACGATCGGGGTGCGCGACGCGTCGGCGACCGACGGAGTCGATTTGGGCACGCCGGTCTTCTTTGTGCGCGACAACGGCATCGGCATTCCCGAGCGCCATCAGAACCAAGTCTTCACGATATTCAAGCGTCTGCACGCCAAGGACAAGTACGGCGGCGGAACGGGCGCGGGGCTGACCATCGTGAAGAAAATAATCGAGCGGCACGGGGGACGCATCTGGATCGAGTCGGAGGAGGGCCGGGGGGCGACGTTCCATTTCACGCTCGGAGATGCGGTAGTGCAGCACCGAGACGATGGTGTTCGGCAGCCGGCGCCTCTCAGTTAGAACCGGCGGCGTTCGGTCGCGGCGCGGTGTACGTTGAATCCCAACGGCGATGCTCGATATTCAGTTGTCCGGTCGTTTTGTTCGCGCTGCGCGAGGCTTCGGACGTCGACTGGCCGTTGCCGACGCAATGAATATCGAGGACGGCGACGCGGGTCTCTGCGCCTGCTCCGCGCGCACGCGGTCGCGATCGAGGAGAAGTACGTGTTTGATTGATGCGACGCGCTGTCCCGCCCCCTCTGCCCCTCCGAGCTTGGGAATTTATCAAAACGCGCTATCATGGATGGTCGTGTTTGGGTGTCAGCCCCTACCTCCCGACACCCAAACATGGCATTCGATGAAGGTGCCGATCAACAAATTCCCAAGCTCTCCGGGGCGGGTCCGCGAAAGGAACACCGCTTCCACGGGTTCCGCGTCGGCCCGCTTCGCGGTCGCGCCGCTCCACCCGTGGCTACAGTCCGCCGCCCCCTCGGGGCGAGGCGATTCCGCGCCAAGCAGTTCGGCAAACCCGCGGGCGGCGAGTGAACGACGCGACCCTTCCATCGAGTTTCCACGACCGTTCCATCGAGTTCCCACGACCTTCCCATCAACTCCCGCCGACCTCCCCATCAAGCTCCCCACGACCGCCGAGGACAAGAAAGTGGCCAAGCGGAGCACGGAGAGCGTCCGCGTCATCATGGCCGCCAAGGCCAAGCTCCGTGACTCAGTCGCGTCATTTGCCGAAATCAAACGCGGGCTGAAGTCCGGGGGGCTTTCGGACCGAGAGACGAAGTCGCTTGAGGCCGAGGTCGAAGCGCACGAAGCCCGCATTAACGAAACCGTTTTCGCCCTCTACGGCGTGGACGGACTGCGGGAGTAGGGCGGGCATGGTCAAACCCGCGGCCGAAAGTGCGCCGGGCGTTGACGATTGATGACGCGGTGCAGGAACGTACCGGCCGAAACGCGCGGGGCGGGCTCTCGCCGCGCTGGGGCTGGGATGGACGGCGCCCACGCTTTGCGGGGATGTGGGGCGCTGTCGCGGGATCCACTTCCGGCTGGCGACTGCGGCGCGTTCGGGGCAAGGAGGGGCCGAAGGTCCACGGTCAGTCGGTTTTAGCAACAGGTCAGCGAAGTGCAATGCCGCGACAATTAAGACACTCGTCATTCTCAATGGTAGGGCGGGTTTTGCCCGCCGTTCGCCCTCCGGGCGAGAACGAAGAGGAAGAGGGACACGGAGGGCGCGTTCACCAGGGACTGAAGTCCCTGGCTACGATCGTGCGCCCTACGGGCGAAGAGACGGCGTGCAAAACCCGCCCTACGATCGGGTTTGACGGGCGACCTCGTGACCGTGGCACTGCAGATTGCTGAACAGTTACCGCTTTTACAGCGGTCGAGCGCGGGATCGTCCCCCGGTAGCGGCGTCAGGCTGCGCGCCGGGCAAAGTGCCACTATGTGTCCTCTCAATGGGAACACATAGAAGGGAAACCGGGTTTCGGGCGCCCTCCGGGCGGGAAGAAATAGCGCACGCGATCCAGGGACTGAAGTCCCTGGCTAAGATCGTGCGCCCTCCGGGCGAAGATTCGCGGGTCGTGTTCGCGGGTCATGATGAAATCGGTTTCCCTAATCGTTGGTTCTATTCAGGCGCTCTAACAAAACCAGCTCCCCGGCGGTTCGGGGGGTACCGCTCCCTGACGGTCGCGGCTCGGAAAGAAATCGCCGCGAATCGGTATTGTCAGAGTGCCTTAGAATCAGGCTGGTCTCGTGGGTCCGCTCCCTTACGCGCTTGGGAATTCTCTGGCGAATGGGATCAATCGTCCTCGTTCCTCGTTCATCAGTGGAGGTGATTTCGCCAATACCTCGATTAATCCCCAAACTCTTGCGGTCGCGGCTGGGAGAAGATGCAAACGGCGTGACTAACTACATCAGCGAAGCGGCGGACGATCTGAACCGACTGTCGGGCGCCCGATGGGGTGCGATGGCGCGTTGGTCGGAGTGCAGCGAGTTCGGCATTTGATTGGGTATTTGCCAAGACAATTCACAGGTTTTCGGTCCGTTTGGGGGTTTACGACGCCCGCGGGTCGGGCGGGTGAACGAAGAAAAATGTCGGGGAGGTCGAGGTCATCAGCGGCCCCAGTTGTAGTGGTGTGATGCGTGGCGGTCACAACTTGTGGTGTGGGTTGGTGCCGGATGGTGTCGCGTTGGGATGGTGGGTGGAAAAGAGTGGAAAGAAATTCGTTTTTGTTGTTGCGTCGGTGGTTTGAAGTGGCTTATAGTGGCGATTATTGCAAGTAGGTGGGAGAACGTGAATCAGATTGGCGGCAGCTTGGTTGGTGGTGGGTTCGATGATCCTGACCGGAGCATACGAGCGGACGATCGACGCCAAGAATCGGATTCAGATACCGTCGCCGGCGCGGGAGGCGTTGGGCGGACCGACGGGGGTGTTTTTCATCGTTCCCGGGGAACGGGCGAACACTTTGGCGTTTTTTCCGGAGGCGTATTTCGAGGCCAAGGTGGCGTCGATGGGAACGGACGAGATTGCGGGGCAGGACGCCCTGGATTTCGAGCAGACTTTTTTTTCGCTGGCCAGCCGGGTGGAGATGGACAAGCAGGGACGCGTGGTCCTGCCCGAACGGCAACTGGCCATGGTGCAGATAGGCACGGAGGTCTATCTCACCGGTGCGTATTATCGGTTGGATTTGTGGCGGAAGTCGGATTACGAGGCCTTCATCGCGGAGGCGGCGTCCCGACGAGCGACGGTCCAGGCGTTCATGCGGATGGGGCGGCGTGGCGCGGCCCGGCCGGATGAACGCGGAAGCGGATGAGCAAGCGAGTCGCGCGTTCGCCAGGGAATGGTGAGGGGCGCGACGCGAGAGGAAACTCGGCAACGCACCGCCATCGGCCGGGACGCGAAGGGATTCGCCGGGTCGGTGGTCCGAGTTCCCAGGTGAGGCGGTCAGCCTGGTGCGTTCATCGGCGTACGACGCACGATGAAGCGAGCCGCGGCGCCGGAGGCGCGCCGTCGGTCGGACGGTGAACCGAGGACGTCGCTCGCGTCCGGTCTATTGGATTCGACCGAAACGGACGCGGCCGGCATCGCGGTGAGGGGCGTCGTTGGGCGCGGATGGCGCGGGATACCGAGGTTTGACAGGTTTCATTTGGGGCGGGCGGGGGAAAAGGCGCGGTCACGGACGATCGCGTTTCCCCGGCCAGGGTGCAAACGGGCGGCGGTGGTAGTCGATCCATCAGGGCACACGCCGGTATTGCCGGGAGCGGTGTTGACGTGTCTGTCGCCGGGCCGTGGCGACACCGTGGTGGATGCCACGGTGGGAGGCGGCGGGCACGCGCGGCTGCTGGCTGAAGCGATCGGTCCCGTGGGGACGCTGATCGGTCTGGATGTAGACGGGTCGAGCCTGTCGGCCGCGGAGGAGGCATTACGAGATTCGCCGTGCCGGGTGGTGCTGATCCGGGAGAATTTCGGATCGTTGGGTCGGGCGATGGATGCGGCCGGAATCGGGTCGGCGGACGTCATTCTGGCGGACTTGGGCGTGCGGTCGGCGCAGTTGAACGATGCGTCGAGGGGGTTTTCATTTCAGACCGACGGGCCGCTGGACATGCGGCTGGATGATCGGTTGACGACGACGGCCGCGGATTTGGTGAACGGGTTGCGGGAGCAGGCGCTGGCGGATGTGATTTATTTCAACGCGGACGAGCGGCACAGCCGGCGGATTGCGAAACGGATCTGCGAAGTGCGTCGGGAGCGGCGAATCGCGACGACGGGGATGTTGTCGGACGTGGTGTGCGGCGCGCTGGGCGCGGATCCGGCATCACGGAAGCAGAAGATTCATCCGGCGACGCGCGTGTTTCAGGCGTTGCGGATCGCGGTGAACGATGAACTCGGAGCGTTGGACCGGCTGCTGGCGGCGGCGCCGGAACGGTTGAGCGTCGGCGGACGATTGGGCGTGATATCGTTCCACAGTTTGGAAGACGGGCGAGTCAAACGGGATTTTCGGAGCCGCCAGGCGGATGGTATTTACGCGGTGTTGACCAAGCGGCCGATGGTGGCGGACGAAGACGAACGGAATTCGAATTCTCGTTCGCGGAGCGCGAAGTTTCGAGTCGCGAAGCGAATCGCGTGAGGGAAGGCGAAACCGCGATCGGAACGCGGCATAGCCTACGCGTCTGCCGCCCCTCCGGGGCTCATTCGTTGGGGGGTGGCGGGTCCGGGGGCTAGCGCCCCCGGCTATTGACTGTCGCCCCTTCGGGGCTATTCGAGAATCGGAGCGCGGAATTCCGGGCGGCGATGCGGACGGGATGAAGAGGCGGAACGCGAAGCGGCGGAGAATGATCCACAGATTACACAGATTGGCACAGATAAGAGAAGATGAGGCGAGCGAACCCAACTGTGTTTGCCTGCGAGATTCGTGGATTGGATGTTTGGGCAGGTGTGAAGGTGTGAAGGTGTGAAGGGTGGGAAGGGACGAAGGGGCGGAGGGACTGAGGGAAACGCGAAAGGCGAAAAGAGGCGCGGGAAGCGATGGACCGTGGCGTCGCAGCATTGGAAAGACTAATCGACATTCCGGCAGGAGGCCGGGATGTGTTGAATCATGCGGATCAGTCGGGAAGGGATCAGGGACGATGGCGTACGAAACGAAGGTGGGGCTGCTGGTCGGGTTGGGATTCATCGTTTGTTTCGCGGTGGTGCTGTCGCATCGGGGGAAGGCGGATGAACTGAGCGCGCAGATGGCGTACGAGGTGCTGACACGGCATGGCACCGGGGAGCGGTCGGAGGGGACGACGATTCCCAACCTGTTCGCACGTCGTGTGCCGGCCGGGAGGCAAGCGGAATCAACGAACAGAGGTACGGGGTCCGCCGGTGAGGATGTCGGCGGAGGGGCGAACGGGCCGCCGGTTCGTCGGGAGACGGAGAAGGGTTCACGGGGACCAGGAGACGAGGTGGGCGCTGACGGGCGGGTGCGGCTGGCGTCGGCGCCGTCGATGGAGGGCGCGGACACCGCGGGGACGCACGATGAGGTACCGAACACGAGATCGGGGATCTCGATGGAGTCGGTTTTTGGAAATGTGACCGAGCCAGCGGTCGATTCGGTTCCGGTTTCGGGAACGGAATTGGCCGCGGGACGGGTGTCGCAGAACGCGGCGAAGGGACCGGCGGGTGAGTCGAAGGGTTCGAGGCGGGCGAACGACGTGCGCTACGTGGTGCGCCCGAAAGACACGCTGTGGGGAATTGCGGACCGCGCGTATGGCCGGGCGACGCAAGCGGTGGTGGATTCGATCGTGGAGGCGAACCGGGGCCGGCTGGGTGCGATGAAGGTGTTGCCGGTGGGGACGGAACTGATTCTGCCGGCGGCGGAGGGGGCGAAACCGGCCACGAACCGGGCGGCGGCGGATGAAAAACCCACCAAGAAAGGGGACCGGACGAGCGTGGGCGCGAGTGATTCGAGCCGCGGAGCAATGGCCAAGGCGAAGCCGGAGGCGGCAAGTCGCCGGGAGTACTACCAGGTGCAGCCGGGGGATCGTTACGCGTCGCTGGCGGAGAAGTTTCTGGGGGACAAGTCGAAATGGCGGGAGCTGTACGAGATGAACAAGGACATATTTCCTGATCCGGGCAGCATCAAGAGCGGCGTGCGGATTCGAGTTCCGGCGCGTGAAGGCCGCGGGTTGCGCGAGGGCGCGTGATGACGGTGGGGCGGGCGGTGTTTTTGTTGGGGCTGTTCGCGGGGATGAGCATCTGCATCATCGCGCTGCGGAGCGAACAGGCGCGGGCCGCGTCGCACATCGGGCGCATGCAGAGCGAGTTGGTGGAGCTGCGCCGGTCGAAATGGTCGATGCAGGTGGAATTGGGGCGGGTGCGGACGCCGGGGCAGGTTCGGGATCGAGTGGCGCGGTGGTCGTTGGCGCTGGAGGCGCCTGCGCCGCCGAGTGAAGCGGCGGTGCGAACGGAATTGGTGGTGGCGAGGTGATCGGCGGAGGGACGAAGGGACGAAGGGACGGAGGGACAAAGGGAAGAGATCACCGCAGAGGCGCGGAGGGCGCGGAGAAGAGACGGTGAAGGGTGCGAAGGGGGAAAAGGGTAGGAAG
>JABFSN010000240.1 GCA_013140575.1 Phycisphaerales bacterium | reverse complement strand
CCCTTCGTCACCGTCCTCGAAAACATCCTTCATAACTGCGTCGACGCCATGCCCAACGGCGGTTCCGTTACCATGACCGCCACTCACGCCGACCACCGCTCCGTCCTCACCATCACCGATTCCGGCTGCGGAATGACCGAGGCCGATCGCGCCCGCGTCTTCGAGCCATTCTTCAGCACCAAAAAAGACGACGCCATGGATATCGAAAAACACCCGGGCCTGGGTATGGCCGTCGCCCACGGCATCATCCACATGCTCGGACATGACATTGAAGTGGCGTCGACGCCCGGCCAAGGCACGTGCATCACCATCCGCTTCCACGGTTTTGCAATCGCACAACAGCCGACAATGCAAATTTAGGTCGATTTCGGGATTCCCACGCATTTGATCCCGAATTCGTTGTCGGCTTGCCCGTCTGCGTGTACAATCGTAGATACAGGGGTGGTGCCGTGCAGGTGCGGCACGGTGCTCAATTGCGCTCGGGATCGTCCCGGCGCGGCCTTCATCACACCCTGTAGTCCGTTACCCGTTTCAACCGATGCCATTATGGGCCGTCGCGTGCGCCCATTGTTTGTTTCCATCGTGGACGCCGCGAAATCGGGACCGAGCGAAAGTGAGGATCGACAGAACGGCATGACCAATCAGCGACGGAACATGGGGCGTGCCGGTGCGGCCACCGGGCTGCTGATCGCCGCCGCTTGGGGGTTGCACTGCCAGGACGTGCGCACCGCGGCCGGGCGCGAAGAACCCGTGTTGACCGCCCGCATCGACGGTCTGGCATCCGTCCCGCTGCCCACCATCGAACCCGTCGCGTCACGCCCCGACCACACGTCCCAGTCGTTGGCCGAATCCGATCCAGTCGCGTTTCTGATGCACTGCCGGGACGCATGGGGAAAAAACACGGCCCGTGATTACCAGTGCCTGTTCCTGTCGCAGGAGCGCATCGGTGACGGATTGACCCCGGTACAGGAAGTCGCCGCCCGCGTCCGCCGTCAACCGTTCAGCGTGGACATGACCTGGTTGAAAAACCCGATGGCTGCCAAACGGGCCATGTACGTCGAAGGCAAATGGACCGACGCCCGGGGTCAGGCCATGGCCTGGTTCAAGCCCGCCGGCGCATTGCTCGAATTGGTCGCCCCCCGCGTGCAACAGCCCATCCACGGCCCCCGCGCTAAAGCCGCCGCCCGGCGATCCATGGACCAGTTCGGTTTTGAACGCACGCTCGGCCTGATCATCAAATACACGCAACTGGCCCGCGATGCCGGCCAATTGGACTTGCGTTACGCGGGAACCGGCGCCATCGACGACCGGCCCACCTATGTGTTCGAACGCTACCTGCCCTACAACGGCCACGACGAATCCTACCCCGACGCCCTGCTCCGCTTCCACATCGATCAGGCTTGGCTCGTTCCCACCGCTTGCTTCTCTTACGCCGACGGCAAGGGCGAGCAACTCCTCGGCGCCTACGTCATGACCGCCGTCCGCTTCGACGTCGGTCTCGGCGACGCCGACTACGACCCCCATTCCGCCAGTTTCTGAGAACCCGTCCTGACTCGACTACGCTATTCCGACTCCGGGGCGGAGCGGGGCGGGCGGTGTATGGACCGCGGTGGACATCGCGTGTTACAGCCCCGCCGTTTATGGCTCACGACGCGCGCCATCGCGCGAAACGCTTCATCCACGTCTGGTCAACCGCCGGACAATGCCTGCATGATGTCGAGGGTCGCGTCCGGCGTGACCGGGTCGGTCAGTTTTTGGCGATCGACCACCAGCGTGCCGTTGACAAACACCAGCATGTGCCGGCGGAGCGCCCCCTGATCATCGAGGACGTAACCGCGGGCAGCCGGATTCGCGGCGAACGCGGCGTCGAGCACTTCGCGGACAGTCCGTCCCGCGACCGCGCAGGGCGGGCAAGGCACGTGGCGTTGAATGTTCTGCGTGAATCGAACGGTGATCATTGAGCAGGGCCCGTCTCCGGAGAACGCACTCGACGGTTGCATCGAATCGAGCGCTTCCGGTCGATTGCGGCCCATCGACGCCGGCCGATCGGTGCCCGCACGCGGGCCGACGTACCCGCGCTTGACCGTCCCCCCGTGGGAAGCTATCGTCCCGTCGCGGTCCGGGTCAACCGGTCCGCGGCTGCGTCGCACGGACAGGACCATCGCCCCCATCGTCTAGCGGCCTAGGATATCAGGTTCTCATCCTGAAGACACGGGTTCGATTCCCGTTGGGGGTAGTCGTCGCAAGGGCTGGCGTGACGCCGCACAGTGTCGCAGAAGCCTTTGTGATTCAAGGGTTTACGCAAGCGTCGCCCTGTGGCACTCATTTCACCCTCGCCGCAGGCGTCCGCACGATTCCGCACCATTCCGCGTCCCAATTGCGTAGGCAAGTGCGGGGGCTCCAAGGGTCCGTACCGCCCGCAACTCGATCCCCAACACATCACCCAACCGGGAGGCCGTCTGAACGCCGATGTCGCTTTTGCCCGCGATGAACCGATGGACCCGGATGCGTAACCGTTCCGGCGAGATGATCCTGCCCGTCTCAGCGCCGCGGGCACAAGCCCCCACCCTTGCCCCCATGTCCCTTTGATCTGCCTGCCGCTCGCATCAGAGCCGCGGGCCCAAGCCCGCCGTTTCCCTGCAACCGGGTTCCCGCCGTCATCCGGCGGACGTTCGCCAATCGCGAATCCACTCGTGGCTGACCCGCATTTCTCACCAAGTGAATACGGTCTGAGTTTTTCGAACGATTTGGACCGGCACGACGGCGGATGAAGGCGACTGAGCCACCAATTCCTCGACGGTGTGCTCGATCAGATCCGGGTCGCGATGATCGGTGAAACAGGCCGCAAACTGCCGAAGGATCCCGGTGATCCGCTCCGCCTCCCGCAGCAGCAGACCGCCGGCGTCCGACGAGATACGCCCGCCGTCGAATCGGGCCACCACTTCGCGACGACCCAGGGCGTGAAATCCAAACGACTCCTGGTTACACTCTGCGCACATCAGGCTGCTCCTGCGTGAACGATAAACCGGCTCGGAACACCCTGTTTATCCCACGAAGGGCAGCCTTTTGTCATCCACCCGGTGAGAAATGCGGGCTAACCCTTCCTCTCGGAAGCGACGGGGCACTCGAGCTATCACCGGGTTTGCGCGATTGCATCGAGCTCTCCCGAAAACGACCGGTTTCGACTGTGCGGATTGCCGGGCGAGAGTATAATGTCCAGTACGATGAGCACTTCGATAATAGCAACATCCGCTAGCCAAGGGTTGAACTCCGGATCCCGTTGGCATCGCTGGGATCCGCATATTCACGCGCCGGGCACACTGTGGAACAACCAGTTCAAGGGTAGCGACGCCTGGGACGAATACCTGACGAAGCTGGAGCAGGCGCACCCCGTCATCAAGGCCATTGGTGCGACTGACTACTACATCTTGGACAGCTATGAGCAGATGTGCGCACACAAAAGGCAAGGGCGTTTACCGGCTTGCGATCTCATCTTCCCAAACATCGAAATGCGACTTACGACAGGCACTATCGAAGGTCGGCACGTAAACATCCATCTGCTTGTATGCCCAGACGATCAGAACCATATCGCTGATTTAAGGAGGTTTCTCGCCCGATTGACCTTCAACGCTTATGGTGAGGTGCTCACTTGTCGTGACGACGACTTCATCAAGCTGGGCAGGATGTCAGATTCCTCGTTAGCCGAGAGGGCGGCACTCGAGAAAGGGGCCGAGCAGTTCAAAGTCGAATTCGACATGCTGCGCAAGGAATATGAGGCAAGTGATTGGGCCAAAAAAAACATCCTGATCGCCGTGGCGGGAAGCGAGACGGACGGAACATCTGGAGTGCGCGACGGCTCATCCACAACGCTTCGCCAAGAAATCGAAAAGTTCGCGCATGTAATCTTTGCGAGCAGCCCCGCCCAGCGTAATTTCTGGGCTGGTGATGGCAAGGCAAGCGAAAGCGAACTCTGGCAACGATACGACGGCCCAAAGCCTTGCATGCATGGCTGTGATGCCCATGACCCTTCCAAAGTTGGTGTCCCGGACGGAGACCGGTACTCCTGGATTAAGGGACAGGTGGCTTTCGATACGCTGCGGCAGGCTTGCATCGACCCGAAGGGTAGAGCGTTCGTCGGGCCTCAACGGCCCATAAGCGCTACACCATCGCTGGCCATCGCGTCACTCGACATCAAGGGCGCAAACTGGGCAAAGTCCCCGAGAGTCGAGTTCAATCCAGGTTTGGTCGCCATTATTGGTGCACGGGGCTCCGGCAAGTCGGCACTGGCAGAGATGACCGCGCTCGGATGTGACGCCATTCCCGAGCATCAAAGCGATGATTCCTTTCTCCGACGGGCGAAAGCTCTACTCGCGGGTGTCTCGGCAACACTGACTTGGGAATCCGGCGAATCCGTTGAGCGGCAGCCTCGGGACGGGCAATCGCAAGGTGCCGATAGCTATCCTCGCGCGCGGTACCTGTCCCAGAAGTTTGTCGACGATCTCTGCGCCGCCGTTCGCGTCACGGACGGTCTCCTCGAGGAGATTCAGCGCGTCATATTTGAGGCGCATCCGCTCTCTGACCGCGATGGAACGTCGAGCTTTGATGAGTTGCTTGACCTTCGGGTCACCGTCTTTCGAGAGAGCCGTCTCCGGGAAGAAGCTGCCTTAGAGCGTGTATAAAAAGGGTAGAGAAGATCATTCGGGCGGGCCGATGAGGTCGTAGAGCAGGGGCGGCGGAGTTGAACGTCCTTGGGAGTTTCGAAACGATGATCGGGAGGATTGAGGCATGGC
>JABFSN010000085.1 GCA_013140575.1 Phycisphaerales bacterium | reverse complement strand
ACTTGGCCGACGAACTCATCGCGTCCCTGGTCGAAATGCGGTCCAGCGAACCTCTACTCCGATCGTTCATTCATACAACCAAACTCAAACTGTAGACCGTTCTATTATGAAGGCGAAGATCAATAAAGGACGGACGGCTTCACCGCGTTCCACGGCAAGAAGGCCGGTCGGCTAGTGGCCGTGGGACCGGTCAACCTGCCGGTGACGCGGTTGTACGTGGAAGAGATCATCCTCGAATGCCGCAGGAAGCACATCACCAAGGTGGACATCCTCGGCTTCGAGTTCGAAGTGGGTCTGTTCCCCAACGTGCTCGACGAGGCCCGCCGCAAGGGCATCGACATCGCCCCCAAATACATACCGGCCGAGGTGTTCGACAAGCGGGCAATGGAGAAGAACCAGGTGGTGTTCCACGACGTTTCGTACATCGAAGTCAAGCCGCACGTCCGCGAAGTCCAAAAGAAGGGCGCATTGCCGGCGGTCGCCGTCGAGCTGACCGACTTTTCGGTGTTCTACTCGCAGGACTCAATCGCCAACGCCGAGGCCGCGGTAAAGGACAAGGGCAGCAGGATCGTGGTGGAAAAGGGTCGGATCGTGAAGGTGAGCAAGGACGCCAAGGGCATCGTCAAACGCGAGGTGCTGACCGAAAGCTGGACGGACTGGATCGACTACTGGGCGGTGGACTTCGACTTCGAGAACAAACGCGAGATCATCCGGGTGATGAACCCCGACACCGGTGACTGGGAGGAGAAGTGGACCGGCGATTTCGTGTTCGAGAACGAGTGGCAGTCGTTCCGCACCCGTCAGGACCGCACGCTGGAACTGACCAGCGTGTTCCACGAGTGTCCGCCGGGGCGGCGCAAGGTGGCCGTCAGGGTGGTGGACATCTTCGGCAACGACACCATGACCATCGTCGAAGTCAGCGTGGGAGGTAAGAACCGCTAATGAACGCTAATGGACGCGAATCAGGAAATCGGAAAGAGATCATTGGCGTCTATTCGCATGCATTCGCGGATGACAAGGGGAACCGCTAATGGACGCGAATGAACGCGAATTAATGTTTAGGGAAGAGGTCTATCAGATTGTGGGCGCGGCAATGGAAGTGTGCAATCAACTGGGGTGCGGTTTTCTGGAGGCGGTCTATCAGGAAGCCCTGGAGATGGAACTTGACGAACGACGGATTCCCCATGCGCCGCAGAAACGGATCGAGATTTCCTACAAGGGCAGAGTGTTGAAAAAGGAGTACATCGCGGACTTTTTGTGCTATGACCGGATTGTGATTGAGATCAAGGCCATCAAGACGATCACGGGGATCGAAGAGGCACAGATCCTCAACTACTTGAAGGCCACGAATCTTCCACTCGAATTGATCGTCAATTTCGGAGCGCCTCAACTCGAATGGAAGCGCTACGCGAATACAAAGCGGAACCGCTAATGGACGCGAATGAACGCGAATCAGAAAATCAAGAAGATATTATTAGCGTCCATTCGCGGTTGATTCCAGGAGCGGCGACATGCCGATACGAAACGGAACCGCTAATGGACGCGAATCAGGGAATCAGGAAGATATTATTAGCGTCCATTCGCGTGCATTCGCGGTTGATTCCGGGAAGGGTGACTAATGGCCAGGGAAATCGTGAAGGCAACGATCGGACACAAATCGCCGTCCGAGCGGATCAAGCGCACGAACGAGGCCGGGATGGAGTTCTGGTCGAGCCGGGACTTCGCGGAGGTGCTGGGGTACGGGGATTACCGCAATTTCGAGGGGGTCATCGAAAAGACCCGGTTGTCGTGTTTTAGCGCGGGAAATCGCCCCGAGGACCATTTCGTTGACATCACCGAAATGGTCGCCATCGGCAGCGGCGCGGAGCGCCCGATCAAGGCCGTTCTCCTGTCAAGGAAAAGCGAGTAACCGAACATGGCCTTGCATCCCGGCTTTCCCGGTTCGCCGCACCCGATTCTCGACTCCGCGATGCGCTGGTTTCCGGCGGACGAGGCGCTGCGCGCCACGAGCATGGACAAACTGACGCCGCCGCTGGTGCCGCAACTCCGCCGCAAGGTGAAGGAATGGCGTGACGGCGGGTACGTCGGCGCGACGGAAACGAGCCGGTGCCTTCTGAACTGGTGGTTCAACACCCCGCACCTGTTGCCCCAGGCCGACGGGACGATGGTGGAGTTCCAATACTACTTCGCCCAGCGCGAGGCGTTGGAGACCATCGTCTATCACCAGTTCACCGAAGAGGAACAACGGGAGATCGTTTTCAAAGACATCTCCACCGGGGAGGTGACGCACACCACGATTCTCGACACCGCGGGCGTCGCCGACTATCGCCGCGTGATCGGCTACTTCGCCCAGACGATGATGAAGGACTTGCGGCTGGTGAGCGGTTACGACGTGCTGTATGGCAAGGTCAAAGCATTCGTTCAAACCGAGCTATTCGACCGCGCGGTGGACATGGAACATCCCAACACGTTGCGCAATTTGTCCGAATTAGCCGCCACCAAGACCCTGATGGAGTCCTTCAAGAGGGCGATCAACGCGTTGACGATCCGCGACAAGGGCGACGCCGAGATCAGGGATTTCATCCGTTTGAGACAGACTCGGCCGTTCGTCGAAAAGGACCAGTCATACATCGTCCCGAAGAAGAGCGTGTTCAACCGGATCATCGGCGACAGCGGTTTTGAATTGGAGTTCGCCCGTTTTCTGGAGAATTGTGACGACGTGGTCTCGTTCGCCAAGAACTACAGGGCCGTGAATTTCAAGCTGGACTATGTCAACGCGGACGGGGGCATTTCCAACTACTACCCTGATTTCGTGGTGAAGGCGGCGGACGGCGGGATCATCTTTGTCGAAACCAAGGGACGTGAAGACTTGGACGTGCCGCTGAAGATGCACCGATTGCGTCAATGGTGTGACGACGTGAACCGCGTGCAACCCGACGTTGTGCATGATTTCGTGTACGTGGACGAGGAGGGCTTCAAGAAGTACGGCCCGCGGTCATTTGGACGATTGCTGGACAGTTTCAGGGAATACAAGGACTGAACGAGAACCTGTTGCGTAAGAGTCGGCTCCGCGGCTGGGCCCATGCCCTTGTGGCGCTCAGCCAACCCGACCACGGAGTGGAGTGATTCCAATTCAGGCGCGGCTCGCGCCACCTTCAACCGGGAACACTAATGGCCGACCTGTTCAACATCTATTGCGACGAAAGTTGCCACCTTGTC
The DNA here is from genome assembly GCA_013140575.1 of Phycisphaerales bacterium. Taxonomy (GTDB): domain Bacteria; phylum Planctomycetota; class Phycisphaerae; order UBA1845; family UBA1845; genus JABFSN01. The sequence continues at coordinate 1,577 of JABFSN010000085.1, read as the reverse complement.
AGCGACCGGTCCCCGGTGATGGTGCCCGGCTGCGTCTGGTGCTTGCGGGACCGCGTGCCCGGACAGGAGCGGAGCATCGCCCGCGTCGTTCCGCCCGAATCCTCGCCCCTGTCGAAACCCGCCCAACCCAGGCTATTCAGAGCATGACAAGCAAGAGCAGGATGCCCGGCGGTTGGGGCGCGGTTCGCCAACACCTTGCCACTTGGGACAAGCCCGCCTTGCTGGCGCTGGTGAAAGACCTTTACGAAACGGCGGCGGAGAACCGCGACTTCATCCATGCCCGCTGTCCGACCGGAGTTGGCGGCGGCGACGTGTTGGAAAAGTATCGGGGCAGAATTGTGGAGCAGTTCTTTCCCGCCCGAGGCTTCGGCAAACTCAAGTTGGGCCAGGCGCGCAAGGCCATCCGCGATTACCGCAAGGCCACGGGAGACCTCTCCGGCACGGCGGAACTGCTGATGACCTACGTCGAAAGCGGCGCGGAATTCACCCGCCAGTTTGGGGATATTGACGAGCGGTTCTACAGCAGTGTGGAGTCGGTGCTGGTGGAACTGGCTGCCCTCTTGCGTGGCGAAGCGAGGGAGCTGTACCCGCAGTTCCGCGAGCGATTGGCGAGCGCGAAACAGATGACCGACGGCATCGGTTGGGGATTTCACGATTTCGTTGCAGATGTTGTCGCGGCACTGGAGGAAGAACTCGGCGACTTGTGACTGGCGCTGACATGGATTTGCCGCTCTCCTGCGGGCGGCCATCGGGTCAAGAGGGCGTTCGGCTGGTCGGTTCGCCGTCGCCCGCTACGTGAATCTCGGCTCCACCCCCCGGCCGATGCTGTCCACGATGCGTTCCATCGCTTCGCGTTCGGCCGCACGCTGGAATTCCACAGTGAGGAAGCTGCCGTACACCTTGTGGACGGTCGTGGCCACCCGAAGGATGTCCCGCGTCTGCTCGCCCCGCTCCGCCATTCTTATCGCCTTGTTCATCAGCCGCACCGATCCGTCCAGCAGCGCCCACAGCCGCAGCTTGAACGTTTCAAGAAACTCGGCCGCCTGACATTCGACGAACTGCCGAATCTGCGGCCGGCGGTCCCCCTTGCGGATCATCCACGCCATTTCCCGCGACATGCGGTATTTGCGGGCGATTTGCCCCGACGACAGCCCCCGGAAAATGTCCAGCCCGATGTTCATGTCCCGTTCGGTCAGCCGGTCCAGCAGGTCGGTCCGCGGAACAATGGCGGCAGGTCGAACGACGGCCAATGCACCCATATCGTCATTCTCCCGCCGAGCCGACCGCGATCAAGTCAAACGGTCCCGCATTTCTCAACCGGCCGCGAAATGTCAACGGATGTTAACGCGCCCCGATGCTTCCCCGCGCGCCACCGCGCCCACGTCCCATGCGCCCGCCGCAGATTCGCTTGTGAAAACCAGCCCGGCCAACTGGTTCCGACCGACCGCCATCCATTCACAGCCGACTCGCCGCCCGTCCCCATCGACCATCTTTCGCATTTGTTCCTTCGTCCATTCGCCGCCGGTACCGACTGACTCGCCCCGCCGGCCCCATCCGACTCGCGGTATCCCCACCCC
>JABFSN010000267.1 GCA_013140575.1 Phycisphaerales bacterium | reverse complement strand
CGTGGGTTCGAACCCTTCCTCGCGTTCGTTGTTGGATCGGTGCCAAACTGATCCTGTACCATGCCCGGCTGGCACTCAGGAGGGCTGTGAGTTGAAAACTTCATGCGAAATCCTGTTCAACGCGGGGAATGCCAGAGACCCAACGGCACGGAGTCCCGAAGAGACGGCTGAAACGCCGCGTTCGGATTCAGCCGTCCCTTCGGGACTAACCGAGTGGAGGACGGACCGGCATCTGAAGTGCTGGGCTACATTCATCGCGTCCCTTCGGGACGCTAAACACGTACGGCGTACTCGCTTGCCGTGGTCCTGCCGTCCGAGCTTCGTTCGAGTTTCATCAGGCGCGGGCCGCACACGGACAACGGAGTACCGTTGTCCGTGCCACCCGACCGAAGCAACTCGTTGGTGCGAAGCGCGCGTATTGGCGAGATCCTTCGCTGCGCTCAGAGTTTGTGAATTAATCGAAAATGCGGTGAAATCACCCCCTGCGGCGAACGAAAAACGAGGATGATCGACACCATTCGCCAATTGATTCACAAGCTCTCAGGATGACACCTTGCGCTCGGCTTGACGCGCTACGATCGGGATGACACACGTCTGCCGGTGTGGCGGGCTCATTTCGGCGGACCTGGGGGGATGCTATTCCCCGACGACCTGAATGACGACGCGGCGGTCGCGGGGGTGGGTGTCGAAGTCGATCAGCACGATCTGCTGCCATGTGCCCAGCGTCAGTTGTCCGTTCACCACGGGCACGGTGATGCCGGGACCCAGAATTGACGCCCGCACATGGGCGTGTCCGTTGTCGTCGTGCCAGGTCTGTTCATGACGATAGACGCCGTCGCGCGGGGCGATGCGTTCAAAACCGGCGGCCAGGTCGTGATCGGCGAGGCCGGGCTCGAACTCGGTGGTGGTGATGCCGGCCGTCGATCCGACGACGAAGACGGTGACGTTGCCGTTGCGAATCGCACCGTCGACGAGGGATTGCCGGACGCGCCGGGTCAGGTCGATGACCTGCGCATGACCGCGGGTGCCGATGGTGATTTCATGGGTTTCGACGGGCATTCGTCGATTTTCGTCAAACCGTGCGTAGCGGCAAGGCGCGAGGTTGGATTGGGCGATTTCGAACGGGTAGAATCAAGGGGAGCGCGGTCAGGAGGTCTGCCAACTTGCGGCGTCGGGATTGCGAACGATGCGGACGACGGAATCTCGAACCCGCCCGGTTCTGTGGAAACTGCGGGCGGCTGTTGGCCGTTGCACCGTTCATGACGCCGTTCCGGAAACGAATCAACGTGACCGCGGCCTCGGGAATCGGCGTATCCGTCGTCCTGTGGGTGGCCTTCTACGCGATGGTGGCGGCGTTTCCGAATGGCAGACCGGTTGACCGTATGACGCCGGCGGAAGGGCCGCCGGGGCATGTGCGGGCGACCGGTCTGATCATGGACTTGCCGCCGGATTACCCGGCGTCGTTCTTCACGCGGCACGCGATTCCCATCGACGGGCTTTCAACGCGAAATGAAATCGGGTGAACGCCGCCGCCATGGAAATCCCGCCGAAACGGTGACGGCCCATTCGACCGCACCCGGGCCCGCATGCGGGGCGCACGGACGATCATTCGTCCTCGTCGTCAAGATCGTCGTCGTCCTCGTCGTCCAAATCGAAATCGTCCTCGTCGTCGTCCTCCTTCTCGTCCCAGTCGTCATCGTCCTCGGCGCTCATCAGCCAATCGACCGGGTCGGTTTCGTCGGCCGGGTAGTGTTCCGCAACGGGTCCACCGGCCACGGAATCGTCCTGCGTTTCGGATCGTTCGGCCACCTCGGCCGGTCTCAGTACACGCACCATGTTCAACTCCTATGGGAAGCGTCCTGCCCCCACGACTCCCCCGCGGTCGCCGGGTCGGGCGCGGAGAATTTGACCGTTTCCCACGGGCTGTCAAGCCCTTTTTTTGCCTTGTGAAGTTTTTTTGGAAGCCGTCGCCCGGAATCGCCCCCGGAACCGGTCAGGCATTGGCCATCAGGAGCCGCATCAGGCCCACGCAACCGCGCAGGATCGTCGATAAGATCAATAGAAGAAAGAGGATGGAAGCGGTCAGGCTCAACAGGCCCCATGCCCGCGCAACGTGGTCGGTTAACGGGGCGTAGACGATACCGATCAACGCGGAAAGCACCCCAACCAGCAGAATGGCGCCTAGTGAACCCCGCAGATTTCCCGGAAAGGGGGCCATCCGCACCGTCAGACAGATCAGCAGGTAGGTCAGCAGTCCCATCCGCCAGTCGCCGGGCAGGCATTGAATCATTCCGCCCATCAGATGCTCGACGACGGTTACGGTGTCGCGGACAAGCTGCCAGAAACCGGCCAGCGCCGTCGGCAACGTCGTGGCCAATTCCGTGTCCGGCAAGCCATCCATCCGATCACCGCCGATGAAGCGGATCGATAGGGCAATCGCCGTTGCGCAAGCCAGCAACGGCAGCAGTCCGACGGCGATCGGGCCGATGAGCGGGATTCGGGGTTTCGCGTCGCGCGTGGTCTGCGGCTCCCCGGATTCGTCCTGATACAACGCGGTGTTGGTGACCGTGGCGCCGGTGATCAGCATCCCCAGAACATGACCCAACTGGGCCACCAGCGTTCCGGGCAACAGGATGGTGTTGACCACCCTGGGTTTGACCATGCCGCTCCACAGCTGGTGGACCCCCCAGGCCGACAGGACGATGGCCAGCATCCAGAATGTCATCGCCGCGTACAACATGGAATCCCAACTCGCGCGGGGCGTACTCCCGCCCGTAGGTGATATCGTCCGTCGGCGGCGGAATCGTCCAGTCGGCCGAACGGGCGGGGGAGACGGGCGATCAATCGTCGAAAACCGGAATGGGCTTGCAGTCTTCGTCGATGGCTACGAAGACGACCTCGGCTTCGGTGACCTTGATCGACCGGGCCGGGCCGGTGTAACGGTCGGCGACCACTGTGACGCGGACGGTAATGGACGTTCGTCCGATGCGGGCGGTTTCGCAATTGAAGCTGACCACGTCTCCGACGAAGACCGGCTCGTGAAACACGACCTCGCGCATGGACACGGTGACGTAGCGGTGGTTCGCCTGGCGGCGAGCCTCCACGAATCCGGCCTGGTCGATGTAGCTCAACAGCACGCCGCCGAAAATGGTGTTCGCGGCGTTGGTGTCCCGCGGCATCATGACCACGCGGATGGCCGGGCAGGTGGCCGGCGGTCGGATGCGGACCTGGTTGGGTGTTTGCTGGGGCATCGAATCGCCATTATGCGCCGTTCTTGCTTCGTGGGAAGTCCAATGGGACGGGAGTGAATCACGAGCGGAGTCGTTCCCACCCTCGGCGGGGGGTGCGTATCAGAACCCCGGACGCAAGTCCGGGGACGAATGGGAATCGGATCGCGTGCGTTCTGTTTTTCCGCGTCGGCTCCGTGCGGCCCGCCACTCGCGTGGCGGGTTCTGATCAGAACGCCCGTCCCGAATAATCGGATTTGTCGGGTCGCTAGCCCCCGCGTTTGCCACGTCTCGAATCCGCGCCGTCTGCCTTCCGGCGGACCGTCGCCTTTTTAGCGGGTGCCGCGGGTTCCGACGACGGGTCGCGGACGGTTTCTTTCTTCCGCGCATGGACTTGACCGGACGCGACCATCGCCATGGCGGCGAGGAATTCGTCACAACTGGCCGGGGCGTGCCCGGCGTAGTGGTTGTTGATGAACGTGACCACGTCGGCGGCGGATATCACGCCGGCGAGTGCTGTCACCAACGATGCGATTCGTTCGCGGCGGTCGACGACGACCTTGTCCCATGTGGTGGTGATCTTCTCGATGCCGTGGCGGTCGCCGATCAACCGGACGTACAGGAAATCGCCGGTGATGCAGTCGTGTTTGTCGAGCACCTGTTCGATGGGGGGCATCCATACCTGATCCGCCAGTGCGAGCGCCGCACCGTGGCTTCTTAACAATTGCAGGAACTCGTCGTTCAGCCAGTTTTTGTTGCGAATCTCGACGGCCAGGCTGCGGGGCTGGGGAAACGCGGCGAGAAACCGATCGAGACGGTCCATGAACGGTTTGGCCGACGCGAACGCCGCCTTGTTGAAGTAGCCGAATTGTAGAAGAATCGAATGCAGTTTGTGATCGAGCGGGGCGATGGCGTCGAGGAATTCGTTGCGGTCGGCTTCGCACCTTTCGAGCACCTTTTCGTGCGTAATCAGCCCGGGCATCTTGACCGCGAAGCGAAAATCATCCGGCGTCCTGTCGAACCAACCCTGAACCGTGCGCTTGGCAGGGATGCGGTAATAAGTGGAATCTACCTCGACGATATTGAATCGTTCGGCGTAAATGGAAAGGTACTCGCCCGCGCGCGTGCCCGGGGGATAAAAGACCGTGTCCCAGTCCTTGTAGGACCAGCCGGCCGTTCCCAATCGACAAACGCCCATGGAATCGCGCCCTGCCGCCCACGATTGTGCAACCCGGGGGCGAATGGTAACACGCGAATGGACGACGACAACACACGGCCCGCGGAGATTGTCACCGGCACGGCAACGGCTAAACTGTTTGTTCACGCGTGCTGGTTGACCCCCGGGGCATGGTCGATGCGAATCCCGAAAAACATCCTCGTCGCAATCGGGGCGTTGGCGCCGGTCGCACCGGCGTCGGCGGTTCTGGATGGTCAGATCGTCCGCGTCGGGTTTCCGATCGTGCGGGTGATCGGCGGCGAGCAGGCGGTCCGACCGGGGGAATGGGCGCCGGTGGTGGTTCGATTGCGGCTGGACGGCGAGGAGTCGTTCGACGGGTGGATTCGGATTTCGCAACCGGACATCGACGGCGACCTGGCCTACGACGCCCAGCGCGTTCAATTGCTGCGCGATCAGGAGCGTGAATACACGTTGTATGCGTTGGCCGGAGTGAACTCGGCCGCGGCGGACGCGTTCAGCGTCGAGGTCTCCTCGAACGACGGGCGGCGGGTGGACATGGTGTCAGGGGGGCAGGCGGTTCCGGTGCTGCGACGGAACGCGGCGTGCGAGCTGTTGACCCCCGACGACTACCTGGTGCTGTCGCTGGGCGAGGTGGTGGGTTCGGCCCAGGCGTTCGAATCGTCGTCGCGGGCTGCCGAGTTTCGCAAAGACATTCGCTTGGCGCATATCAGTCCGGTTTCACTGCCGACGCTATGGATCGGTTTGCAAAGCGTGGACGCGATCATCTGGGACGATGCCGACCCCACGGCCTTGACGGCGCTGCAGTTGGACGCGCTGCTCGAATGGACGCGGCAGGGCGGGGTGCTGGTGATCGCGGCCGGCCGCACCGCCGACGTGTTGGCGGGTACGCCGAAACTGGCGGCGATGTTGCCGGTGGAGATTGGGCCAACGCGGCCGATGACGGCGCTGCCCACTTTTCGGCGGCACATGCTGGGGCTGGTCGACGATCCGTCGTACGACAAGCCGATCGTCGTGACCACCTGCCGGACGCGGCCCAATGCGCAGACGATCATCGCGGAGACCCTCGACGGCGCGGGCGGCCCGCTGAAATCGACGATCGTCGCCGACCGACGCGTAGAACGCGGACGAGTGGTGTTCGTCGCCGCCACGTTGTTGGACCTGTTGGGCGGGAAGGGCGATCCGATTCACCTGTTCCGGCGGGTGCTGATGCTCCGCGACATGGTCGAGGGAAGCGCGGGGATGGCATTGGAGCGGATCAGTCTGCCGCGGGAACTGACTGGGTGGACGGGATTCCGCCAGATCGGCCAGACCTATCTGGCCGTGGCCATGATTTTTCTGGGTCTGTACGCATTCGCGGCGTCGCTGGGTTCGTGGCAGTTTTTGCGAACGCGAGGTCTGTTGCGGCACAGTTGGAGCGCGTTCGGGGTCGTCGCCGTCGTCGCCAGCGTGGCCAGTGTCGCGGGGGTGCAGATGGTGCGGGGCGTGGGCAAGAAGCTGTTGCAGATCAGCGTTGTTGACGCCGACGCCAATCGTTCGACGGCCCGGGCCACGGTTTATTTCGGCCTGAAGACCAGCGTGTTCGGCACGGTTGACGTCTGGCTGCCCGACGACTACCCGCAGGTGACGGAACCGGGACCGACGGCGTGTACACTGATGCCGCTGTCGCTGGAACCCGCCGACATGGGCACGTCGCAATTCGCCGATCCCGGTCGATACCAGGTGATTCCGTCGCGGGCGGAGCTGCGGGAAGTGCCCATCCGCGGCACGCTGAAGCAATTGGAAGGGCGATGGAGCGGGTCGATGCCCGGTCGCCTGCGCGCCCAATTGTCCATTCAACAGGGCGGCCTCAAATACGACTGGCGGATCGCGGCGGACAGCACCATCGTCAATGAACTGGGGGCCGACATTGACGACGCTTATCTGCTGTACGCGGCCGGCGATTTGTTTCCCATGGCCCATAACAGCATGACCGACCCAAATCGCGCGGACAAGGTCTACATCTTCAGTCTGGGCGCCGTAGCGAATGGACAGACCGTCCAACCGGGACGCACGCTGTACACCGACGGACGCGGCGAAGAGCTCGAGTTCGATCAGTGGAAGGACAGCGATCTGGAGCGATCGTTGGGCGAGTGGATCAACCGGCTCACCAGCATGGGACTGGGCAAGTTGACCGGTTCATCGCATCCCGGGGCGGCGATGGATCGTCACGAATTGGCCGCGATGCTGCTGAGCCTTTCCGGGGACTATAATCCGCCCGTGAATGAATCGGGCTTGCGCAATTTCGCGACGCCGTTATTGTCCCAGGGAAGCGCCCGGCACCTGGACATGTCCAATCTGGTGGACACGCGCACGGCGCTGTTCATCGGATTCACGAAAGACGCGGGACCGGCCAGTCTGTGCGTCCGCGACGACGGCGACGAGGTCTATCGCCGGGTGGCGCCGTCATCGGCGATCACCATCTACCGCGTCTTGATTCCCATCGGCGCCGCGGATTCCGGCGGCGTCGAAGCTGGAAACGGAACATGATTGTCCAGACCGTCAATCTGACCAAACGATACGGCAAGCTCGTGGCGCTCAACAATCTGGCGCTGAACATCGAGGACGGCGAATGTTTCGGTTACATCGGACCCAACGGCGCCGGGAAGACCACGACCATCAGGATACTGGCCACCCTGTTGCAGCCCACATGGGGCGAGGCCCGCGTCTGCGGACACGTGGTCGGTTACGAGTCGCGCAAGATCCGACCGCTGATCGGCTATGTGCCCGATTTTTTCGGCGCTTATGAAGACATGGTGGTCCAGGAATACCTCGAGTTCTTCGCCAGCGCGTACAACATCACCGGCGAAGGCCGCACCCGCGTGGTGGGAGACGTTCTGGAACTGACCGAATTGAGTTACAAGCGCGACGCGCTGGTCGATTCGCTGTCACGAGGCATGAAACAGAGACTGAGCATCGCCCGCGTATTGTTGCACGACCCGAAAGTGCTTCTACTGGACGAACCGGCCAGCGGTCTGGACCCGCGGGCCCGCATCGAAATGCGCGAACTGCTGAAAGAACTGCGGAACATGGGCAAGACCATTATCATCAGTTCGCACATCCTGCACGAATTGGCCGAACTGTGCACCACGGTCGGCATTATTGAGCACGGGCAGTTGTTGTATCACGGCGCGATCGACGACATCGTGCGCCGGGCGCGACTGGCCACGCGGTTGCACGTTCGCGTCGCCGAGCAACGGGACCTGGCGGCCCTGTTGTTGCAGCGCACCGAGGGGGTGCGATCCGTCGAGGAACGCGACGGACACCTGGTGGTGGAGCTCAACGACGGCGCTTCCGACGTTTCGCACATCGCCGCGGCGCTGGTAAAGAATAATTTCAAGATCCGCGAATTGAAGGAAGAAGAGGTCAACCTCGAGACCGCGTTCATGCGCCTGACCAAGGGGCTGGTGCAATGAACAAGACCGTACGCAAGTTCAGCAGTCACGCGGAGGCCGACGCCGCGGACCGCGAATATTATCGCGGCCTGACTCCGCGGGAACGGCTGGAGGTGCTGTTGGCACTCGTGGATCAGCAGTTGAAGGAGTACGATGAAGCTTCCCGTCGACTTCAAAGAGTTTATCGCATTGTTGAACGCCCACGGCGTTAGGTACGTCGTTGTGGGTGGCGACCCATAAACACCGCGCCCCTCGCCGACGGCGCTCGGTGGGCGGGGGACAATAACTCGCCGTACGGCTTGGCGGCGTGCGGCGGCCGTCCACGGGGAATTGATTTTGACGGATTTTGACGTCGACCGGCGATTTCCCGGCTACAATCTCACGAAGAGGCCGAATCGCCGCGGGGCCGCCAGCGGGGGTTTTCGCGCGTCGAGACCATGGGAGATTACGCAGATGGCGTATGTGTGGAAGAAACGTCTGGGTCGGGTCTGGCGGGAATGGTGCCGACCCATCATCGCCGTGGTTATCGTGTTGTGCACGTTTCGATCGGCCGTCGCCGACTGGCACGACGTGCCCACCGGTTCGATGAAGCCGACGGTGTTGGAGGGCGACCGCATCGTGGTCAACAAGCTGGCCTACGATCTTCGCGTTCCGTTTACCGGCTGGCGATTGGTTTCGTGGGGCGATCCCGCCCCCGGCGACGTGGTCATCCTCTTTTCTCCGGACTCGGGCGAAAGGCTGGTGAAGCGCGTAGTGGCCGGGCCGGGGGACACCGTCGAGTTGATTCGAAACCAACTGGTCATCAACGGCCGACCGCTGGCCTACGGTCCGCTGGACCAGGACACGGTCGAACAAATCGATGCGGCGCAGCGCGGGCGGCATCAGTTCGCGGCCGAACGCGTCGGGAAACATGACCATCCGGTGATGTCCACGCCCGCGTCACCGGCGCCGCGGACGTTCGGGCCGACGGTCGTGCCCGCGGACGAATACTTCGTGATGGGCGACAACCGTGACGGCAGCCGCGACTCGCGATTCTTCGGCACGGTTCGCCGAAACGCCATCGTCGGCCGGGTATTCGGCATCGCGTTTTCGCTCAATGGCGAGCATTATTACCTGCCGCGTTTGGACCGGTTCTTCCGCGCGGTTCCGTAGCGCCTCCCGGCGATGGGATTCGATTCGACGGTCACCGGTTCAATTCGAAAGTAACCGAGACATTCGCCTGAATGGAGATTTTGCCGAGCGCAATCGTCTCGGAATCATCCACCGATCCGGCCGGGACGTTTTGCCTCGCATTCTGGCTCATTCCCTCGTAACGTCCGTAGTTCCATCCGCGCCAACTCGATCGATACCACCACGAGCCGCCGTAGCCCTCAGTTATTTGTATCGCAGCGCCGACCGTCTGCCCCAGAACGGCGGCCATTTTGTCCGCCTTCTCCTTCGCCGCTTTAAGTGCCATTTCCCGGGCCTCTTCGCGGTACTTCTTGAATTCCGTCGTCTGGAATTCTATGCCGTGAATGTAGTTCACGCCCGCTTCCAGCGATCGGGTCACAAGTTCCTCCAGATTTGCCGCGTCGGTAAGAGTGATCACCAGCGTATTCCGCACAAAATGGCCGAGGAAGTCCCTCTTTTCGTAGTCTTCCTTGTATCTCGGTTCGATGGACAGGTAATCGGTCTGAATGTCCTTCGCCGCAACACCGCAGTCCTTGATGGCGGCCCGGGCTTTGGAAATTATGTCGTTGTTCTTCTGCTTGGCCACCATGATGTCCTTGTCCCACGTTTCGATCCCCAGTGAGACGATAATCTTGTCCGGTCTCACCTGCACCACTGCCTCGCCGTTGGCGATGATCTTCGGCCGGTCGTCATAGAGCGGCGCCTCCTGCGCCGGCGCGGACGAAGCAACCACTGCCGACAGTGCCAATATCATTGTGCTTTTATTCATGGTCTTTTCCTTTCAGTCTGCGAATTCAAGACCGCGAGCCACCGGTCTTAACGCCGATGAGGCCGATGGCGCCGTAGGAGTGCGTTCGTTCAGCGTCCGCGATGCACGCCCGATCCGCCGGCGTTGCCCGGAGCATCGTCGACGCGGTCGCGGTCGGGGGACGCGTCGCCGGTTGTCGCACGCGTCCCCAGCTTGCGCAGATTCAGCCCGCCCGCGGCATCGAGCGTAATTTCCCACACATCGCCCTCGCGAATCGGTACGGCCGGCGCCTCGATCTGCGCCACGCGAACGTCGTAGGTCCGGGCCAATCGCGGGTCGTCGATCAACCGCCAGAAGAGCGTCCACAATTCGTTTTCCACGCGCCGCGCCGGATCGGCATCGACCCGCATCGAGACGTCAGGACCGACGGCATCGTCGGGGGCGAACGAGGCGTGGGGCGCGGGAAACTCGACCCGTTTGGCCCGCGCCGTGACCAACGGTGCGGCCCGATCCAATTCGGCCACCGAGACGGGCATCTGACAGTCGCCGAAGACGCGACGGAACAGAACCAGGCTGGTCCGCTGCTCGGGGACATCCTGGCCGATGGCTTCAAAATCAAATTTGATGACCGCCCCTTCGAAATAGACGAGGTTGCCGAAGGTTGTGATCGACCGCGTGGGCCCGATGCTGACGTCCGGCGCGATCTCGCGCCAGACAAGTTCCGACACCCGGCAGCCCGATTCGTCGACGGTCTGCCTGACCACGTCCACCTGGGCGACTCGCCGCGAGGCGCTCAACTGCTGCGCATAGGCCAACAGCTGCTCTTTCTGCTTCTCGAGGCGCTTGACCTCCGATTCCAGCCGGCGAAGCTCGGGCGACCGGAGTTGATCGACGGCGAACAGACCGGCCATGGCAATCACCACGGCCCCCACCGCCCATCGTGTCCACCGGAACAGCCCCATGATGTGATCCGTTCCCCGCCGTCTGCGGGCAGGCCGCGCGCCCCGGTCGCGTCCGGCGGCCCTCCTTATACGAATATCGTCTGCCGGCGGTTGCGGACTTGCGGCGTTGAACTTCACCGACGATCGGCGGAGTGAAGTTGCGGAGCGCCGATGTTCGATATTATCCGTGTTGGCGCTGCCTGTTTGCGCCGGCGGCGTCCGGGGCGCCGCGACCGACGTGTCCCGGCCGGGGACTACACAGTTTCGCCACTTGAATCTGAACGGTCTTCAGGAAGGAACCGACCCATGCAACGGACTGCTGCTTCGCGATTCGTTTCGATCGTGCTGACGATCATGGCGCTGTTCGGTCTGACCGGGTGCCCGGTGGTGTCGAACGGCAACGGGAACGGAAACACCAACGGGAACGACAATGGCAACGGGAATGCCAATTCGAACGCGAACACGAACACCAATGCGAACGACAACGGCGGCACCGTCGGGACCGGGGAACCGTCCGACGACCTGTGGACCACGCCGCCGGGCAGCGAAACCAGCTATTCGTTCGCGGACACGCCGCTGCCGGCCGACTTCTTCGGTACGGGTTCCGACCCGTTCACCGGCACCGTGCGGTTGATGGGCGAGGCGCTGGACCCGGACAATCTCGGTCCGGCCGATACCATCGTGCGGCGATTGGAAGATCTGTGCCCCACGGACGAGGGCGAATCGGTGACGGTGGCCATTGAGATCGTCGCCCTGCGGCTGGTGAGCGTGGAGCCGATCACGGCCACGTTTAACGGCGGCCAGAACCCCGAACCGTTCGACGTGCAGGTGTGCCTGTCGTCGTTCCCCCAGCCGCAAGGCATGATCACCATCACGCTGGACGAGGAAGACTGCGGCACGTTTGATTCGATGATTCCCGTGCTGCCCAAGTTCACGTTCATCGAACAATCGACCGGGAACGGCCAGTTCGTCGATTGCGGCGAGCCGGGGCAGTTGTGCACGCGGCTGGACCTGATCGGCGAGGACAACGGCTGGGTGTTGATCGACGGCTCGGGTGAATACGACCCGTCGGACCACGGCATCGTCCGGTCGATCGCCGACCTACCCATTGACGCGGATTGCGATGGCGAAACGGAAACCGAAACGGCGGCTCCGTCGAGCTGCTTCCAACCGGGCGTCATGTGTCGCAACGGCGGATACGAATGTACGTTCAATGAAGAAGCCGAGGGCGCCATCGGCAGCGGCGGACAGCACGAATCGTTCCTGAACTCGCGCGACGACGCCGACCACGACGGCTGGCCGGACGAATGCGACAACTGCCCGGACACCGCCAGCCCCGATCAGACGGACACCGATGACGACGGTCTGGGCGACATCTGCGACAACTGCCCGGACGACGAGAACCCCGATCAGGACGACGCCGACGGGGACGACGTGGGTGACGTGTGCGACAACTGTCCCGATGATGCCAACGCCGACCAGGCCGATTCGGACGGCGACGGCACCGGCGATGCGTGCGAAACGACCGGGTCAAACGAGTGGGACGAAGCGCTCGGGCTGTATGTGATGACCGGCAACTGCCCGGGCAACGGCGAAACGGTCGAGCTGGTGTTATCCGGCGACGCGCTGTTGCTGACCGGTTTCCCGGAAAACGACGACATCCCGCTGGACTGCGACGGCGACACGGCGACCGGCGACGGCGTCACCGCGTTCGACACGGCCGGGCACGACCTGACGCTGACCATTCAAGGGGACGCCCTGCTCCTGTCGCTGCTCCAACCGACGACGTCGGGGGCGTGTACGTCCATGTTGACGCGGCCGTAGTCCACCGACGCAGGCGGGTGACGATGGCGCGCGTTATTCTGAACCCGCCCACCCGCAAAGGCCATCCTGGTTGCTCGGGCGGGTTGGCCGACGCAGGCGAACGCACGTATCATCCCGCGCCGTGGGCGATAGAAAGCACAAATCGGGAACGCGCCGCGGGGCGGCCGCGGGCGGCGGCAAGGGGGCGCGTCGGCCTTCCGCGGATCGCAATGCGGTCGCAGCCGCCCCCAAGCGGGGCGGCGTTGCCCATGGTACGGCGCGAAAAACGCAATCCGCGGGGACTACGGTTTCGACGCGGTCGGCCGGCGCGGCGGCCGAGCGCCCCACCGGGCATACCGGTCAGGTCGAGGCGTTGCACACCATTCTCGACCTGTCGGCGTCGTTCGCGGGGACGGCCGACTTGCAGAAGATTCTCGACCGGATGGCCGATCGCATCACCCACGCGATGGGCATGAAGGCGTGCAGCGTGCGGCTCCTCGACGAGGACACGGGCGAGCTGACCATCAAGGCTTCGTACAATCTTTCCGACCGCTATCTCAACAAGGGACCGGTGTTGCTGAGCGAGAACCCCATCGACGCGGCGGCGATGCGCGGCGAGACGGTGCACGTGGCCGACGCGTACAACGATCCGCGGGTGCGTTACCCGGATCAGGCGCGGGCGGAGGGGATCGTCGGCGCACTGTGCGCCCCGATGACCTACCGCGGCAAGACGGTGGGCGTCCTACGAGTATATTCGGATCAACCGCGGCGGTTCACGGACGATGAATCGGCCATTCTGCGGAGCGCCGGGAGCCAGGTGGCGGCCGCCGTCCTGCAGGCCCGATCGATGGCCGAGCGTCACGAGACGGACCGCTATCGGCATCAGATCCGTTACGCGGGCGAGATTCAACGGCGGATGATCCCGGCAAAGCCGCCGGTGCATCCGTGGCTGGATTTCGGGGCGGTGTATCGTCCATCGCTGGAGGTGGGCGGCGACTTTTACGATTTCGTCGAGTTGTCCAACGGCGCCATGGGCTTCGCCATTGCCGATGTGGTCGGCAAGGGAATTCCCGGGGCGCTGATCATGGCGTCCATCCGGGCGGCGCTGCGGGCCCAGGCGTCGATCATTCAGGACGTGCGGACCATCGTGGCCCGCGTCAACCGGCATATGTGTCACGACTCGCTGGTTGGCGAGTTCGCCACCGTGTTCTACGGCGTTTTTTCGGCGCGTGAACACACGCTCGACTACGTCAGCGCCGGACACGATCCGGCGCTGCTGCTGCGCAAAGGCGAGTTTCGCGAACTGTCGGCCGGGGGGATGGTCATCGGCGTCCTGCCCGAGGCCGGGTTCGAGCACGAAGTGGTGGCGTTGCAGAGCGGCGACGTGATCGTGTTCTACACCGACGGCGTGATCGACACGGTGGATTTCGACGGGAGAGCGTTCGGACGCGATCGACTGCGGCAGTCCATTTACAAGCGCCGGCGGGAGCCGGCGGCAGCGCTGGCCAATCAGATTCTGTGGGACACGCGGCGTTTCGCGGGTCTGGCGGCCCAGGTCGATGACATTTCCATTGTCGTCGCCCGCGTTCGATGAGGGGGGCGCCGGTCGGATTGCGAAGCGATGCCGGGCGGGTATAGTACGCGGCCCGCGCGTTTCGCGTGACGCCGCGGGCGCAAACCCGGTCGATGGGTTGGCGTATGCGGGCGGCCGGGCGGTTCATTAGTCGCGATGTGGAGAGGTGTCCGAGTGGCCGATGGAGCTGGTTTCGAAAACCAGTGTACGGGCAACCGTACCGGGGGTTCGAATCCCCCCCTCTCCGATTTTTCACACGTTCGGAATGCATCCCCTGAATAGAACGATGTTTGACGCGGGGGGTCGGCGCGATCGAGTCGCGCACAGTTGGTCGACGGAGTAAAGGGCATGGCACAGCAATTCACCCTTCCGGATTTGGGCGAAGGCATTACCGAGGCGCAGATCATCAAGGTGCTGGTCAAGGAGGGCGAGACCATCGCCGAGGACCAGGGTTTGTTCGAGGTGGAGACGGACAAGGCCGCCGTGGAGATTCCGTCGCCATTCGCGGGCGTGGCCACCAAGGTACACGTCAAGGAGGGCCAGACGGTCAACGTCGGGGCCGTGCTGATTTCGTTCGACGGCAACGGATCGGCGACGGCGCAGAAATCCGCGGCGGCGGCGGTCCAACAGCCGCCGGCGAAGGCGGCGCCGCCCGTCGCGGCGAAGCCGACGCCCACGCCGACCATCGCACCGGCGGCGAGCGCACCGGTTGCGGCGTCGTCGTCGAAGCGGACGAGCGCGCCGGCGGCGCCGGCGGTTCGCAAGCTGGCGCGGGAAATGGGCGTGGATATCGACGCGCTCGATGGGAGCGGACCGGGCGGCCGGGTGACGCGTGAAGACGTGGAGTCGGCCGCGTCGGGCGGCGGACGTCCGGCGGCTGCGGGTCAGCCGGCGGCAATGGCGCGCGTCGCGCGAGAAATGTCGATTCCAACGCCGCCGGGAGTGCAGGACGCGGACAAGTGGGGATCGGTGCGGCGGTCGCCGTTATCGCAGATTCGCAAGACCATTGCCAACCAGATGGTGAAGTCGGCGTTCACGATTCCGCACGTGACGCACATCGATCAGGCCGACATCAGCGAGTTGGAGCGGGTGCGGAAGGAATTCAACGAATCGACGGGGTCGCGGGTGACGGCGATGGCGTTCCTGATTCGGGTGGTGGCGACGGCGTTGAAACGGCATCCGGTGTTCAACGCGAGCCTCGATCTGGAAAAGGGCGAAATCATCTACAAGGACTACGTAAACATCGGTGTGGCCGTGGACACGGAACGCGGGTTGGTAGTGCCCAACGTCCGCGACGCCGACGGGTTGAGCGTGACACAAATCGTCGCGGCGCTGGCGAAGATCGCGGAGAGCGCGCGGACCATGCAGTTCGCGATCGAGGATTTGCGGGGGGGGACGTTTACGTTGACCAACGTCGGGGCGCTGGGCGGGATGTTCAGCACGCCGATCATCAATCATCCGGAAGTGGCGATTCTGGGCGTCGGGCGGGCGAAGGAGACGCCGGTGGTCCGCGGGGGTCAGATCGTGGTGCGGACGATGATGCCGTTGAATTTGTCGTTCGATCATCGCATCGCGGACGGGGCGCAGGCGGCGCGGTTCTGCGGAGACGTGATTCGCTTTCTGGAAAATCCGGTGACGATGTTGTTTTGACGAGGCTCGCATGACAACAGGCGAAACCGGGAAGGTCAATCCGCAGATTGCGCAGATTTTCGCAGATTCGGAATGCCGGGAACGCGACCTTGCGCGGAAATGCAATCCCGTGCCAGGAAACCCGACCGCACCGATCGGCATCGGGAATGAAGAGTGATTGGATCCCGCCGTTTGATGGCCACCACTCGTGCGCCCTCCGGGCGGCAGAGACATGGGGACGGACGTCCAGGGACTGAAGTCCCCGGCTAAGATCGTGCGCCCTCCGGGCGAAGAAACAGCGGTGGGCCACCCGAGTTGCGAGTGGCGTCGTGCGGTTCGACGCCGTCTTGCCGGCGACGGCGGGTGAAACCCGCCCTACAATCCGCCGAGCGCGGCGGTGCGCGAAAACAGCCGTCGAATCCCATGATAACGGAAGGCAGGCTAGCTGATGGTCGTCGGTGAGTTTACGCAGGACACGGATCTGCTGGTAATCGGCGGAGGGCCGGGGGGGCATTCGGCCGCGTTCCGGGCGGCGAAGCTGGGCATTCAAACGACCATCGTCGAGTCGCGGGGGCCGCTGGGCGGGGTGTGTCTGCACTGCGGGTGCATTCCGTCGAAAACGCTGTTGTCGATCGCCGAGTTGATCGCGGCCGCGGAGCACGGCAAGGAGTTCGGCGTTTCGTTCGGCAAGCCGAAAATCGAACTCGACGGCGTGCGGGGTTGGAAGAACGGAGTGGTCGACAAGCTGGCCAAGGGGCTGGACAGCGTGGCGAAGAAACTGGGGATCGAACGGGTCAAGGGGCTGGCGCGGTTCGAGGACAACAAGCATGTCGCGATCACCGGCGGCGACGTTCCGCGAATCAAGTTCAAGCGGGCGATCGTGGCCACCGGGTCGAAACCGATCGTGCTGAAGGGGATTCAGATTGACAGTCCGCGGGTATGGGATTCGACGTCGGCGTTGACCGTCGAGGAGGTGCCCAAGCGCCTGCTGGTGGTCGGCGGCGGGTACATCGGGTTGGAATTGGGAGCGGTGTACGCGACGCTGGGGTCCGAAGTCACGGTCGTGGAAATGCTCGATTCGTTGCTGCCGGGGTGTGACGCCGACTTGGTGAAGCCGCTGGCCAAGCGGATGGAGAAGCTGCTGCACGAAATCTGCCTGAAGACGCGCGTGGTGAAGATGAAGGACACGGGAAAAACCGTGGAGGTCGATTTCGAGGGGGAATCGCAGCCGAAGGAAAAGCAGTTCGACCGGGTGCTGGTGGCCGTCGGGCGGACGCCGAACACGGACGGGTTGGGGCTGGAGCGGACGGGCGTGAAAGTGGAGCGGGGGTTCATTCAGGTGGACGCGCAGTTCCGAACGGCCGACCCGAAGATTTTCGCCATCGGCGACGTCATCGGCAACCCGATGCTGGCCCACAAGGCCATCCACGAGGGGCACGTGTGTGCGGAAGCGATCGCCGGGCGGAACGTCCTATTCGACCGGCGGACGATACCGGCCGTGGTGTTCACCGATCCGGAGATCGCGTGGTGCGGGCTGACCGAGGCGGAGGCCAAGTCGAAGGGGATCAAGCACGAGGTCCGCAAGATGCAATGGGTGGCGTCTGGACGGGCGGTGTCTATCGGCCGGACCGATGGGTTGACCAAGATTCTGTTCGATCCCGACTCGCAACGCGTGCTGGGGGTGGGCATCACCGGGGCGCACGCGGGGGAAATGATCGCCGAGGGGGCGCTGGCCATCGAGATGGGTGCGGTGGCGACGGACCTAGCCGAGACGATTCACCCCCATCCGACATTGAGCGAGACCGTGTACGAGGTGGCCGAATCGATGCGCCATTAACCACCGATTCGCCCACGCGTGTTAGCCGACTGACCTGCTCCCCGAAAACTGATCCAGGTGGTATGAGAGTCCCCGGGCTCGGGGTTCGGGCGGGAGGACTCGATGATGAAGCGGAAGCGACACAGTCCGGAGCAGGTGATACGCAAGCTTCGGGAGGCGGATGGGATGTTGTCGGAGGGCAAGGACATTGCCGCGGTGTGCCAGGCGTTGGCGGTGTCGGAGGCGACGTTTCACCGGTGGCGGAACCAGTACGGCGGGATGAAGGCCGACGAAGCGAAGCGCCTCAAGGAGTTGGAGATCGAGAATCGCCGGCTGAAGAAAGCGGTCGCGGATCTGACGCTGGACAAGCAGATTCTTCAGGAGGCCGCAAGGGGAAACTGGTAAGCCCGGCGCGCCGCAAAGACGCGGTGAGCAAGGTGCGCGAGACGCTGGACGCGTCCCCGGTCAATCGGCACAATGCCGGTTGGGCATCGTCACAGTAGCCGGGAACGAAACCCATGCCGCGACTGACCGAGCAGGAAAAGCAGGAGATCGTCCGCTTCCTCGAAGCCGACAAGCCCCTGCCCGACAAGTACCGATTCCTGCTGTTCGGCGACAGGCGCGAGGTCGAGCTGGTCTGGAACGGCAAGACGGCCGAGGTCTGCAACATCGTCCTGCCTTTCCAGACCATCGAACAGGTGGACGAGCCCCGCGTAGAGAAACCGCGAATGGACGCGAATACACGCGAATCAGAGGGAGATATTGGCGTTCATTCGCGTTCATCGGCGGTTGAAGACCAGGTTCCTCTCTTTGATTTTCGGGGCCGGCAGCTCAAGGGCTGGACCAACAAGCTCATCTGGGGCGACAACAAGCTGATCCTCCCGTCGCTCAAGAGCGGACCGCTCCGCGCCGAGATCGAGGCCCAGGGCGGTCTCAAGCTCATCTACATCGACCCGCCGTTCGACGTGGGCGCCGACTTCAGCATGGACATCGAGATCGGCGACGGCGGCGACACCTTCACCAAGAAGCCCGGAATCCTCGAAGAAATCGCCTGCCGCGACACATGGGGCAAAGGGGCCGATTCGTTCATCGCCATGATCTACGAACGGCTGGTGCTGATGCGCGATTTATTGGCAGAGAATGGAAGTATTTATGTGCACTGCGATTGGCGAGTGAATAGCTATATTCGCCTCGCCTTGGACGAGGTATTTGGAACGGACTCGGCTCGGAATTCAATTGTATGGAAACGAACTACGGCACATAGCGATCCAGGTCGATATGGGATTATTGACGACACGCTCTATTCCTACAGCAAGACTAGGAACAAATGGACATGGAATAACCCAACCGCTTCCTTTGAAGAGTGGTATGTGGAGCGTTACTATCGGTACATCGATGAACGGACTGGCAGACGATTCATGTCCCGTGATATCACCGCGCCTGCCCACGGGCGCAGCACCGGCGTCTACGAGTGGAAAGGCAAATAGCCACCACGAGGAAGAATGTGGGCATACACGGAAGAGAACATGGAGAAATCAGAACGCGAAGATCGGCTGTTTTACACGACTGAGGATATTCCACGTTACAAGAAATATCTTGACGAAGCGGACGGTGGGGCAGTTCAAAGTATATGGGATGATATTCTGCCAATCGTCTCATGGTCGGAAGAAGGCTCCGGCTATCCCACGCAAAAACCCGAAGCCCTCCTCGAACGCATCATAAACGCTTCTTCCAACCCCGGCGACCTCGTCGCTGATTTCTTCTGCGGGGCGGGGACGACGGCGGCGGTGGCGGAGAAACTGGGACGCAGGTGGATCGTCAGCGACATGGGCAAATTCGCCATTCACACCACGCGCAAGCGGATGATCGGCGTGCAGCGACAGCTCAAGGCCGAAGGGAGGGACTACCGCGCCTTTGAAATCCTCAACCTGGGCAAGTACGAGCGGCAGCATTACATCGGAATAGAACCGCAAATGGACGCGAATGCACGCGAATCAAGAGAAGATGTTGGCGTTCATTCGCGTTCATTAGCGGTTGAAGATTCTCCCCGCCGGGAGATGCAACGCCGGATCATCGAACAAAAGGAATGGGAATTCGTGGAGCTGATTCTGCGCGCCTACCGCGCCTATTGATCTTCGCCTAATTAAAGAAACATGACTTCGCGGCACGATAAAAGGGTACATGAGACCGCAAGGAAGCGCCGAGGAGTTGGAACGTCGTCGCCGGCGGGCGGTGGCGTTGGTTCAGGAGG
>JABFSN010000058.1 GCA_013140575.1 Phycisphaerales bacterium | reverse complement strand
GAACGATCTGGCTGCGGCGGCACACGGGTCGCTGGCGTTCATGCGCCGCCGCAGCCAGATCGTTCAGCGGCTGGAATGCCTGCGGCGGCCGCGGCCGTGCCGGCCGGCGTGGCGCCGTGCGGCGACCGCTGCGACGGTCGGGCTGCTACTGGTCTGCGTCGTGCCGCTGGCCCGACCGGCCCCGCGGTCGGAATCGTTGATTGCGACGGCGCTGACGGCCGACCCGCCGGGATGTTTGCAACAACGGTTTCGGTTTTTTCAGGAGCTGGCCCGTGAGGACGCGCAGGCTTCCGGTCGCGTTGTGGCCGGCCTAGGGTGGTCGTCGTAGGGCGGGTTTTACCCGCCTCCGCACGGCCGATATTAGTCGCGCGAATGGCGGGTAAAACCCGCCCTACGATTGCATCCGCCGCGCGATCGCTTGTCCGTGGCATGACAGATGACCGAATGGTTACGAAAAAAGGAGATACGACGATGGCAAATGTTCGCAGAGTTGGGATTCTGGCGGTCGCGATAGCGGGATTGGCGACGGCTTCCGTATTGGCCCAGAACGCGGAAGCGCCGAAAGAGCCCGCGGACGCGATGGCCGCAGCGTTCGAGCGGGTCAAAAAGTTCATTGAACCCGGCGCACAGCACAAGCAACTCGATCGTTTTCTGGGTGACTGGGAGATGGAAACGCGGTTCGTGATGGGCGGCCAATCGGGACCGGGCGAGAAGGGCGAACTGAAGTGCACGTGGCTGATCGACGGTCGCTGGATCAAGCTGGAGACCAGCGGCAAGTTCATGGGACGCGATTACCAGGGGTTCATGATCTTGGGTTACGACAACTTCAAGATGAGTTACGTGACCACGTCGGTGTCGAATATGGACACGGCCATGACCCATTCGGAAGGGGATATGGACCCGGGCGGCGATGCCCTCCTGACCTATGGAACGCTGGATGAATACATGACCGGCGAGCACGACAAGATGGTGAAATACGTCTGGCGGTTTCCGTCCAGCGACAAGGTGGTGCTGGAGGTGCACGATCTGCCCATCGGAGAGAAGAACACGAAAGTCGTGGAATTTACCTTCACAAAAAAACCGTAACGCGAATGGGGGGCGCAGGGACGATGGCGGGTTTCACGATCACCAGACACATAGCGGCCGGTCCCGAAACGGTGTTCGAGCGGGCCAGCGATTTTCATCACGCACCCCAGGTCATCCCGGCCATCGTCCGCGTGGAGATGTTGACGGACGGTCCGGTCCGCGTGGGCACGCGATTCCGCGAGACGCGGATGATGTTCAAACGCGAAGCGACCGAAACGATGGAAGTGCTCGAGTTCGAGCGGCCGCACCGTTACCTGTTGGGGATGGAAAGCTGCGGGTGCCGGTATCGAACGGAGTTTCGGTTCACGCCCAATGGGCAGGGCACGAACGTGCAGATGCAATTCGACGGCCGGCCACTGACGTTCTTCGCGAAAGTCATGTCGGTACTGATGAAGCCGATGATGAAGTCGCTCGCCAAAATGGTTGAGAAAGACCTCGACGACTTGAAGGCGGCGATCGAGTCGGGGAAAGCACGGGGCGCGTAGGCACGAACGGCAAGACCCCGGGGCGTGTCGCTCAACGAACGTCGCGGGCCAATACCATTGACTCCGGCGACCGCTTCCGAGCGGTTGTCACACGCACTGGATCTCCGTGCCGCATTTCCGACTGGGATCGGCTCCGATCGCGGACAAGGGATACCCTACCGCCGGCACCTGTCGAGCCGCATTCGCATGACTTCAACGCCTTCCACCCCACCAATGTGAGTTTGCCAAGATATGAACTGCCGCACGATTTGCACGTCCGGTTTTTAATGACGGATTGGGTTGCCGACATGTCTGTTGGAACCTAGAATGGGTACGGGGAAGTCGGGGCGCGGCCCTCGTCGGCATGGCCGCATTCAAACACCGGATTGGGAAAGCGGGCACTGCTCGACGGTTTTTCCGTTGAGTTGTTCAGTCCAGCGTCGTTGTGCTGCAACGCCGGCGAAGCCTGATAAGCGACCGTTCCGACGGCGCGAATCGGCGGGAGAGCGTTTTGCCGAAGAGAAACAAACCCAGCCGCGCCGGCGTCGCCTTTTTCGACACCCAGGCCGATCGGCTCTCCAAGCTGTACGGTTGCAAGCAGTCGCATTTCGATCGGTTACGGCTGTTCACCGAACGCATCGGGCGGATCGTGCCACAGGGCGGCGCGATCCTCGATTTCGGCTGCGGCCCGGGCGTGATGTCCGTCGCGCTGGCCGAGAGCGGATACCGTGTGGTCGGCCTGGACGCAGCGCCGAACATGATTGAATTCGCTCTTGCCGAAGCGGAGCGCGCCGGAAACACGAACGCGACGTTTCGCGTCATTGACGGCGACGACCGGGCGTTGGGTGCGTCGCAATACGACGCCATCCTCTGTTCCAGCGTCATCGAGTTCGTCGAGGATGAATCGACGCTGCTCGACAGCCTCGCGGCCGCCCTCGTTCCGGGTGGAACGCTTTTCATTTCCGTGCCCAACGGACGGAGCGTCATCGGCGCTGCCCGCGATTGGGCGGGACGAATCCTGCATCTCGACAAGCTGCCCGGTCGGCGATACCGGCGCCACTCGCTGCGAACCTACTCGGTCTCGCGGTTGTCGATGGCCCTGCGCTCTGCGGGACTGGAACTGATGTCGCGCACCTATTTCGAGTCACCGATACCCGGCCGAATCGGCGTCGGACTTTCCAGATTGAGCCTGCTGGGGACCATGATGCTATTCGTCGCCCGCAAGCCCGACCCGGTGGAAGACGGTTGCGATCCACGACCGTCCGAAGTCGAGTCATTTCAACAAGCCCGCGTCATCCGATAGCGTCCGTCCGATCGAATGGATGACCCGTCCGCCGACGATCGTGGTGATCGCCCGCGTCCCATCGATCTGATCCGCGGGAACGACCAGGATGTCGCGGTCGAGGATCACCATGTCGGCCAGCTTGCCCGGTTCGATGGCGCCGACTTCCTTCTCCGCGAACCCGGCCCGCGCCGCGCCGACCGTGTACGCCCGCAACGCCTCCTCGATCGAAATCGACTCCGACGGAATCCACGTCCTGCCATCCAGCGTCCGCGCCGTGACGGCCGCGGCCATGCCCGCAAATGGATCGCACGTCACCACCGGCCAATCGCTGCCGAAGCAGACCAAGGCGCCCGATTCCATCAGCGAGCGGAATGCGTACGAACCCGCCAGACGTTCCGCTCCCAACGCCCGATCCGCATAGCGCCCGTCGTCGGCCTTGTGATAGGGCTGCATCGACGCCACCACGCCCAGCTCCGCGAATCGCGAAATATCTTCCGGCAGCAGGTGCTGGGCGTGCTCGATCCGATGACGGCGGTCGCGCGGACCGTTCCTGCGGGCGACGGCTGCGTAGGCGTCCAGCAGAATGTGATTGGCCTCGTCGCCGATGGCGTGTACCACGCACTGCAACCCCGCGCGATCGGCCGTTTCGATCATGTGCCGCAGTTCCTTCGGCGGAGTGGCCTGATCGGCCAGGATGCCGCCCGCGTACTCGGCGCCGGTCTCGGCATCGGCGTAGGGACGGTACATGTACGCCGTCCGGCTGCCCATCGAGCCGTCCATGTACGCCTTGAATCCACCGACGCGCAGCCACGCGTCATGGATCGGGAAACCGGTGACCTGTTCGAGCGCCGGCCGCCAGTCATTCACCGACAACAGCTTGCGAATCCGGACCGTCATCGCGCCCTCGTTGTGCGCCCGGATCATCGCGGGCAGGTCTTCCGGACCCGACATGTCGTGCACGCTGGTCACGCCGAGGTTGTTGAGGTGCCGCATGGCCCGCAGTAGCGCCTGGTACTGATCCTCGTCCGACGTCGGCGGAATGTGCCGCGACACCAGGTCCATCGCTGCGTCCTTCAGAATGCCCGTCGGCTCGTGGGACGTCGGATCGCGTTCGACGATGCCGCCCGGCGGATCGGGCGGGCCGTTGGCGTCGATGCCCGCCAGACGCAACGCTTCGGAATTGGCCAATCCCTGGTGACCGTCCATTCGCGACAGGAATGCCGGATGTCCGGCCGTGACCGGGTCGAGCCATTCCTTGCGCGGCGGTGAAGGATCGGTCCAGCTTTCCACGCTCCATCGCCCGCCGAGAATCCATGCGGCCGATGACGCCGCGTTGGCCGCTGTCGCGACGGCATCGACGAACTCCTGCCGCGATCCGACGTCGCGCAGATTCAATCGAGCCAGTTGCATCCCGCCGGATACGATGTGAATATGGCTGTCGGTGATTCCCGGAATGACCCGACGTCCCCCGGCGTCGATGACCCGGGTGTCCTCACGAATCAACCGCCGAACCGACGCGTTCGATCCAACGGTCGAAATCGTGTCCTCGACAACGGCGACGGCCTCGGCTTCGCATCCCGCGCCCGTCCACACCCGCGCGTTCACGATCACCAGTGTCGCCGGACGATGATCAACGGGCGTCATGCAGCCGCCGGTCACCGCCAGCAGGAAGGCTCCAAACCCGACTCCCCATCGAATGCCAGCGGCATCGGTTCGTTGTGCCACGGCACGATTACGCCCTCGGCTTGGGTGGCACGGACAACGGCACGCCGTCGTCCGTGTGGTGTGGGTGCGAAGGATGAAACCGAGCGGGAGTAGGGGGCTGAATACACGGGCAAGCGAGTACGCTTGCCCGTGCCACCCGACAGGTCGGTGGTATCGGACCATTCGCGGCAATCCGCTGCGAATCATTGCCCCTCTCCAATTCGTGGCGGCATCGGTGAATCACACCCGCGAATGCGGAATTGTCAAGCGATGGGTGAACCGGACCGACTGACAGGGCGCCGATTGAACGATGATTCAGGATCGTGCGCAGTTAGTGCTGGATGCCGAAGCCGTTGCTACCGGGAAGCTCGTTGTGACCGTTCTTCGGGATTGCCCGTCCGTTTGCGCCCGACGTGCCGTTTCCATTCGCACGCGAGCCGCCGTTGGCGCGGCCGTTCCCGTGGGCCTTGCCGTTGGTCGATCGGCAGATGCCGTTGCCCCGGCACGAACGAACAAGATCATCCTGCGTGTAGCGCCACGAGCGGGACAGCCGGCGGGTCAACAGTTCGTCAACATTGGACAGTATCGCCCCCTTCGCGGAGATCTGCCGAAGCGACAAATCCGATTCCGATGAATTCCAGCCGCCGCACGCGTCCACCAAAACGGTGACCCGGCGGTGCCGGGCCATCAAGCCCAGCGCCGCGGCCTTGATCTCCCGTTCGGTCACCGCGCCGAACAGGATGAACTCCTCGGCGGTGAGCTGGGTCATGAACCGATCAGCCTTGGGATTGGTGAACAGGTCGTTGGTTCGTTGCGGGAAGATGACTTGCTGGTGGCGTTTGAAAAGGTCGACCGGCACGGCGATGGTGTTGTCACCATCGACGAACACGCGATTGGGAAAGAGCGTGAAGCCCAGTTTCAGTTGGCCGTTCGTGCCGTCCACGCAATGTTTCCGCCCGCCGTGGTCGGGTCGTTCCCACGCGCGATGCGAATCCATGGACGACACGATGGGCACGTGGTTGCGGCGAGCCCATGCGACAATGCGGCGCAGTTTGGGAAAATATTCCCGCGCGTCGGCAACCGGGCATGCGCCGTTGGATTCGAAAAAATCGCGCTGCGTGTTCAAATCGATCAACACGCAGGCAATTCGTTGGCCGTTTTGTCCGTTGAGCATTCGCTTCTTTCCCCAAAAAGCGAGCGACCGCGTACGGAAACCAATATTTTCGAACAGCCCCGCTGGGCTGTGTTCCATGCGCCGGCGACGCGACGTGTCAGGTGGTGGCTGTGGCAAACAGCCTTCGTCGCCGACAACAATTGACACCGACCGATCTTAGCACGCAACCGGCTGCGGTCAATTGAAAGTGGATGTCTGATTTGGTTATAACTTTATTATTACGAAAAGGTTAAGGCAGTTTTTATTTAACAAGAATGGCTGTGAATAGTGAAGCCGGTCACTCGCAAAAACCGCGTTCCGTGTGTTGCTGCATTTATTATTGGAACGTCATCGGCCCCCGGCCGACATGGATGCCTCGACCTTGCGTCATTCGCCGGTTGCGGTCGAGGCCGACGTGCAGGCGGGTGGGTCGATTCGCAGCAGCGAGGCGCCGTGTTCGTAACATTCGGCGGCCATCTCCTTCAGGAAAACGCCCAATTCGCCCGCGGGCATCAGTTCGTGCAGGGCGTCGTAAAACCGCCCGGTGCGAAGCTCGGTGTCGTGCAGAAATTGCATCGCACGCCGGAACGCCGCCGGCGTCGTGACGTCGAGCATGCGCGTGC
Source organism: Phycisphaerales bacterium (assembly GCA_013140575.1). Classification (GTDB taxonomy): domain Bacteria; phylum Planctomycetota; class Phycisphaerae; order UBA1845; family UBA1845; genus JABFSN01. Next base: position 63,445 of record JABFSN010000058.1, on the reverse strand, counting down.
CGGCGATGATCAGCTCCTTGTCGGCCGCGGACAGCACGAAATTGCCGTCCGGGAACGACGAGGCGGCCAGTCGTTCGAGCGCGGTCTGATGGCCCAGTTCTTCCGCCTTCATATCTTCAAACACCCTGCGGTGCTCGGCGGACGTCGATTTCTCGGCCAGAATGGAGTAGCGGTAGGCGGCCACCGACTCGCCGTAAATGGCAAGGGCGATTTTCTTGGCGTCGGGCATGGTCCGCAATCGTTTGATTAGTTCTTCCGGCACCACCCCCTTGTAGCAGACATTGCGGTCTCCAACAACTGACGTTGACGCCTGGGCGGTCGGGTCCTAGCGTGTCCATCATGTTGCGCCTCGGTCGGTTGACCATTGATGTGCCGTTCGTGCAGGCCGCGTTAAGCGGGTACAGTGACGTGGCCATGCGGCGCATGTCGCGGCGCTACGGGTGCCAATACGCGCTCGGCGGCGTCGTGCTGGACCAGACGGTGCTGCAGGGCGGCAAGAAACGCGCGCAAATCCTGAACGTGGCCGACGACGATCATCCCGTGGGGGCTCAACTGATGGGGGCGCTGCCGGAAGCATTCGGTCCGGCGGCCGCCGATTTGTCGGATGCGGGGTATGACGTCATCGACATCAATTTCGGCTGTCCCGTGCGGAAGGTGCTCGGCCGTTGCCGGGGCGGATTCCATTTGTCCCAGCCGCCGGTGGCATTGGAAATCGTCCGCCGGGTGTACGACGCGGTCGGCGATCGTCGTCCGGTGACGGTCAAGATGCGCCGCGGCATGGACGATTCGCCGGACAGCGAACGCCATTTTTTCGCCATCCTCGACGGCGTGTTCGAAATTGGCGCGTCGGCTGTTACCGTGCACGGGCGGTCCGTCGCTCAACGTTACGTGGGGCCCGCGGACTGGTCGTTCATCGCCCGCGTCAAGCGTCACGCCGGCGACGGGGTGATCCTGGGCAGTGGCGACCTGTACACGGCCGAGGACTGCATGGCCATGATGCGGGAAACCGGCGTCGACGGCGTCACCATCGCCCGCGGCTCGATCGGGCAGCCGTGGGTGTTTGACGAATGCCGGGCGTTGGCGGCCGGGCTGCCCTGGCCGGATCCGCCGACGGTGCCTGGACAGGGCCGGATCATCCGCGAACATTTCGACGAGTGCTCTGCCGTCTATGGCCCGGTCATCGCCCCACGGCTGATGCGGAAGTTCGGAATCAAATACGCCGACCATCACCCCTATCGCCGTTCGGTGCGCGATGCGTTTTGTTCCGCCAGCACACCGCACGACCTGCGGCGTATCCTGGACGAATGGTACGACTCGCAAGTCGAGTGGCCGCCCGCCCGGCGACGGAACGAGCCAAGCCAACCGGGGCGATCGTCGCCGCCCACATGCGCTGCAGCGGGCGTGGAAGACGACGTCGAACCATAATCGTGCGCGCCCTGCTGTTCGAAAATCCCTACGCGCTGATTCCGGTCCTGCTGGTCGTTGACCTGTTTACGATTTGGTTTTGGAGCCGGCGGCGGACCCGGCGAACTGCCCGGACGGCCGTCGGCGCACTTGTCGCGTCAGTGGTCTTGGCGGGATTGCAGTCGATCGTCGTGACCGACCGCGAACGCGTGGTCGGCGTGTGCCGGGCCATGGCAACGGCGGCCGGTCGCGGCGATGTCGACGCGTTTGCCGATCTGATTTCCGGCGAATTCGACGTGCCGATGCCGGAGGGGCGTCCGTTCGGCAAGGCGGAACTGGTCGAGGCCTTCCGCCGCGGTTTTGCGCGCTGGAACGTCGAGGAGGAGCGCGTCGCCGATTTCGACGTCACGGTCGCCGACGGACGCGCGCATGCGTCGTTCACCGTGGGGTGCCGCTTGATCAGTGACGACGTCATGCTGCGCCGGCACGTGTCTCGCTGGCGCGTCGATCTGGTGCAGGCCAACGGCGACTGGTTCGTGACGGGCGTCACGCCGGTGCGAACGCCGGTCTTTCCGTTTGATTCGCTGGGCGACGTGGTGAACTACGATCACGCACGGTAGACCGGCATCCGAAAACGGAAAAGCGCGGCGCGGCCGGATTGCCCGTTCCCACTCCGCACAGCCGGAGCGAAACGACGATCGTCGGTCCGCAGTCTTTGCTTTTCCGTTTCCCGATGCGACGCGCTGTCGGAAGTCGCGACTGCGTCGTTAAATGGCGCTTTCCAGTTCGCGAATGCGGCGTTGCAATTCCGCGCGGGCGTCATCCACCAGCCGGGCGAGGTTTCCGAGCGACCCGCCCTTCAGCGACATCATCGCCGGTCGGCGCCCGCGAGTGGCGCCACGCCGCGAGCCCGGCTTCGGACCGCGCTTCTTGCCGGTCTTGCCTTTTCCGGTCTTGGCCTTTCCGGCCTTCTTCTTGGCGGCGGCCTTTCCGACCGTACCGTGCATGGTGGTCATATGCCGGCCCAGGTGGGCGGCCATCATGAACGAGCGGTCACACTTGGGGCACTTGTAGGTATTCTTCGCCATTTCCTGTCTCCGTGCGGTTTGTTCCGCACTCCGGTTCGACGGTCGTCTACGTTGACAAGACCGTCTACCCATTGTGATACCGCGAACATAATAGGCTCCGGCGAAGAATTAGCCAGAAAAGAATGGAAAATTTTTGTTTTTCGTAGTTTGCACACGACTCCGCCCAGTGCATTGACGCGGTCAATGTACTTGTTTAGCGTCTCCGTGGGTTGCCTGCCGCAGGCAGGACTGAATGTAGCCCCGCGTTTCAACGCGGGGTATGCCCGAGACGCCATGGCGCCTAGTCCCGAAGGGACGGCTGAAACCCCACGGAGCGCTTCAGCCGTCCCTTCGGGACTATGGGCTCCCGGCGGTGCCGTCGTCCCAGCACTGAAGTGCTGGGCTACATTCACAGCGTCCCCAAGGGACGCTAAACACATACCAGTCAATGCACTGCGTCGAGTGGCGCGGGCAACCGTGCACCGTCATCCGTGGGCGCTGTCCGAGCATGATTAAACCAGATTTAAGCTTGGACTGGGAGACCACAGGCAAGCGGGCACGCTTGCCTGTGCCACCCGAAAACCAACGTGTGTCAAACCACTAAACACGCTTCCAATTCGGCGTGCGTTTCAGAAAATCAATCAGCGGTTGACAATTACGCCGTCTGTGGCGACGTGCGTGCTGTCAATCGCGCAAGAGCGTCGATGTGTCTGCGGCGGCGTTCGGCGACTCGGGCGATCACTTGCGCCGCCCGCACATTGTCGCCGATGGTCGCTCCCGCCGATTCATAGGCGCGCAGCAGACGTCGTTCTTCCGCGAGAATTCGCGGCAAGACGGAACTCAACTCGACGAAATGAAAGTTGGTGGATCGTATGTCCGGCAACGCGGGCACCGGATTGCCGCCCAAGTCATTCATGGCCGCGACCAGCCATGCCGGATGCTCGCGTTGTTCGGCAATCATCCGGGCGACGGCCGACTGCTCGTCCGCGGACGGCCAGGACACGAACACGATCGACTCGTGGAGTCGCGGCAACAGACTGCGCGTTTCCTCGGCCAGCAGATCGTTCAAGACATCGATGACGTCGAGCGTTTCCATTCCGATACTAGCGTCGTTTCGCGGACGGGCCGTCGGTGGACGATGCCTCATCGGCACGCACGACGGCAGTCCCGGGGTCGATTCCGTCATTCCGGTCAAGCGGCCGCTGAACGAACCCGGCCGGCCGTTGGGCGAATAGGTTTCGGGCGTAGCGGTCGGCAATCAACTTCGGACGATTGATGAACAGAACACCCAGCAACAACAATGCCACGGCACACAAATTGACCAGCGCGATTCCCGGCACCGGCGCCGAAAAGGACGGCTGCCGGTCGTCGAATAGATACATGGCCCGCACGATGCGGAAGTAAAAGAACAGGCTGATCAACGTGTTGCCCACGGCGACGAGAATCAACAGCCAGCACAGCGTCCCGCCCTGCGAACCGAGCGCCAGCAGCAGCCACAACTTGGCGATGAACCCGCCGAACGGCGGCAGACCCACCAGCGACACCAGGCACATGACCATGGCCACGCCCAGCCAGGGCGATCGCCGCCCCAGCCCGTTGAACGCGGACAGCGATTCGCTTCCTGTCGCCTTGGCGACGACGGCGACCACGGTGAACGCGCCGAGGTTCATCACCGCGTAGACCAGCAGATACACGAGAACGGCCGCGATCGGCGAATGATCGGCCCGCACGGATGCCGGGTGGGCGAAAACGGCCGCCGCCATCAACATGTAGCCCGCGTGGGCGATCGACGAATAGGCCAGCAGACGCTTGACGTTGTCCTGTCTGTAGGCGGCGAAATTGCCCCAGGTGCAGGTGACGGCGGCCATCAGTCCGATGACCCACGCCAGTCCGGTCAGCGCGTTCAGCACAACGCCCTGCGCGGCCGCCGCGCCCGAAAGCGCATCCACCAGACGCAACAACAGCAGCAACGCGGCGGCCTTGCTGGATACACTCAACCAAGTGGTGACCTCGATGCGGGCGCCTTCGAATGCGTCGGGACACCAGAAATGGAACGGGACCGCCGCGATCTTGAACGCGATGCCCCCCAGCACCAGCACCAGCGCGATGCCGATGGTAAACACGTTATGACCCGACGCCAGATGCGTGACCAGTCGCGGGGCGATTTCGGTCATGTTCAACGTGTGATACAGGCCGTAAATCAGGCTGACGCCGTACAGCATGATGGCCGCGCTGACCGCTCCGAAAATGGCGTATTTCAGCGACGCCTCGGCGGCCTTGCGGTTGTGCTTGTCGAATCCCACGATGGCGTAGCTGGGCAACGACGCCAGTTCGATCGCGACGACGATCATCAACAGATTCAACGTCGCAGTCATCAGCACCATGCCCAGGGCGCTGCCCAACAACAGAACGAAAAACTCGGTGCCGTGCTGTTCCGTGTCCGCCGAGATGATGAACCACAGAACAATCGTGCCGGCCAGAAACAGCATCAGCACCGCCTTGAAATAGACGGTCAGGTTGTCCAGGATCAACATGCCGCCGGCGGCCGGCGGGGCCAGTCCGCTCAAGCCGCCGTCAATCGCCCGGCGGCCGACGGTGATCGCCAGCAGCAGCGTGGCCACGACGCCGACCATCGCAATGCGACCGGCGACAATGCTCGACCGGCCGATGACCAGCGGCACCGTCAACAATACGGCCAACGTGCCGACCAGCGCCAATTCGGGCGCGAAGCGGATCAGATCCTCGCCCGACGGCAGCCACATGGACGCGAGCAACGACGTCATGGCACGGTGTCCCAATCGATTGCGGTTTGATGTCGGAATGCGGTATTCACAGGATCTGGTCCAAAATGTTCCGCAACGTGCCGTTCATGTAGTCAAACACCACGCGCGGAAGCACGCCCAGCACGACGCACAGCGCTGCCAGCGGCATCAGAATGGCCATTTCGCGACCCGTGGCCTCGGGATAATCGGCGTATTCCGGCTTCTGCGGCCCCAGATAGACGCGCTGTATCAGCCACAATATGTACCCCGCCGTGAATATGACGCCGGCGGCGGCCAGGATCGCGGCCGGCACCGCCCACGTGAACGTATGCCGCGCTTCAAACGTACCCAACAGCACGAACACCTCGCCGACGAAACCGCACAGACCGGGCAGACCGAGCGACGCGAAAAACCCGATGGTGGCCATGGTGCCGTATTTGGGCATGGTCAGCCACAGTCCGCCGAATCGGTTGATCTCGCGATGATGGGCCCGGTCGTAAATGACGCCGACCAAAAAGAAGCACATGGGCGAGCTGATTCCGTGGGCGATCATCTGGAACATCGCACCTTGGAATCCCGTCTCGGTCATCACCGCGATGCCCAGCAGCACGTACCCCATGTGCGACACGGAACTGTAGGCCACCAGCTTCTTGAAATCGGTCTGCGCCATCGCGCACAGGGCGCCGTACAGAATGCTGACCACGCCGATGGCCGCCAATGTGCCCGCCCAGAACTGCCCGCCGCTCGGGAAAATGGGATAACACAACCGCAGAAAGCCATAGCCGCCCATCTTCAGCAACACGCCGGCCAGAATCATGCTGATCGGCGTCGGCGCTTCCACGTGGGCATCGGGCAGCCATGTATGGACCGGCACCGCGGGCAGCTTTACCGCAAACCCGACGAACAGGAAGATGAACATCACTGGCGCGAACCGCCAGCCCAAGAACAGCGACTCGCCGAAATACTTCTGAATGGCCTCGTTCGTGGCCAGTTCGATCAGATCAAACGTGCCCGTGGTCAAAACGCTCGCGCCGTCCCGGTAACTGACGGCCAATTCGGGGTATTCCGCAACGGCCGCCCCGCTGTAGAAAAACATCGCCACTAGCGCCACCAGCATCAACACCGACCCCGCCAGCGTGAACAGGAAAAACTTGATGGCCGCGTATTCCTTCCGCGGGCCGCCCCACACGCCGATCAGGAAATACATGGGCAGCAGCATCACTTCCCAGAAAATGTAAAACAGGAAGAAATCGAGGGCGACGAACGTCCCCAACATGCCCGTTTCGAGCAACAGCAACAACGCGAAATAGCCCTTCTTGCCCTTGTTGATCTTCCATTCGTCGAAATTCCAGCTCGCCCAAACGGCCAACAGCGAGATCAACGTGGTCAGGATCACCAGCGGCAGGTTCAACCCGTCCAGACCCAGGAAATACTCGATGGTGAAGGATTCGCCGTTGATCCAGGGAATGCGTTGAATGAAATGCAGTGCGTCGCCGTAGGAGCTGCCGAACACCGCGGCCGCGTTCATTTCGTCGCCCGCCCCCAGAAACGGCGGAATCAGGAACAACGACAACACGAAACTGATGCCCGACGCCAGCATCGCGACCGTCCGCGTCACCTCCCGGGGCGCCAGCAAACACGCCACCGCCCCGATCGTCGGAACGAAAACCAACCAGCTTAACAGGGTGCTATCCACGTTTCGGATACCTTAATCGGTCAGCCGCCGGTCGACGCCACCGCCACCGGACCGGCCGACAGACTCGCCATGACAATCAAAAACAACACAATCAGCGCCGCGCCGCCCGCTGCGAACAGGACGTAGTTGCGAATGCGCCCCGTCTGCGGACTGCGAAACATGTCGGAAATATCGAACGACGTCACCGCAATGCCGTTGAACACCCCGTCCACGACCCGGGCGTCCACGCCGTTGCCCGAAAAATTCGCCAGCCGTTCGGTCATGCGCGCCAGCAGATTGGCGAACATGTCCACAATGTACGTGTCCACAAACCGGCAGACATGCGCGAACGCCACGCAGCCCTTCACGAAAACGAGACCATACACTTCGTCGAAATAGTACTTGCGTTCCAGCAGCGTTGCGATCGGGCCGAACGCCGCTTTCAATCGCGTCGGCAACGCCAGTCCACCGCGATAAATGGCGATGGCCGCGATGAACGCGATCAGCCACGATCCGCCTACGCCGTACGCCAGCCAATGATGGGCCTCGTGAACGTGAATCAGCTGGCCCGCCGCGGCCGCGGCGTCATCGGCCACGCCGTCGTAACCGGCTACCAGAATCCCGCCGGACGCAGTCGGTGCCGCGTCGGCGATCAGCGGGCGAAACAGCCAATAGCTCGAGACAAACGTAAAAACGGCCAGCACCACCAGCGGGAACCACATCAACGGCGATTCGTGGGCGTGGTGGTAAACGTGTTCGTCCCGCGGCTTGCCCATGAACGTCATCCACCACGCCCGCATCATGTAGAACGGCGTGACGTACGCCGTCGCCAGCGCGCACCAGAACAATACCCGCCACAGCCGGTCGCCGCCGCTGCGCTGCCACGCACCGGCCGCCGGGTGATGCTCGCCGCCGCCGGCGTCGTGCGCCGCCCCGTGTTCGTCAGGCTGCGGATCGGACGCCAACGCGAATCCCGCAGGTGCTCCTTGAGTGTCTCGACCTCGGCTAGCATCTCGATCTCGGCTAGTATCTCGATCTTGGCTAGCCCCGGAGGGGCGGTAGTCAATAGCCGGGGGCGTCAGCCCCCGGTCCCGTCGCCCAAACTCAACAAGCCCCGTAGGGGCGGCAGACGCGCCGGCAATCACTCCCCCGTTCCAACCGAAAACGTGAGCGTGACGCGAAACCAGTCGAATTGCTTGCGGCCCGGTGTGGGTCATGGAATCTGGGGCGTCGTCGGTCGTACTGTCCGCGTGACCGTCGCCGTGATGTTCCAACGGCTCGCCCCACAGGAACGCCCGGTCCCACGCGACGGCCAGTATCTCGTCCTTGCTGAAATAACCGCCCAGTCCGATGCCCGCCAACGGAATCCCGAACCCCGCGATCGCCAGCACGCCGATCAGGAATGTGAACGCCGTCACCGGCATCTTCCGGATCAGCCCGCCCATCTTCCGCATGTCCTGCTCGTGGTGGCAGCCCTCGATGACCTGCCCCGAACACAGGAACAGCATGGCCTTGAAAAACGCGTGCGTCATCAGATGGAACAACGCCGCGATCCACGCCCCGCAGCCCATTCCAAATATCATGTAGCCCAGTTGCGACAGCGTCGAATACGCCAGGCATTTCTTAATGTCCACCTGCACGATGGCGATCAGTGCCATCAGCGTCAGCGTGATCGCCCCGATAATGGCGATGAACATCTGTGCGTCCGGCGTTAGCAATCGGAACACCCGCGCTACCAAATAAACCCCGGCCGCGACCATCGTGGCCGCGTGAATCAACGCGCTCACCGGTGTCGGACCGGCCATGGCATCCGGCAGCCAGACGTGCAGCGGGAATTGGGCGCTCTTGCCCATCGCCCCGCAGAACAACCCGATGCCCATCATGGTGGCCACCATGCCGCCGCTGATTTCCCATCCCAGCAGGTCGATGGTCATGTCCCCGGCGAACAGACCGATGTGTGATTGATACTGCTCGGCGAAGCGTGCCGCCGCCTGTTCCAGGTCAAACGTCCCCAAAAAGAACGCCACCATCATCAGGCCGAACAGAAACCCGAAATCCCCCACGCGGTTGGTGACGAACGCCTTGATGGCCGCATTGGACGCGTATTTGCGGTCGAAATAAAACCCGATCAGCAGGTAACTGCACAGCCCCACCAATTCCCAGAAAACGAACAGAAACAGCAGGCTGCTGCTGCACAACAGCCCCAACATGCTGAACCCGAACAGCGACAGGTAGCAGAAAAACCGGTGGTATTTCGACTGACCGTCCACTTCGTCGCTGTGACCGGCCATATACCCGACGCTGAACACGAATATCCACGTGGCCACGAACGTGACCATGAAATACATGACGACCGTCAGCGAATCGAGCTTGACGCCGACATTCAGCGGAATCGAACCCAGGTGCGCCCAGGTGACCTGATTCAGTTGCGCCGCCGCGGTCAGCCCCGCCGACGTGCCGCCGTCGATTTCGCCCATCCACCCGACCAGCGTCATCGTCGCCAGCGCGCAACTCGACGCCATGGCCGCCACGGTCACCCATCCGGACAGCGGCTTGCCCAGCCGATGCCCGAACAGCATCAGGATCACGAAACTGACGAACGGGATCATCGTCCCGGTCATCAGATAGATTTCGTAGTTGCTATACGATTCCATATGGTGTTCTGCGAATCACGGCTCGTTCCATCCAGTGAGCTTTCCATTCGTGAAGGTCACCGTTGCTCCACCTGGGTACTTCCAGTGGCACATTGGAGCTTGCATCTCAACTTTTGACGGTTCTCCCAGTGTGCTTTTCACCTGACTTTCCGACATGTCCAATTTCAATAGACGGCACTTGCGACGCAGATCCTCTTTCAATTCAATACTCGCCTCGATGCATTTCCATGCTCCTGCCAAGAGGAGCGATCCAATCATGACGTAGAAAAACCAGCCAAAGGGTTCCATTGTAAGTTGCCTGAACGAAACTCCGCCGCTGGCCAAAGGTTAGATCGAATCGGCCGAATGAACGACGCTTTGCCACATCACGGTCGCATCGCACATAACTCACGCGCGTGGCCTAATCAATCCGGCTAGCCGTGCAGCGCGTCGCCCCGGTCCACGTCGATCGTGTTCAGGTTCGAATACAGATTCATACAGATAGCCACCGCCACCGCCGCTTCCGCGGCCGCCAGCACGATCACGAACAACGCCGAAATCTGCCCGTCCGTCCCGCCGATCGGCCGATAGCGATCGAACGCCACCAGATTGATGTTCACGCTGTTCAGCAATAGCTCGACGCCGATCAGAATGCCGATCGCGTTCCGCTTGGTCATCATCACGAACAGCCCGCAGCAAAACACCGCCGCGGCCAGCACAAGGTAATGGGTCAACCCTACCGTGAACATCGCCATCCCATCCAATCAGCTGATACCGAGATTCCCAGCCTCCTGCGCCGTCACTCCCATCACCAGCGTCATGATCTCAAGCTCCGCATCCCGGCCCGCTTGCCTGTAAGCGTCCGTGATGATCGCGCCTCGTTCCTCCAGGGGAACGCCTGACCACTTGTCCCAGATAACCGTCACGTGCAGCGCCCGCCCGTACGTCTGCTCCTCTTCGATGACGAGCGGTGCGTTCTTCGCCGTTCGAGCGGAGCGGCCCTCTTTCGACTTCAACTCGACCGCGAGCCGCCGCACCAGGTCCGGTCGCGAGTGGGGAGGTTTGGCCTTTCGTCTTTGAACCGGCACGGCGGTCAACTCCACAGCGATCGATGATTTCGAATCAGCCAGTCCGCGATACCCAGGAGCTCGTTGCACTCGCTCTCCGCGGGGATCGCCCGCCGATAGCGCAGAATCTCGCGCCAGTGCCGGGCGGCAACCTGAATCCGCTGCTTGAAGGCTCCAGCAACAACGGGATCCATCGGATTCCCCCGCTGAATCCGCGACGAAAACAGAATCTCGTACCACGCTTCAAGATCATGTCGCTCGCGCCCCTTAAGACCGGAGGCCTGAAGATGACGCCCCACATCCGCGACCGGCGACGCGCCGACAAATCTGTAATAGGCGCTCTTGATCGCCAATTCGATGACGTACCCCAACAGATAGCACGCGCCATACGAGTGGCCGCCGTCAGAAACCGCCAAGGCCATCGCTTCCCAATACCGGTCCGACTGGGCGCTCTCGATTTCCTGAAGACTCTCCACCGGCGACACGCGATTCAGAAGCGACATGACTCGCCCCTCGCCGATCATCGTTCCTGTCGCGCCAGATACGCCGCCCCGATCATCACCACCAGCAGCACCACGCTCGCCGCCTCGAACGGAACCAGATACGTCGTCAGCAGCGACTCGCCCAGCGACTTCACCGTCGCCACTTCGTTCACACCCGCCTGCGTCGGCCAACGCGTCATGTCCGACGCCACCACGGTCGCCAGCCCGATGAACAACGCAACGACCACGCCGCCCGCGGCCAGCATCTCGCTCGTCGTGGCCTCGAATCGCACCCACGGCGACTTGGTCGTCAGCATCACCCCAAATATCAACAATATCAGCGTGCCGCCCGCATAAACAATCAACTGCACCGCACCCAGAAACGCCGCCCCCAACAACAGATACAGAACGGCCACCGCGCCCAGCGTGCCGAACAGCCACACCGCCATTCGAACGACGCTCTTGCTGACGCACACCCCGATCGCCGACGCCAGCACCGCGCCGCCGAACAAATAAAACAGGATCGTCTCGACGAACCCGCCCTGAACGACCGTCGTTAGACCGGACGACGTAGCTCCCGACGCGTCAATGTCAGCGGACTTCGCCGGCGATTCATCGATTTGCGAACGCGCCGTCGCTGGAACGATTACGACCGGCGCCGCAAGCGCCAGCCATACGCACATCCGGCGGGCGGCCGATCTATTCATTCCCACAATCACCGCAGTTAATCCTTCGTGCGGGCCATCACGATCCCGGCAGCAACTCGAGCCCCAGCGAGCCCACCAACCGCCGCCGATTCGCGTATCCATAAACGGCAACCACCACCATGGCGACCGCCGCCACTCCGCCGATCAACGACAGCAGCACATTGAACACCCGCCACACAATGCCACCGGTCGGCACGAACAATTCATACAGCGTATGCCCCAGCAGAATGACCATCATCATCGGCAGCATCACCTGCACGCACGCGTACAACACCTGGTCGATCCGAATCCGCGGAAGCGTCCACCGCAGCCATATCTGCACGTAAATCAAGAACACGCACTTGGTCACGAACCACAGCGGCCCCGCGAACAACACGCCCTTGACCGCCCGCGCCGGCAACGAATCGCCCAGTCCCTCCGCCCACGACATCGGCAACGGCGAATACCACGCCCCCAAAAACAAAATCACGCACAGCCCGCTGACCACGAACATGGCCGCGTACTCCGCGAAAAAAAACAACGACCACCGGAACCCCGAATATTCCGTATGAAAACCCGCCACCAACTCGCTCTCCGATTCCGGCAGATCGAACGGCGCCCGTTTGCAACTCGCCAGCGACGCCACGTAGTACATCAACGCGGCCGCGAACGTAAACGGATTACGGAACACCAGCCACGTCGTCCATCCGCCCGATTGCATGTCCCCCACGGCGGTCAGGCTCAACGTACCCGCGGCCATGATCGGCACCAGCAGCGCCATGCCCATCGGGATTTCGTAGGACACCATCTGGCACGCCTCGCGCATCGCCCCGTAGACGCTCCATTTGTTATTGCTCGCCCACCCCGCGATGATCACCCCCAGCACCTCAACCCCCAGCATCGCCAGAATGAACACCAGCGCCACGTCCAGTTGCCGGAACACCCAATACGTCCCGAACGGCAACGCGAAAAACGCCAGAATCGCCGGCACGAACGCCAGATACGGGGCCAGCTTGAACAACGGCCGGTCCGCCGAATCAGGGCACAAATCCTCCTTGGTGATCAGCTTCATTCCGTCCGCGATGGTCTGCGCCCACCCGTGCCAGCCGCCCACCCGCATCGGCCCGGAGCGCGACTGAATGCGGCCCGCCACCTTCCGTTCCCACCAGATGCTGTACAACGGAATGACTGAAATGAAGCCCAGGATTCCCCCCATGCCCACCACGTCGCGAACGATCGCGTACTGCAAGGGATAGGCGGCATAGCACAACACGCCGGCCAACGGCACACTTTGAAAAGCGAGGCCCGCACGGATTTCATCCAACGTCAACGGCCCGCCAAACCACCCCATCGCCTCAGTCGCGTTCGTCTCGACGTTTCCGATCAACCCCACGTCGACGAACTCGAACAACAGGTAATGCGCCCAGACCCCCACCACAACGGCCACGACCGCCGACAGGAAAATCGCCCCTGGAAATCGGCGCAGAACCGGCGCAGCCGCCCCGTAAACGATCCGGGCCAGACCTGCCACTAATGCGGATAAACCGTGGTATTCAATTCGCCGCCGTACAATCAGCGCCGTCACGTCAGCCAACGTCGAACTCCGTGCCGAATTCAGACCTCGCGGTCACCACACCCGCCCGCGCCGTGCGGATTCTAGCGACCGCCGTCCCGGTGTGAAACCACCGCCCGCCGATGGGTCACCGATCCACCTCGCCCATCACGATATCGATGCTCCCCACGATGGCCGGTATGTCGGCCAGAAGGCAGCCGCGCCCGATGTGGTTCAGGATCGAGATGTTGCAAAAACTCGGACCACGCGCCTTGACCCGCGATGGAATCGTCGATCCGTCGCCCTGTATGTAGAAACCGAGTTGACCGCGCGGGTTCTCGATTTCCACGTACGTTTCGTCCGCCGGAAGCTTCAGGTTCTTCAACTTGTCCGCCTGTGTGGCTCCGTCTGGAATCTGCTTCATGGCCTGCCGGATGATCCGGCACGACTGCTGCATCTCCAGCACCCGCACGAAATACCGGCACCAGCAGTCGCCCACCACCACCCCCCGCGGAATCCCATCACTGCCGCCGGGCACGCCCACCGGAATCTCGAAATCGAACCGGTCGTAAATCTCGTACGGCGTGCTCTTGCGCAGGTCCCAATGCACTCCGCTCGCCCGCAGACACGGACCCGTCAACGCCCACCGCACCGCGTCCTCGGCGCTGATCACGCCGACGTTTCCCGTCCGTTTGACGAATATGTGGTTGAAACTCAGCAGTTGGTTGTATTCCGGTATCTTCGGCTCGAAATAATCCAGAAACTCCGACAGGACATCCAGAAACCGGTCCGGCAGGTCGTCGTGAACCCCGCCCACCGTGATATAGCTGTATGTTAATCGCGCGCCACACGCGCTCTCAAACAAATCCAGGATCATCTCCCGCTCCCGAAACGCATACAGAAACGGCGTAAACGCACCCATGTCCAGACCGTACGTCCCGAACGACACCAGATGCGACGCAATGCGATTCAGTTCCGCGAATATAACCCGTATGTATTTCGCCCGTTCCGGCACTTCGATCCCGCACAGTTGCTCCACCGCAATGGCAAACGCCTGATTATTGTTCATCCCCGCCAGATAATCCATCCGGTCCGTATACGGAATGAACTGATAAGGCTGAACATTCTCGCCGATCTTCTCCGCGCAGCGATGCAGATACCCAATGTGCGGAACGGCCTCCAGGATCATCTCGCCGTCCGTCCGCAGCACCACGCGCAACACCCCATGCGTCGCCGGATGCTGCGGCCCCATGTTGACCAGCATCTCCTCGGTGCGCAGATCGCCCTGCCCGATCGTTTCCCGATCGAGATCGGCCAGCACGTCGGGCTGGGTCTGAACTGTCAGTACGCCGTTAGACACCGTTTCCGCCCCCGTTATCCCAGGAAGGCAGCGTCCGCTCCTGGAACTCCTTTACATCCAGTGCATGGACGGCGGCACAGAACCGCCGGTAGTCCCAATTCAGCCTCCCATCCAGGTATTTCCAGATCGCGCGCTGGCGGGCCATCGGCGAGAGCCCCTTGAACTTATCACTGCCGACAAACGCTCTCAACAGCCCCGGCGAGGACGCGAATATGCGAATATTCACCTTCTCGGCAGGTGCCACAAACTCCTCAATCGCCGCCTTGATCTTTCCGGCCGCGACGACTAAATTTGTTTTCTGAGCCAAGGGACGATTCCTTGTCTGCCGTTCACCACCCTCAAGAACTCACCGGCATCCTGAAAGTTATAAACGCGAGGGTCCGCGTAGCGAATCGCGTTTTTCCTGTCCATCCGCCAAACACCCGCCACCATTTGAAACGCCTTCATCGCCTGTTGCGACCGGCGCTTTTGTATGCGCCGCTGCAAGCCGCTGTGAAACAACAAAACGTCAAGTTCATGACTCGCGAACGTCTCGGGAAGTTCGTCGAGGTCCAGCGCCTTGCAGATCGCCACCTTCAACCAGCATTCAACGGAGTATCCGGCAAGGTAAATCGCACCGGCGAACTGCTGCTTGTTCAACAGGATCCTGGCCTCTCGCAGCCGGATCGCACCCAGCCGTTTCAGGACGTTGACGCTGCCGACCGTGTTTTTCGAAAGCGATGCCAAGTCCGTTCGCTCAATGTCTTGGATTCGTTAACCCGTATTCCGTCGTCGCCGGAATCCCATGATACTCGATCGGAAACTCGTAATCCTTCCGTAGCGGGTATCCCTCCCAATCGTCCGGCAACAGGATCCGCGTCAAATCCGGATGACCGTCAAACTCGATCCCCATCAAATCGTACGCCTCCCGTTCATGCCACTCCGCCGCCGGCCAGACATCCGCCACGGTCGGAATCCGGGGCTTATCCCGGTCCACCACCACCCGAACCGCGAATGCATGCCGCAGCCGGGGACATGGCTCCTCGGGACCGACCACCGGCATGGAAAACAGATCATAGATCGCCGCCAATTTGTTCTCTTCCAGAAGGTCGATGGCCGTGACGCTCTGCAGCATGTTGAATTGCATCCGCGCGTCGTCCCGCAGAAACACCGCAGCCTCCGGCCACCGCTCCGCCTTCACCACCGCATACGGCCGACGCGCCGTCAGCACCGTGTCCGTCACCGTGTCCCCAAACGTGCGTCTTAACAGGTCGCAGATTTCTTCAGGCGCCATCGCATTCCTCGAATACAATCACCGACGGCGGCGGCGAGGCGGACTCGTCCGGCCATTCGGCTTGTGCAACGCCGCAACCAAAAACAGATCGATCGCCTTGTAACCTCCGTCGGGCATCGCCACCAGAATCGTCCGCAGGCTCTTCGGATGAAACGCGACGCATTCAGGGTGCGACACAGCCACTTCCGTGCCGTCACCCAATTGAAGCTTGAATGGGCGAAACGGCCTCTCCGACAGTGCTTCACGAAGCGGTTCGATGGTCATTTCGGACTCCGTGATTCAGTTCCCGCCGAATCGCTTACTGAATCGCTCCTCGCGCTCCAATGCGTCCACGGTCCGCCTACCCCCGCTTTCGCCTTCGCCCGCCATTCCCGGTCGCCCCCACTTTGATCGACGCAACCAGAAACAAGTCGATCGTGTCGTACGTATTGTCCTTCAGATCGGCCACCACGCAGGTCCGCGTCCCGGGGATGTACAACACCAATTCCGGATGACCAACCGGCACTTCCCGCCCGTCCGCCAGATACATCCGGAACGGCTTGAACGGCTGCGCCTTGATGTGCTTCACCAACTGTTCGCCGGTCACATCTCCGCCCTTCAATGGCCGCGTCCGCGATTCAAATCGGTCCGCTACCGCCCCGCGCCGACCGTAACCCCTCCATCATTTCATCGCCATCCAATCCGCTCTCGAAATGGACGCCTGCTTCAGAATTCGCTTCAAGAGCTCCACCCCAATGTCGCCATGGTGCGGGTTTGGAATGGTCAGCACCAGATCGTCTCGGATCATGTAGGGATGGCGACCTCCCGAATGCGGCCCACCAAATCCGAATCGTTTCAGCCGCCGGACAAGCTCGGACCACCGTAGGGGTGCCAGTTTACGTCCCAACGCGCGTCGCTCGCGGCGGCGAGATGCGCCGGTTACCGATCGGTGGAATTGTCAGCCCCTTCCGCAATCGGACGATCAGCCATCCCTCGATGACTTCCAATAACGTAGACCGGCACTCCTCAAGCGTCCGACCCGTCGCCCAAACACCGCGCAGCACCGGAACTTCGCCGTAGTACCGGTCCCGACCTTCGTCCAGGCGCTCATACTTCGCCTTCGACAGCGCGGCGTCGATATACTCGAGAATCATTCCCTGCCCAGTTCCATGTCCGCGGCCTTCTTCATCACACCACCACGACTGCACCTTGCTGCCCGAACCGATCGTCAATTCACCAACGCCGCTTCCTTCGCCTTCGTCAGCGGCGTCTTCGCTCGCGTCTCCCCGCGGATCTTGTCCTGCAAGCGCATCAGACCTTCCAACAACGCCTCCGGCCGCGGCGGGCATCCCGGCACGTACACGTCCACCGGCACCACCAGATCGACCCCCTTCACCACGTGATACCCGTGTTTGAAATACGGCCCGCCGCCCACCGTGCATGCCCCCATCGCGATCACGTATTTCGGATCCGGCATCTGGTTGTAAAGCCTCTTCAACCGGCTCGCCATCTTGTACGTCACCGTGCCGGCCACGATCATCAAATCCGATTGCCGCGGCGTCGCCCGGAACGCCCCCGACCCGAACCGGTCGATGTCGAACCGCGACGCCCCCACGGCCATCATCTCGATCGCGCAGCACGCCAGACCGAACGTCATCGGCCAGACGCTGTTCGACCGCCCCCAGTTGATCGCCCAGTCCAGCGACGTCACGATCAAACCTTCCTCAAACCGATTCTCGATCCAACTCATCGACCCGCCTCCAGCCTAGCGACTCGCACGGGCGTTGCCCTGAACTCTGTTCGGCGACCTCCGTCTACGCCCCGCGATGCGATCCTCCAGCGTGGCGCGCATACACGACAGTGCCAAAACCAACCGCGTCGCCGTCATTCGATCAGCACGCGCAGCCCGGCCTGTACGAAATGGCGGTCCCGCGTGAACACCTGCCCAACCCCCAATTCCTGGCAAACGAGTATGGATCCGCAGTCGACGAACGACCATTCCTTATCCGATCGCGAGCGGAACAATTCGTAGGCCGCGATCCACCGTTCGTGCGAGGCCGGCACGATGGCGGTCCGCTCCGACCGAGCAAGCCGGTCGACGATCCGGCACGCCGCCTCGCGCAACGGCCTTCGCGAGGCCCCGCCGAGAAACTCGCCCAGCACCCATTCGCTGGTGATAAACCGCGAGCCGTCGGCCACGTGCTCGCGCCAAATCCGTTCGCATCGTTCGTGAAGCTCGTCATCGCGATTGACCAGCGCCAGCAGCGCCACCGTGTCCAGAAACAGCGTCTCCCCTTTTCCCATTAATCCTTCGGCTTCGCCAATCCGTACAAATAATGGTCATGCTGTGTGGCCAGATCGGAAATCCCGGTGGACACGGCCTCGCCCACCAGCTCCAACAGCGAATCCTGGTCCATTTCGATCGGCGTGATCTGCACAACCGTACCTTCAGGCAGCCGGACCCCGTCCCCCATCTCGATCCTCCCGCCCCGGACCACTCCTCGAAGAAACCTCTGTTCCCCTATCGCGCCGCCCATATCTCACGCTCCTGCGGATGCCTCGATCCTCGTCTGCCGGTGCGTTTTCACGTCTGCTGTACCGTTGGTCATCAAATCACGCTCTCGAAACGCTCAGACTGCCGCCGCCGTCGTTTCCGACACCGCGCTCCGACGCCGCGACTGCCCGGTCGCCGCCTTCACCCAGTCCAGATAGCCGAACCGCCACAGATACAGGAACCCGACCACCACCACGCCGAAAAAGAACAACATGTCGTACAACGCCACCGTCTTGATCGCCCTGCCCCCCGCCGTCGCCGCGTCCGCCGATCCGAACACCACCGCCCACGGCCAGAACAACGCAATCTCCACGTCGAATATGATGAACAGCAGCGCCACCACGTAGAACCGCAGATCGAACTGCACCCAGCTCTCCCCGACGGCCGGCTCGCCGCACTCGTACACCGCCGCCTTCTCCGGGTGCCGAATCGTGGGCCGCACAAATCGCCCGACCACCAGCGCCGAGAACGCCATGAAAAAACCAGCGATGATGAACAGCAGCACGCCGATCACCAGCTCGATGTTCGTCTCCCCCCGCACCACCTGCGCCAGCATGTCCTGCTCCACGTCCATCGAAACCCGTCACCCAACTCGCCGACGATCTCGTTCCGCCCCTCGAACCGCCCTCCGCGGATGCCAGCCCCGAAGGGGCGACAGTCAATAGCCGGGGGCGTCAGCCCCCGGTGCCATCTCCGCCGACATCGAAGCCCCAGCGGGGCGGCAGACCGGCTCGCCAAAACGTCACCGCACGATCTGAATCGAATCCACGACCGATCATCACGCCGGCTGCTCCTCCAGCGCCTTCAACATCTCCTCGCGCAGCGGCTCACCGCGCTCCACCCACTTCCGCTTCGTATCCGCCGCCCACGCCGGCAGCTTTTCCTTCTGCATCCACAACGGCTGCGGTGTCTGCAATCCCCTCGTGGCCAGCTCGGTAAATTCAACGGTCATGCTCTCGCGGTTGTAACCCGACAGATCGTGTACATTCCCCATGTGGATGCAGTCCGTCGGACACGGATCCACGCACAACGCGCAAAACATGCACTTCGAATAATCGATCGCATAGCGGGTGAGCGCCCCGCCCTTGGCGATGCCCGACGATTTTTCAATCTTCCGAGCGCCCGTTTTTTCTATGTAGATACAATCCACCGGACACGCCTTGGCGCACAGGTCGCACGCAATGCACTTTTCGATCTCGAAAAAATGAAACCCGCGGTACCGCGGCTGCAACGCCGGCGCCACATCCGGATATTGCAGCGTGATCGTCCGCGCGAAGCAGTACTTCAGCGTGATCCGCATCCCGATCAGGATCGTCCGCAGCGTCATGTAGACATTGTGAAAATATTCACGCATGAAATGCCAAAAAAAAGCCGGTCCGCGCCTACCGTCATCTAACGGCAATTCACCAACGACGGCACCCTCAAAAATCGGCCCACTCAAAACGTCCACCCGGCCCGCCGGATGGAGCCTCCCCATCCTACGGCCGGTCTCCACAACCCGCAATCAACCCCTACAACACGTTCCAAACCTAACACCGTCGGCGAGATGACCTTGAACTATCACATTAACTCTAATCGTATCATGTTTAGTGCAGCTTTTACCGCCCGATCGCGAATCTCGGCCCGGCACAGGCGGTCCCCCAATAGTAGTTTTCGAACCTCCACTCCGCGCGCCGATGCAATTCCAACGTAGACCAGGCCGACCGGCTTTTCCGGGGTTCCGCCGCCGGGCCCCGCGATGCCAGTTGTTGTCACTGACAGGTCCGATAAAAACATGCTTCTACACCCAATCGCCATTTCCTTCGCCATTGCTTCAGACACGGCACCGTGCAACGCGATCACATTGGCCGAAACAGCCAGCAGCGTGGATTTCACATTGTCCGCGTACGCAATTACCCCTCCCAGGAAATACGCGCTTGACCCTGGGACGTCGGTCAGGCGTTTTGATAACAAGCCTCCGGTGCATGATTCCGCAATCGATATGGTTCGCTTCCTGGAAATTAGCAAGGTCGCGACGGCGTCCTGCAACATCGTGTCACCCTCGCCGAAAACGAGCGGACCCAATCGGCGGTGCACTTCTTGTGCGTCGGCGTCCGCGGCCGTTTTCGCGGCACCCGGATTCGGACCACTCGCGATGATGCGTACGCGTATGACCGCCTTGTGCGCGGTGATGTTGACCAGCGGCTCGCGGCCGGCGGCCATCAGGTCGGCGATTTGTTCGCCGATGTGGGCCTCGCTCGCGCCAAAACAGTTCAGCGTGCGCGTCGCCACGCATCGTCGATCGGCAACGACCGGCAGAATCGGCGCGACCGAACGATCGAACATGATCCGCATTTCGCGCGGCACACCGGGCAGCACGTGAACCGTGCAACTTCCGATCATCGCACGGATGCCGGGCGCGGTGCCACAGGTGTTTTCGATCATCGACGCGCCTCGGGGAACCAATGCCTGCAGGCGGTTGGACTCCGCCATCGGGCGTTGAACGCGCTCGAAAAACGAATGGATATGCGCGAGCGCCGCCGGGTCTTCGACCAGCGGTCGCCCGACCGCCAACGCCAGCCCCTGCCGCGTTCGATCGTCGGCAGTCGGCCCCAGCCCGCCGGTGACGACGACGACCGTCGCCCGCCCCGCTGCGGCTCGGACGGCGTCGCGGATGTCCCCTTCGTGATCGGGCACGATGGTGTGCCGCAGAACATGGAACCCGGCGTCGGTCAGTTTGGCGGCCAGCCATGCGGCGTTCGTGTCCACGGTGATTCCGCAGGTCAGCTCGGTTCCGACGCTGATGGTCTCCGCGTTCACACGTGACAGCATAGTCATGGCGGCCGCTCGTCGATAGTCGATCCCCACGGCGAAACCGGGGCGTTGGTGCGTGGATTGAATCGAGGTTGCCCGCTATAGTCCCTGCGCGGCGCCGCGCCGCAGGATTGCGTCACGATGGCCAAACGTCCCGCCGCCCGCCCCAGCAGTAAACCGCGGGCGACCCAACGCCAGACCGTCCACGTGTTATTCAGTTGCGTCGGCCGACGCGTGGAATTGATCGACGCGTTCCGTCGCGCGGCTCGGAAACTTGGATTGAATCTGGTGGTCCACGGGGCCGATCTCGGCATGTCCGCCCCGGCCATGCACCATGTCGATCGCGCGCACATCGTCCCGCCGATCAACGATCCGGCGTGCCGCAACGCGATGCTGACCATTGTTCAGGCGCACCGCATCGGGCTGATTTTTCCGCTGCTCGACATCGAGCTGCCATTTTGGGCGAAAAACCGCCGTCGATTCGCAGCCCACGGATGTAACGTCCTTGTTTCGTCGCCACGGGTCGTCGAGATTTGCCGTGACAAGCTCCTGACGCACAAAACGCTTGCCGCGCTGGGGATCGACACCCCCGACACGTGGCCTCTTTCAGCCGTTCGACGACTGCGCCGTCACCACTTCCCTTATTACATGAAACCGCGCCGCGGCAGCGCCGGACAGGGAAACTACCGGATCGACAACGCGCGGGAACTGACTGTTCTCGGCCGGCGGGTGACCGACCCCATTGTTCAGGAATTCGTCGACGGCGAGGAATACACGATCGACGTGTACACGGGAATGAACGGCATCCCGCGCTGCGCCGTACCGCGCAAACGGCTGGAAATCCGGTCCGGCGAGGTCGCGAAGGGCGTCACCGTTCGCGATCCGCGGATCATCGAACTCGCCATGCGCGTCGCTCGCGGGCTGCGCGACTGTCGTGGCGTGGTCACCGTTCAGTGCATCGCGTCGCCCGACGGTCGCGTTCGCGTCATTGAAATCAACCCGCGTTTCGGCGGGGGCGCCCCGCTGGCGATTCGCGCCGGCGCCGATTTCCCCCGATGGCTTCTCGCCGAACACCTCGGCCGCGACGTCAGGATCGACCCGCTCGCGTTCGAGGACGGCCTGGCCATGCTGCGTTACGATCAGTCCGTCTTCGTGGAATTGGAGAATCGGCGGCGGCCATGAATGGAATCAAGCAGCGGGCGATCGTGTTCGACCTCGACGACACGCTGTATCCCGAACGCGCCTACGTCATCAGCGGTTTCACGGCCGTCGCCCGCGCGTTCGCGGTTCAGCTCGGCGATCCGACCGCATCCGTCCGGCGAATGATGGAACTTTTCGACGCCGTTGACCGACGGCTGGTGTTTAACCGTCTGGCGGCCGAACGTGGTTTGCCGAATCCCGACCGCACAACCTCCGAAATGGTTGAAACGTATCGCCGCCATCAACCGACCATGACCCCGTACGGCGATGTCGATCACACGCTACGGCGGTTGCGGGCCACATGCCGACTCGGCCTAATCACCGACGGCCGCCCTGTCGCCCAACACGGCAAGATCGACACGCTGCGCTTGCGCGACCGACTGGACCACATCATCGTAACCGACGATTGGGGCATCGAATTCCGCAAGCCGCACGCCCGCGCTTTTGAAGAAATGTCCCGCTGCCTGGGCGCCGCCGCGGCCGACTGCACCTACGTGGGTGACAATCCCGGCAAGGATTTCGTCGGACCCAATCAATTGGGCTGGCGGACCATTCAGATCGTCCGACCCGATGCGCTGTATGGCGACGTGCCGACCGCGCCGGGCGGCGAACCCCAACTTCGGATCCACACGCTCTTCGAAATCACATGATCGCCGTCGTCGCCGAATTGTCGCTTTGCAATCGCCGCGAATCCATTACAGTGGTTGGAAATGCCCTTACCTGATCGAAATCGCTGGTCTGAATTCCGCGAAACGGCCCGCGAGCGCCGCGAAATCGCCCGTCACCAATTCAACGAATGGATCAACGCCGCCAAACAGGAACCGGCGCTGATCTGGCAGACGCCGGCCGTCCGCTACGCCGTCTATATCGTCGCCAGCGTAATCGGGATTCTGGTGATCCGCACGACCATCGGGCTGATTCAGCCGTCACCGAAGGAAGTCGTCCCGCGGGCGACGACGGCCAACTTCCAGGTCATCTGCACCAATCAGGGGTGCTGGCACCACTTCATGATTGAACGCAAATACAGGTTCACGGGCTTCCCGGTTGAATGCCCCACGTGCCATCAGATTTCGGGGCAACAGGCCATGCGCTGCGATTCCACCACCTGCCGCGGTCGATTGGTGCCGAGCACCGTCGTCGACGGGAGAATCCGCTGCGTGCAATGCGGCGGCGATCTCGGCAAACGTTGACGTCCCACTATGGGCGCGGACGTTGGCGACTGCGATTGCACCGGCTGCATCGCCCCCGTTATCATCGGCTTGTGGCCGCCCGGACACCGTTCGGAAGGAGGAACGTCATGCACGGCGAATGCAAATACAGGCTCCGATCAGCAACCAACCCGCTCGTACTTGCTGCGTCCCTAATCGCCGCGACGGTCGTTCGCGCCGACGGCGATTCGAAACCGGCCGCAACGCTTCCCCGGGTTTCCGGGGAATCGATCGCCATCGCCAACCCCGGTTTCGAAATCGACCTGGTCGATCCTGGTTGTTTCCCCGTCTTCACGCCGAACCTGTGGACGGCGTACGACCCCAACGGCCTGCTCGGCGGCGGCGAGTTCGTCGGCGTGGTGAATCCGACGGGAACGCCGTTCTTCGTTTCCGGCGCACCGGAAGGCAGCAACGCCGCGCTGACGTTTCTATCCACGGAATTCGAGGCCGGTCCCGTCGGCATCACGCAGGTGCTCGGCGACGTGTTGCAGGCCAACACGACCTACACGCTTTCCGTGCAGGTCGGCAACATCGCATCGGGCACCGGTCTACCGCCGTGCGACGTTTTCGGTTTTTTTGATCTCGACGGTTTCCCCGGCTACCAGGTGCAACTGCTCGCGGGCGGCGTGGTCATCGCCCAAGATGACAATTCGCTGGCCGGCGCCATTCCGGAAGCCGAATTCCGGTTGACCACGGTCCAGACCACCATCGGCGGCGGGCATCCGCAGTTGGGGCAGCCGCTCGAGGTGCGGTTGATCAATTTGAACATGATCGACACGCCCGCCGACCCCGGCATCGAGGTCGATTTCGACGACGTTCGGCTCAGCGCCCAGCCGGCCGGCCCGTCGCTTCCCACCGCCGGCGAATGGAGCGCATTGATCGCCCTCGCGATCATGTGCGCTGCTGGAACGGCGCTGATAGGTCAGTCGAATGACGCTGGGCATGAACGACGAGTCGATTCGGTTTTTTAGCGGTCGCCGACGGCGGACGCGTTCGGGATTCGACGTGGCACGGTCAACCGAAAACACGTCCCCCTTCCGTTGCCGCTTCCGACCAGATCGAGGCTCCCCCCCAGCAACCGGCACCAGCTTCTCGCCAGCGCCAACCCCAACCCGATCCCCCCCGATCCATTCGCCGATGCCCGCGTCCCGCGCCGGAACGGTTTGAAAATCGCGTGTTTGTCGCCGGACGGGATCCCGGGTCCATGGTCCTCGATGTCGATGGCCACGCGGTCGCCGTGCGCGGCCTCGGCGCGCAGGATGATCGTGGGATCCTCGGCGCCGCCGGTGTGTTTGCACGCGTTGTCGATCAGGTTGGACAACACCTGCCGCAACAATTGCGGGTCGGTGGTGATGGTCGACGTGCCCAGTCCGTTCACGTCGACGATCAACTTTTTGCCCGCACGATCGCAGGCCGGCGCGCAGTGCGAACGCACCGATTCCAGTACGTCGCCTACCGACATGGACTTCACGGCCAGGCGGACGGCGCGATTTTCCACCCGGGCGTATTCCAGAACGCCGTTGACCATGTCGGCCAGGCGCTCGGCCTCCTGGTTCAACGTTTTCAGGTAGGTCGGCAGGTCGGCCGCGGCGACCAGTCCCGACGCCAGCATGTCCGTGTACAACCGCAGCGTGGTCAACGGCGTCCGCAATTCGTGCGTGACCGCGTAGGCGAACTGCGTACGCCGCTCGGCCAACACCAGCACGTTGCGGATTCCCATCCCCACGCCGCCTAGAATGGCCAGAACCGCCAGCCACGCCGCGCCGACCAGCAGATGGGTGGATGAAACGTTGATCGGCCATCGGGCCTTCAATGCCGCGCTGGGCATGACGATGGGACGGTTGATCGCGTCGTCGTTGGTGTCCTCGACGGGCACCAACTCGGCGTCGGGCAGGATATCGTGCACCAGTGCCAGCAGGTCGGACCGCAGCACATCCCAATCGACCAGGAACCCCTGAAAAAACGGCGTGCCGTCCACGTCGGCCGTCCGCACGAACGCCAGGCGGTGCGACTGATGCCCGACGCAATCCAGCCACACCGGCGTCATGATCGACGGCGTTACCTCGACCCGCCCGGTCGCGTCCGAATCCTCCACCGCCTGGCCCAGATTGGTGAGCGCCACGTCCACGGGGTCGCACTTCTCCTTCGGCACCAGCGCGACTTGCGTCCTGGTCCAGTGACCGCCCGCGTCCAGACACTCCTCCTGCTTAACGTCGCCGGCCCGAACGTCTTCACCCGGCGAGTAATCCTGCACTCCGGTGGCCAGACACTCGTACTGCCGATTGATCCGCTCGGCCGTCGCCACTTTTCCGGCCAGCACTTCGTACGACACGCACGTGCTGCGCAACGACTGCAACAGTTCCCGCCGCTGGGCGATTTGGAACGGGTCGTACGATGGACTCACCGTCGGACACCAGTCGTCCGGCACCTGCGGGCTCTGCCATTGGTTGCCCGGCGAGACCTGGAAATGCAGCTTGATCCACCGCGGCATGTCCCCGCCCAATCGCCGGAATCGTTCGGTCTCCGCTTCCGCGTCGTCGATCGCCGCACACGGGTTGTATTCCCAGTATTCCCGGCCCGCCTCCCGCGCCACCGTGGGCATCAAATACCAATCGATGCGGGCCAGCGCCGCGCGGACGGCCGCGTTGGACTGGTCCAAACGCGTGCGCTCGTCCAGTTCCAGCGTCGCGTACGTCCCCCATGCCGCTCCGCCGATGATTAAAACAGCCAGCAATAGGTAGGCGACGAGCGCCGTGCGGGTATGGCGGCTTGAATAGGTCACGTATCATCCTCCCGCGGCTCGGCGCGGCGATTCACGGTCAAGTCGGACCCCAGCTTGTACCCCCGGCCGCGCACCGTCGCGATCCACTCCACGTCGCCCGGCGCGTCGCCGCCGGCCAATTTGTTGCGCAGACGGGTGATGTGCATGTCCACCGCCCGCGTTTCCAGACTGCGGTCGTTGATGCCCCACACCCGGGCCAGTAATTCCTCGCGGGTGACGGTTCGACCGGGGTTGGTGGCCAGGTACCGCAGAATCTGCGTCTCCATTTCTGAAAGCGCCGCCACCTCGCCGTCGGCGGATCGGACCTCGCCCCGTTCGAGATCGATCGTTCGCCCGTTGGACGCGATGGTCTGCACCGGGTGCGGCCGATCCGGCGATCGACGCAGAACGGCCTCGACCCGGGCCAGCAGCTCCTTGGCGGAAAACGGCTTGACCACGTAATCGTCGGCGCCCAGCTTCAATCCCCGGACGCGATCCTCCTCCGATCCGCGGGCCGTCAGGATGATGACGGGCAGCGTCGGGTGCGAGCGCCGCAGATGGATCAGCACATCCATACCGTCCATTTTCGGCAGTTGCAGGTCCAGCAGCACCAGATGCACGTCCGCCTGCCGGGCCGCGTTCAAGCCCGATTCCCCGTCGGCCGCCTCGACCGGGTCGTATCCGGCGAATTTCAGCGTATCCACCACGCCCCGGCGGATGGCGTCCTCGTCTTCAATTACGACAATCGGTCTGGTAGGCATGGTTAATGACGCCCGGCCGTTCCACAGCGCCGTCGGCGCGAAATGCCGATATTACCCATATAGGATCATACACCGCGCCGAGTCCGTCGGCGAGTCCGTCGGCGAGGCAGAATGACCCCGGCGCGGTAACGGTTGTGTAACGTGACGCCCCACACGGGCGGGGGACGCCCGATAAGGACGGGATTGGGCTGGTTGGTCCTGGTTGCCGCGATGCGGTATCCTACCCCCGCGGAACGCGACCGGGTGGTCCGGCGTCACGCGTGATATTCGAAACGACGGCATGCACGTGTACATCATCCTGTTCCGTTATCACATCGCGGGCGAGAAGAAACCGGGACCGGTGCGGCAATTCCGCATTTACGCCGACGACCTCGACGAGGCCCGCCGCGAAGCCCAGCGCTACGCCAACTACCCCAACATCCAGATCATAGATGTACGACCGGCGTGATCGAACAGTCGGCGACTATCGGGGGTGCGGCACGGGCGCGCCCAGATAGCTCGACAAAAGCGCCATCGTCCGCGGATCATCCAACGCGGACTTGCCGAATCCGGGTCGCGCGCCGGCCGCGACGGCTCGTTGTTGGGCGTCCGCGAAATTTGAAATCATCATGACGGGTGTGTCGCGAATCTGCGGATCGGCCTGCATCCGCGTGACCAGTTCCAACCCGTCGCTCGAATCCGCAAAAACCAATCGATTCACCAGAACGAGGTCGTACGTCGATTCGCGCAGCGCAGCCATCGCCTCGTCGACGAACATTACCCGATCGACGTGCGTGTCGAACCGATCCAATAACCGGCGGATCGCCGCATGATCGGGATCGCAATTGCCGACATCCAGCACACGTGGTTTCCGTCCGGACACGGCGCTCATCGACCCAGTCCCGGAATCTGAACGCCCCGTTCGTGCGCCACGCGAATAGCCTCGTCGTACCCCGCGTCCGCGTGGCGGATGACGCCGGTTGCGGGATCGGCCGTCAGCACGCGTTCCAAACGCCGCGCGGCTTCGGGCGTGCCGTCGGCGACCGTCACCTGCCCTGCATGTATGGCGTAACCGATCCCCACGCCTCCGCCGTGGTGCACGCTGACCCAGCTCGCTCCGCACGCCGTGTTCAATAACGCATTCAATATCGGCCAATCGGCGATCGCGTCGGAACCGTCCTTCATTCCTTCGGTTTCGCGGTTCGGGGAGGCCACCGAACCGCAGTCGAGATGGTCCCGGCCGATGACGATGGGCGCCGAAATCTCGCCCTTCGCGACCAGATCGTTGAACACCAGCCCCATCTTCGCCCGTTCGCCGTAACCCAACCAGCAGATCCGCGCGGGCAGTCCTTGGAAAGCGACGCGCTCAGCGGCCAGTTTGATCCATCGCACCAGATGCTCGTTGCCGGGAAATGTCTCCACGACGGCCCGATCCGTGCGGGCGATGTCCTTCGGATCGCCGGAAAGCGCCACCCATCGGAATGGGCCCTGCCCCTCGCAAAACAGCGGGCGGATGAATTCCGGAACGAATCCGGGAATGTCGAACGCATTCTTGACGCCCACCTGCACGGCCTGTCCGCGGATGTTGTTGCCGTAGTCGAACGTGATCGCCCCTCGCCGGCGCAGTTCCAACATCGACGTGACGTGTTCGCCCATGGTACGCATCGACTCCCGGATGTATCGATCAGGATCGGATTGCCGCAGGTCAACCGTGGCCGCGAACGTCATTCCGTTGGGCACGTACCCCTGCAACGCGTCGTGGGCGGACGTTTGGTCGGTCACTACGTCCGGCACGACGTTACGCCGGATCAGTTCGGCCAACAGGTCGGCCGCGTTTCCGATCCACGCCACCGACAACGCCGTTCCCTTCGATTTCGCGTCCAGACACAGTCTGATGGCCTCGTCCATGTTCGCCGTCGATCGATCGCAGTAACGGTCGCGGATGCGTCGTTCGACGCGAGCCGGATCAACTTCGGCGACCAGGCACACGCCCTCGTTCATGGTGACGGCCAGCGGTTGGGCCCCGCCCATGCCCCCCAGTCCACCGGTTACGACCAGCCGCCCCTTCAACGACCCGCCGAAATCCCTCCGGGCGCACGCGCCCAGCGTTTCATAGGTACCCTGTAGGATTCCCTGCGTGCCGATGTAGATCCAACTACCCGCGGTCATCTGCCCGAACATGGTCAGGCCCATCGCCTCCAGCCGGCGGAATTCGTCCCACGTGGCCCAATGCGGCACCAGCAGCGAATTGGCGATCAGCACCCGCGGCGCGTCGGCGTGGGTCCGCACCACCCCGACGGCCCGTCCGGACTGAACCAGCAGCGTTTCATCAGATTCCAGTACCTTCAATGCGGCTACGATGCGGTCAAAATCGGCCCAGCTCCGCGCCGCCTTCCCGCTGCCGCCGTAGACGATCAACTCGTCCGGCTTTTCGGCCACCTCGGGGTCGAGATTGTTCATAATCATCCGCATGGCCGCCTCCTGCGGCCATGCTTTGCAGGTTATCTGCGGTCCGCGCGGGGCGCGGATGGCGCGTGATGGTGTAGCTCGATGCGTTGCCTCCGTCATGGTTCACCCCCGTGGACATTAACCGGCGGAAACACCGATCGTGCAGACCGAAATCCACCGGACCCATTATCTTGACCAACGTGAAGCGCGCTGGCAATCGGGCGGCTGCGGACGCGCCGTGCAATGCGACATCGAACCCAGCCCACAGGATAGGCAGCCCGGAATGCCATCGTCTTACCTGCATTTCGCCGCTAGAATTGAAGGGGAACGAGCCGGACTCCGGCGGGCAGGCGTCATGGCCGATGCGATCACACTTGATTCGGTAATGAAGCGTTACGGCGACAAGGTCGCCGTCGAGAATCTGTCCCTGTCGGTGCCGGCCGGCGAATTGTTCGCCTTTCTCGGTCCCAACGGGGCCGGCAAGACCACGACCATTAAGATGATCGCGGGGCTGCTGCTGCCCAATCAGGGCACGGTCAGCGTGTGCGGGCACCGCATGGGCACCGACGGTCTTCTGGCCAAGGCACAGCTCGCCTACGTCCCCGATCAGCCGTTCCTGTACGAGAAGCTGACCGGGCGGGAGTTTCTGCACTTCGTCAGCGACATGTACCGCATCGACCCCCGCGAACGCGACCCGCGCATCGCCCTGTTGATCGAACGGCTGGATATGTCCACATTCCTTGATCGCCTGACCGGCGGCTACTCTCACGGCATGAAACAGCGCGTCGTGCTGGCCGCCGCCCTTCTTCACCAGCCGCGCGTGCTGGTGATCGACGAGCCGATGATCGGGCTGGACCCCAAAACCGTTCGCACGGTCAAGGACCTGTTTGTCGAAATCACCCGTTCGGGGGGGGCCGTGTTCATGTCCACCCACACGCTGGAGGTCGCCGAGGCCGTCGCCGACCGCATCGGCATCATCGACCACGGACGCCTCATCGCGGTCGGAACGCTGGCCGAACTCCGCGCCGGCTCGACCCGGCAGCACACGCTGGAAGCCATCTTCCTGGAATTGACCGAACCGGCCGCAACGGAGGGCGCGCGACCCGCCACCTGAAACCGACAGCCGCCATTGGGTGCGGGAATTCCGTTGAACTTGCGGGCCTCATCGCGTCACGGATTCCGGTCTGCCCGCCGGTGGACGAGCGGCGCGCGATCGCACACAGTGCATGGCCGATGGGCGTAAATGGCGATTACAATGTAGTACACGACGACGTCGGGGACTGGTCGCGCGGGGCGATTCCCATGGCTCGACCCGTCCGCGTTTTCCCGCAACCCGGTCTATTGACCCACCCCATGTTGCTCGACGACATGCCCCGGCGCGTCGCGTGGTTGGACCTGGCCGCGCTTCTTGTCCTGATGGTAGTCGTGTCCGAGGTCATCGAACGGGCGGCGTTGATGTGGATCGACGCGGACGCGGCCGCCGACCCGCGGGTGATTCCCGTCCTGGCGACGTTATTTCGCGGGGCGGTGCTTACCTCCGTCGTGCATCTGACGTGGCGGAGGCGGGGTCAACGGGCGGCGTCGGTCGGTTTGTGCGCGCGTCCGTGGTGGGCGATGGGGTTGCTGGGCGTCGGCGGCGGGCTGCTGGCGTTTTTGACCTTGTTCGCCACCATGGGGATGCTGTATCTGATGGACCCCGGGGTGATCGAGGCGTTTCAGGATAACCCCGAAAAAATCGCCGAACAAATCCCCCGGTGGCCGCCCGTCGCGTTGCTGGCGGTCTGCGCCGCGGTCGGTTTCTACGAGGAGTTGATATTCCGGGGGTACCTACTGACCCGGCTGCGGCGGGCGACGGGAAGCGCCGCGGTGGCGGTGATCCTGAGCGCGGTCGCATTTTCCGCCGTTCATTGGGGGCAGCAAGTTCCGGTGATCGTAATCCCGCTGTTTGGGATCGGCGTGGTGTGGGCGGTGCTGACGTTGGCCACGCGGTCGGTGGTGCCGGCAATCATCGGCCACACCCTGTTCAACGGGATCCAGTTCATGGGCTTGTACTACGCCTACCCGGATTGGCGATAAATGGACCGAACGCGTTGATCGCCGACGGGCCGTCATCTATACTGATTCCGTCCCGACGAAGCCGGGTTCCGTCGTGGGTTGGGTTGTTGGTCATGAATCTGCCGTTTGTTCCCGCGGTTTTCGCCAAGATCCTGGCGGCTACGTTGACCTTGGTGGTCATCGGCTTCGGGATCGCGCTGGCCGTGGAAGGGAAAATAGAGACCCGCGATATCGTCGGGGCGCTGGTCAGCGCTCCCATTTTCGCCTACATGGTCCACCTGTGGATCACCATGGGCAAGGATTGGTAGCGGTCGAGGCTTTACAGGGGCGGTCGCGGTCGTTAGATTGCCGACGCCACCCGGTCCACCAGGGAGTGACAACAAGGGTCAATGCAGACACATCGTGACTTACCGCGTGCGTTCGCCGAACTCGGCGTCGACGTCCCGTTCCTGCGGGCGTTGGCGAAGATGAAGTTTTCCGAACCCTCCGAAATCCAACGAGCCATGATTCCCGTCGCCCTGGAGGGCCGGGATATTCTGGGTCAGGCGCGCACGGGCACGGGCAAAACCGCCGCGTTTGCCATTCCCGCCCTGCAGATGGTCGATCCCGCGAAGGCCTGCCAGGTGTTGTGCCTGGTGCCCACGCGGGAGTTGGCGGTGCAGGTGGTCGCCGAGGTTCGCCGGCTGGCGGAGGGGACCGGGGTCAACAGCGTGCCGGTGTACGGCGGGCAGAAGGTCCAGACCCAGGTACACCTTCTGGGCCGCAAGCCGCATTTCGTGGTGGGGACGCCGGGCCGGGTGATGGACCTCATGGGGCGGCGGGTGCTGGACGTCAGCGGGGTGCGGATCAGCATTCTGGACGAGGTCGACCGGATGCTGGATATCGGCTTCCGCGATGACATTCGGCGCATCTTGTCCCAACTGCCGACGCCGCGGCAGACGGTGTTCGTGTCGGCCACCATCGACGATGAAATCCGCCGGCTGGCCAAACAATACATGCGCGAACCGGCCGAGATTGACGTCTCGCGGGACGAGCTGACCGTCGAGGAGGTCGATCAGGTGTACTGCAGCGTCGAGCGGTACGACAAGTACCGGCTCCTCCAGGCCATCCTCCGGACGGAAGATCCCAAACTGACCATCGTGTTCTGCAACACGAAGCACGCGGCCCGCAAGCTAACGAAAAAACTGCACGCCGACGGCGTCGATGCCAAGGAGATCCACGGGGATCTGGTTCAACAGCGCCGCGAAAAGGTGATGGACCATTTCCGCAAGCACCAGATTCGAATGCTGGTGGCGACGGATTTGGCCTCCCGCGGGATCGACGTTTCGGCCATCTCGCACATCATCAATTACGACCTGCCGGTCGATCCGCAGGTGTACGTACACCGCATCGGGCGGACGGCGCGGATGGGGCTGGGCGGCCGGGCCATCAGTTTCGTGACCCGCGACGAGGGGTCGCAATTGACCCAAATCGAAAAGCTGATCAACAAGATGGTGGCCGAGGCGAGATACGACGGATTCACGCCGTCGCCGATGCCGGACGAACCGATGGCGACCGCTCCCGCGGGACCAAAATCGCGCTACGACCAGCCGGTATTCAGCGGAGCGACGGGGAAGGCCGCGGCGCCGCCGCCGATGACGGCGCCCCGGAAGACGCTGGGAAGCAAGTTCCGCCCGGCCCGGGGCCGGCGACGGTAGCCCGCCTGCTAATCACGGTACGCACGTGGCGAAACGACGGCGACTACGCCGGGAGTTGGGGCGGCGACTCATCGCCGATCCACCGCGCGTGCTCGTCGCGGCAGAACCGGTCGGTCATGCCCGCGACGTAATCGCATATCACCGGATGCAACCCTTGATCGGAAACGCGGGCGGCGAATCGCCCGGGCATGCGTTCCGGTTGGCGCACGAATTTGTCGAACACGTGTCCCACAATCGTCGCCGCGGCTTGATCGGCGTCGACGATGTTCGGGTGACGATAAATGCGATCCTGCAGGAACGATTCCAATTCGGCGACGGCGGCTCCAAACGACTCGGAAAACGCGACCACCGGCTCGTTGGCCGACCGCACGGCATCGACGTTTTTTGGGTTCAGCCGTTGCAGCCGAGCTGTCGATTCGGCGGCCACGTCGGCAACGCACCGTGCGACCAATCGATCCAAGATCGGGCGGCGCAGGGCGGCCAGCGGGGACGACGGATGGTCGATCCGCCACTCGGCGGAAGCTTCCCGCCACAGGGAAACGTCCATCAACTCCGGCTCGCCCAGAATCCCAGCCCCGAGCGCGTCCTCGATATCGTGACCGTCGTAGGCGATGCGATCGGCGATCGATGCGATCTGGCTTTCGACGCTTGGGAATCGGCCGGCGATGGGCAATTCCGTGGAACCGACCGGGCTCGAATCCATGGAATACGCCCGATCGTACCGCGTGTGATGGGTCAGCAACCCCTCCCGAACCTCGAACGTCAGATTCAAACCGCGATGCGTCGGGTAGGGATGCTCGAGAAAATCGACGACGCGCAGCGAACGGGTGTTGTGTTCGAACCCGCCGTGCCCGGCCATCGCCGCGTCCAGGGCGCGTTCGCCCGCGTGTCCGAACGGGGGGTGGCCGAGGTCGTGGGCCAAGGCGATGCACTCGGTCGGCCGTTCATTCGCCTGCAACGCGGCCGCCAAGCGCCGGGCGATGTCGGCCACCTCGAGCGTGTGCGTCAAACGGGTGCGAAAATGATCGTGCCGCTGATCGGTGAAAACCTGGGCCTTGAATTGCAGCCTTCGAAATGCGGCACACGACAGGATGCGCCGTCGATCGCCTTCGAACGGGCAATCCCCCGACTCCGTCGATTCGACATGCACGCGGCCGCGGGATGTTTCGGTGTGGACGGCATAGGGCGCCAACTTCCCCGTGGCGGCGCCGGCCTGGTTCCGACCCGGTCGCATTGAAATCGCCCCCGTGGTCAACTAGCGGAATCCCAGCCGTTCGGCGCCCGAAACGAGTTGGCGGTACTGGGCATCCAGCGCCTCGGGAATGACCCGTACGTCGCCGACGATGGCCATGAAATTCGTATCGCCCGCCCAGCGTGGCACCACGTGGGCGTGGACGTGATCGGGCAAACCCGCGCCCGCGCAGCGGTTCAAATTCATGCCGATATTGAATCCCTGTGCCTGGGCCACTTCGCCGAGCAACCGGACGGAGCGCCGCACGAACTCGTTCATCTCGGCGAACACCTCCGCGTCGAGTTCGTCCAGCGTCCCGGTGTGCGTTTCGGGTGCGATGATCAGGTGTCCGTTGGTGTACGGAAATCGGTTCATGGTCACGAACGCCCGCTTCCCGCGCCATACCACGCCGTGGTGCTCGTCAGCGGCGGGACGCGACCAATAGCGGCACAGGAAACATCCGGCCTCCGCGTGTTCCGGCGAAAGGGACCCGATGTACTCCATCCGCCAAGGGGCCCACAGATTGCGATTGACCTCGGCCAATACTCCCCGGCCTCCAGCGGAAAAACCGTCGCGGAACCAACACCTGTGCCCGAACGCTCCCCGCGGACGACTTCCCCGGCCCGCGGTGGCGCCAATGTAACGACGGCGTGCGCGTGGAACAAGCAGCGGGGCAGGTTGCGTCGCACGGCATGGTCACTACACTCTATCGCCATGCACGGAGACGACTACCGCAGCGCTCGCGCGCCGCTCCGCCGGTCATGGGTGGCGGACCTGCATCCCCGCCGGGTTGGGGGTCGATTCGTTGCGGCATCGGCCATCGCGCTCGTGTTTTTGGCGTCCTGCGCGGACGAGGAGCGCATGGTCGGACAACAGGCCCGACACGTTTTCGTCACGACCGTGACGGATGCCGGCGTCACCTTGGATCAGGCGGCCGATCCCAAACAAGTGGTATACGTTCTGCTTCAGGCCATTCGCGATGATTTTGACGCGGGCGCCGACGTGGGGAAACGGGAGCGGGCTTTCGACCGGCAATTGGCGGTGTCGGCGCCGGATACTATTTTCCGCCGCGCGTCGCAGGCCAACCTGGGCCGGGACGAGTTCATCCGCCAGGCCGTGTGGCATTGGGCGCCGACGCTGGGACACTATCAACGCGATTTTCCCGTCGATCTCGCCTCGGCCCGGACGCGCATTCGCGTCGAGGATCGTCCCGGCAAGGGCTACGACACCGGGCAATCCGGCGAACACTGGGCCTATGCGTTTCTGGAACTGGCGGATCCCAGCGATCTGCCGGAAGCGACCGTTATTGCCCAATTCCAGTTGGTGCGTGAAGCCGGTTACTGGCGTGTCGTGCAACTGGGCTTTGCCAAATCACCGCGGAGGTTTCCGTCCGCACCGGTCGCTCCGTCGTGATGAATGCGTCTTGCACCCGGTATCGGATAGGCGACGTGGTTTTCTTGCGGCGGTGCGAATGAAATGGAACCGAAAGAAATCGTCATTCGCGGCGCCCGAGTCCACAATCTCAAGAACGTATCTCTGCGTCTGCCCCGAAACCAGCTCATCTGCCTGACCGGCGTCTCCGGGAGCGGAAAGAGCAGTCTGGCGTTCGACACGCTGCACGCCGAGGGGCAGCGTCGCTATCTTGAGTCACTCAGTTCGTACGCCCGTCAATTCCTCGGCCAGGTCGCCAAGCCCGACGTCGATCTGATTACCGGGCTCAGTCCCACTGTCTCCATTCAGCAGAAATCCACTGGATGGAATCCGCGAAGCACGGTCGGCACAGTCACTCAGATTCACGATTTTCTGCGCGTCCTGTTCGCCCGCATCGGAACGCAGCACTGCACTCTGTGTGACCGGCTTATTTCCGCACAGACACGGGACCAGATTCTCGCGGCCATTCTGTCGCGGCACGAGGGCGCTCGGGTCTTCATTCTGGCGCCCGTGGCAAGACAGCAGAAAGGCGAGTTCCGTGATCTCTTCGCGGAAATGACCCGTCGGGGATATGCACGAGCCCGCGCCGACGGCGAATTCGTCCGCCTTTCCGAGTCGGCGCTGGATCGCGACCTCCGTCACGACGTCGACATCGTCGTGGACCGGGTCGATGTCAAGCCCGCTCATCGCTCGCGACTGGCTCAGTCGATCGAACAGGCGCTCGAACTGGGCGGCGGCACACTAATCGTGCGGCCTGCGGACGAGGATGAACGACCGAAGACGCGGTCCGCCGCCGCGCGGGACACGCTCTTGTCGGCCAATTACGCCTGCGTGAACTGCGGCATCAGCTTCGAACCGCCGACGCCGCAGATGTTCAGCTTCAACGCGCCCGCGGGCATGTGCCCGGCGTGCGATGGACTCGGGACACTGTTCGATTTCGACGCGGACCTCCTCGTGCCCGACTCGACAAAGTCGTTTTTGAATCTCGCAATTGAGCCCATGCGCGTCAAGATCGGCCGCTGGCGTCTTCATATATATGAAGCCGTCGCGCGCCACCTCAAGATTCGATTGTCGTCACCATGGAAGGGTCTTCCCCCGGCCGCGAGACACGCATTGCTCCACGGCACCGGAGATACCCATCTAACTTACGAATGGAATTGGTCCGGCGGCGTCTGGCGGCATGGGGGTACTTTCGACGGGATCATTTCTGAACTGCGCGACAAGCACCGCAAGGCGCAGTCCGCCCTCGTTCGCAGATACTACGAGAAGTACATGCGCATGACCGACTGCACGACTTGCAGGGGCGCCCGGTTGAATCCACAGGCGTTGGCCGTCAGGATTTGCGGAACGACGATCCATCAATGTTCGTCGATGTCCATCGCCGAGGCCCTGGCGTTCGTTTCCGGATTGGAACTCACCGATGTCCAGGAAGTCATTGCCCACGACGCACTGTTGGAGATACGATCGCGGTTGCAGTTTCTGGTTGACGTGGGCGTCGACTATCTGTCGCTGCAGCGGCCCGCGCCCAGCCTGTCGGGTGGCGAATCGCAACGCATCCGTCTGGCGGCGCAAATCGGTTCGGGATTGACCGGCGTGCTCTACGTGCTCGACGAACCCAGCATTGGCCTGCACGCCCGCGACAACCAACGTCTGTTGAATTCCCTGATTCGCCTGCGCGACATGGGGAATACCGTGGTCGTGGTCGAACACGACGAGGAGACCATGCGCACGGCCGACACTATCGTCGATTTCGGCCCCGGTCCCGGCGATCACGGCGGTCACGTCGTTGCAAACGGAGACTTGAACGCAATTATGAACGCCCGAAAGTCCGTCACGGGCCGCTATCTTTCCGGTCTGGAGTCAATTGCAGTTCCCGCTACGCGGCGTCCGGTTCATCGGTCGTCGCCGGCCGAGAAACAGGCGCGTCGGCGCATGCATAGCGGTAGTGACCAGGCCAGGGCATCCCGAAGGAGCGCGCGTTAACGAAGTTGCAATCTTCGCGCAGGCCCGCTTGCCGGGTACAATGCGCGGATGGCTGGGCGGAACTTCGACACGGGAGTCAGGGGCTCAACGAAAGGCGGGCGTTCCATGCAAAATCGCTCATCCGACGCGCCCACCTGCGACGATTTGTCGGAACGTTTCCAGGTCATTGCGCGCATGACGGATGAGCTATTTACCAACATGTCAGCGCAGGACCGTGACCGTATGTGGCAAGACCATCTGGCTCAATGCCGCGGCCCGACAGCGAACGGCGACCTTCTCTGCAGTATGACGGACTTCGTGTTTGCCTTGCGCCGCGGGCTTCAATCCGCTGATCCGTAAATGGAAGACACCCTTCAAAGCACACTAATTGATCTGGCCGCGCTGCTGGATCGGCTCGGCATCCCATACGCGATCACCGGGTCGGTGGTTAGCGCTGTCCACGGTGATCCGGTCACGAGCCTGAACGTGGACGTACTTGTTCAGGCGACGCCCGCTCAGGCGGGGGCCGTCGCGGACGCATTACCCGCCTATTTCTATCGGGATCGCGAAATGCTTCAGATGGAGGCCGGGCGATTTGGAATCGCCAATGTCGTGGATCTGCGATCGGGATTGAAAGTGGATATCTCATTCGTGCCCACGAATGGCTATCTGGACGACGCCATGCAACGGTCCGTTCTCGCGCGGATCGGTTCCGCGGGACCCGCTTTCCGGCTGACTTCCGCCGAAGACGTAGTTTTGATGAAGTTGCTTTGGCGGAAGGACTCCCGCTCGCAGAAGCAATGGGAAAACGCGCTCAGCGTGATGCGCGTTTGCGGAACGAAACTGGATTGGCGGTATTTGTTTGACCACGCCGGCCAATTGGGTGTCGCGGACGACCTGATCGCCCTGCGCGATGCAGGCGGAGTCTGACGATTTGACGTTCGCCACTGTGCCATGAGTCGGAAACCTTCGACATCAGAGCTTCCAGTCAAGAGCGCCATGACCGATCGGTCTGCGCCACGGGAACCATTGCGCGGCGAGATGCAGTGGCTTGTGGTTTGCGGAGCGCGGCACAACAATCTGAAGAACCTGGACGTCTTTATTCCGCTGGGCCGGTTCGTCTGTATCACCGGTGTTTCGGGCAGCGGAAAGAGCTCGCTGATCAACGACATCGTGTGGCAGCGTCTGGCCCGCGACCTCAACGGCGAGGAATCCGCCCAGCCCGGTCTGCACGACGACGTCCTCGGAATCGAGCATTTGCACCGCGTCATCGATATCGATCAATCACCCATCGGCCGAACGCCCCGGTCCAATCCCGCGACGTACATCAAATTGTTCGACGCCATTCGCGACCTGTACGCCAGGCTGCCCGACTCCAGGGTGCGCGGATACAAGCCGGGACGATTCAGTTTCAATGTTCCGGCCGGACGGCAGGCAGGCGGGCGGTGCGAAGCGTGCGAAGGAAATGGCGCGAATCGCATCGAGATGGACTTTCTCGCCGACGTGTGGGTCACCTGCACGGTCTGCGACGGCCGGCGATTCGAGCGCGAAACCCTTTCCATCCTCTTCAAGGAAAAGAGCATCGCTGACGTTCTGGAAATGGACGCGGAACATGCCGCTTCGCACTTTTCCGAGATTCCCGCGATTCACGCGATGCTCAATACACTGCTTTGCGTCGGGCTGAATTACATCAAACTCGGGCAACCCTCGACGACGCTTTCGGGGGGCGAAGCGCAGCGGATAAAACTGGCCCGTCAACTGGTCAAGAGACCCATCGGTTCCACACTGTACATTCTCGACGAACCGACGACGGGCCTGCATTTCGACGATATTCGCAAACTCCTGTCCGTTCTGCACGGATTCGTCGATGCGGGGCATTCGGTTGTCGTGGTGGAACACAATCTCGACGTGATCAAGACGGCGGACTGGATCATCGATCTGGGCCCCGAAGGCGGAGACTCCGGCGGCCATATCGTCGCAGAGGGTACACCGGAGGAGATCGCGCAAGCCGACGGCAGCCACACCGGCCAGGCGCTGCGAATGATGCTGAATGGGTCGCGTGTCGCGGCCGGCGGGGCGGCGTGCGGGTTGAAACGCACTTCGACGATCAAATCGCGACGAAAGACCGGTTATGACCGAATCACTGTGGAAGGCGCACGGCAGCACAATCTCAAACACATCGACGTCTCCATTCCGCGAGGCAAGACGACCGTCTTCACCGGAGTCTCGGGCAGCGGCAAAACCAGCCTGGCAATCGACACGCTCTACGCGGAAGGTCATCGACGTTACGTGGAATCATTGAGCGCGTACGCCAGACAGTTTGTGGGCCGACTCGAGCGGCCGGCCGTGGACCGCATTTCGGGACTGTCGCCGGCCATTGCCATCGATCAAAAGAGCCCGATTCAGTCACCCCGCTCCACCGTGGGCACGGTGACCGAGATATACGATTACATGCGTCTGTTGTGGGCCCGGGTCGGCAAGCCGCACTGTCCGCGGTGCGGCGAGGCGGTCTTGAGACATTCGGCGGAGGGAGTCGTCAATCACCTGCTTGCCATCAAGGGTCGCGGGCTCGTGACCCTGCTGGCGCCGCTGGAGATCGGACGCGAGGGTTCGTGGCAGGAACGGCTGCGCCAGGCACGGGCCGACGGCTTTTCCCGCGTCCGGATCGACGGGCAGATTTATTCGCTCGACGAGGCGATTCCGATGGACGCGAAATCCCGACCAAGCGTTGATTTGGTCGTGGATCGCATTTCTCTGAGCTCGGTACAGCGTCCGCGTCTTACCGACAGCGTGGAGCAGACCCTGCGCGTCGGCTCGGGCCGAATGAAGGCGGTGGTGTCGGTCGGCGCCGGTTCAAGTGGGAACGACGCGGGGCGCGAACTGTTTTTTTCCGAAATGCGGGAGTGCGGGCGGTGCGGCGTGACTTACGACGAGCTGACGCCGCATCATTTTTCATTCAACAGCCGCATGGGATGGTGCGATGGTTGCGAGGGGCTTGGCGTGCAACGCGGACTCGGCGGCAACATGGTCGCCGTTCATCCGGAGCGTTCGATCCTCGCCGGGGCATTGGCCGGCTGGGACAATCCCCGCGGCAACCCGCCGGCGGTCGCCGTTCTCGCGGCGTTGGCGCGACATTTGGATGTTGATCCGCACACGCCCTGGTCTCAACTGGGAGAACAGCAGCGCAATGCGATTCTATTCGGCGCCGATGACACGTGGATCGAGCTGGCGGCGGAGAATGGCGTTGTTCCCGCGAGCTGGCGCGGCGTTCGGTTTCGGTGGCGCGGCTACTCGCCGGCGATCGACCGCGCCAGTCGCTCGAGTTGGCAATACCGCAAGCGGTTCGAGGGACTGGTGTCTGAAGTATCGTGCCGGTCCTGCGGCGGATCGCGTCTGAAGCCCCATCCGCGCGCCGTTCAAATAAATGGCCGCCGAATAGAGGAAGTCTGCAGGTTACCGCTGTCGGCGGCGATGACTTTCTTCGCCGGACTGTCGCTGAGCCCGACCGAGCGAAAGATCGCGGGTGTGCTGATGCGGGAACTGCTGTCGCGTCTGCGGTTTCTCTGCGACGTCGGCCTGCCCTATCTCACTCTTGATCGCCCCGCGCCGACACTGTCCGGCGGTGAATCGCAACGAATTCGCCTGGCTTCACAGATCGGCAGCGGGCTGACCGGAGTGTTGTACATTCTGGATGAACCCACCATCGGACTGCACCCGCGGGACAACGCAAGGCTGATCGGCGCTCTGCAGTCCCTTCGCCGGCTGGGGAATTCGCTGGTGATCGTCGAACACGACCGTCAGGTGATCGCCCACGCGGACCACATCGTCGATTTCGGGCCGGGCGCGGGCCGCGACGGCGGGATGGTGGTCGCGGACGGTGCGCCCGCCCGATTCAAACGGCGGAAGTCACTTACCGCCCGGTACCTTTCCGGTCGTGAGGCCATTCCCGTGCCGACGAACCGCCGCCCGGTTGACGACAGTGCCGACGCAATTCCGGAGCGGCGGCTGATCGTCCACAATGCGAGAATGTACAACCTTAAGGGGATAGACGTGTCGTTCCCGCTGGGGAGATTTATTGCCGTGACCGGCGTCTCGGGCAGCGGCAAGAGCTCACTGGTTCGGGACACGCTCTATCGTGGATTGGCAGCCCGCATTCAGGGGCAATCCACGCAACCGCAGACGAATGGCGCCGTCAGCGGGGCGGAATTCATCGACAAAGTAATCGATATCGACCAGTCTCCGCTGGGGCACAGTCCCACGAGCAACGCCGCCACGTACACGGGCATATTCGACATTGTGCGCGAGTTATACGCCAGGCTGCCGGAGAGCCGCATTCGC
The DNA here is from genome assembly GCA_013140575.1 of Phycisphaerales bacterium. Classification (GTDB taxonomy): domain Bacteria; phylum Planctomycetota; class Phycisphaerae; order UBA1845; family UBA1845; genus JABFSN01. The sequence goes on along the minus strand of JABFSN010000058.1, from coordinate 21,087 downwards.
GGATATACGGCCAATCGTTTCAGCTTCAATCGCCCCGGGGGCCGTTGCGAGGCCTGCGAGGGCGCGGGGCGGCGCTGCATCGAGATGCACTTTTTGCCGGACGTCTGGATCGAGTGTGAGAATTGCCGCGGCCGCCGATACGTCCGGGAGACATTGGAAGTCGCGTTTCATGGCAGGAGCATTGCAGACGTTCTGGAGATGCGTGTTGCCGAGGCGCGCACGCTGTTCCAGGCCGTCGGCAAACTGCAGCGCATGCTGCAGACGCTCGAAGACGTGGGGCTTGGCTATCTGCCGCTGGGCCAGCCGGCCCCGGCGCTCTCCGGCGGCGAAGCCCAACGAGTCAAATTGGCGGCCGAACTGGGGCGTCCTTCGACCGGCAACACGCTGTACATTCTCGACGAACCGACGACCGGACTTCATTTTGACGACGTTCGTCAACTTCTGGACGTGCTGCATCGGCTGGTCGATCTCGGCAACACGGTCGTCTGCGTCGAACACAACCTGGATGTGATCAAGACGGCGGATTACGTCATCGACATGGGACCGGACGCGGCCGACGAAGGGGGTCGGGTCGTCGTCGCCGGGACGCCCGAAAGCGTCGCCCGATGTTCCGATTCGTTTACCGGGATCGCGCTGCGGCCGGTGCTGAAGGCGGGTCCACATCGCGAACGCGTGCCCGCGGACCGAATCGAGCGTGAGGCCGTCGAGGCGGAATTGTCGCGTCCCCTCGACGTGCGTGCCGCGCTGGCGCATCAGCCGGCGCCGCCGTGGGAGACCGACGGAAAAGCGTGGCATACCGCGGACCATCGCGACCGGGCGGGCCGCCCCGTTCAATGGTCGACGGAGGTTCTGGAGTGGTTGGTTGAAGTCATCGAACGGATGGACGGGTTCGCCCCGGCCGATTGGAACGACCGGACGCGCGTGGAGTTGCGGGCGGCGGGGGACGTGCCGATGTGGTTCGCCCATCTTCTGACCGGCGGGCGGGAGCTTCTCGACATTTCGCTGCGTGTGCCTCGCGGGCGTTTCACGGAGAGATCGCTCCGCCGCGGTCTAAAGATCAAAACGCTCGATGAACGAACCGATCTGCCGCTATACGGACAGGGCGATCGTGTTCGCGTCCGAAGAGTCGACGCACGGCATGACGATATTCGCCTGCAATTGCGCGATTTCGGGGACATTCACAAACCGACGTTTCGTCAATTCCTTGAAGAGGCGGGCCGCGCTTATCTGGAGGCGACGCAGAACCACTCGCTCGTGACCGAGACCGCGACCGCCACGCCGGAGGACGGTCGCCACCGGCACCTGTCGCAGGAGTCCATTCGCCATCGGGATCGCATTCGATGGGAACCGTCCTGCCTGCTCCAGATCGTCGGCCGGATTCGCAAGACCGATCCGACCATCGAGTTGGACTGGAACGCCAAGGTGTGCGTGGGCTTGCGTCGCCCGGGAAGGTCCGCGTCGCTGGGCAGAATTGTGACCAACCGGCCGGAGGGACTGCGCTGCGAATTCCGGGTTCCGTACGGGGTATTCACCCCCGTGCGTATCGAAGGGTTGGGCTCATCTACTTCGATCCGCCGCTGCCGGCTCGAGGACATCATCACGTTCTGGATTCGGACCGTGGACGAAAACGATGCCGGCCAGCTTGCCAAAGTCATCCGATCGTCGATGCCAAGCCGGCACGAGAGGTCATCCGCATGAGCGCACCCATTCCGGTGACCCATCTGTTCGATTTCGAGTTTCCGTTGGCGTATCGACGGCGCCCGCCCGCGGTCGACGGCTCGCTCGAGGGATGGACGGACCGGGAGCTGCTTCCGTTGTTTTCCGAGCTTGACGGTCGACGGCCGTTCGCGCCCGTGTGGTCATGCTGGAACGACGAGGGACTGTACATTGCGACGCGGATCATCGGAAAGCGCCTGGCGCCTGTCTGCGATGTGGAACAGTATTGGAAAGGCGACAACCTGCGGGTCATGACCGACACGCGCGACACGCGCGATAACCGTCGGGCGACCCGTTTCTGCCGGCAGTTCTATTTTTTGCCGGTCGGCGGAGGCGCCGCCGCACGCAATCCCGTCGGCGGCAGCGCCCCGGTCGTCGGGGCAATCGAGCACTCGCGGGAGGCGCAGCCTCCGGTCACTTCAAAGACGGGCGTGCCCAAAAAAGACGATCGCCCGGATGACGACGGCGCGGGGCAGGCACGGGCGGAAGCCGGCACCGTTCATGTGGCGTCACGGGTGACGGCGAACGGCTATGCGCTTGAAGGATTCATTTCCCGGGAGGCGCTGGTGGGTTTCGACCCCGACGAACACCCGCGAATCGGTTTTTTCTACATGCTCGAAGACCGCGAGTTTGGACAGCAGTACCTGACCATTGGCGACGAACTGAACTGGCACATGGACCCCTCGACATGGGCCACGGCCGTCCTCGCCCGGTAGGATGCCACGAAGCCGACGCTGCGATTCGTCGATTGGCGAAATATGCAGGCGGGAGTAGATTCTAAATAAGTACACACAAAAGGGAAACCGGGGTTCGTCCGCCCTCCGGGCGGAAAGAAATGGGGAATCCAATCCAGGGGCTGAAGCCCCTGGCTAAGACCGTTCGCCCTACGGGCGAGGATTCGCGCGCCATGCTGGAGTCGGTTTCCCTATTCCGTGGTTCCATTTAGCGCCTTGCGCGTGATCGACGCGGGCGAATGGCAACGTGAATCCGGAGATTCGCTGAAAGATGACAGACAGCACCCCTCGATCGAATGTTGCGTCCGGGCGATTGACCGGCGCGACGTGGCTGGGCATTCTCGGCGGCGCCGTTGCATTCGCGTACTTGAGCTACATCACGTACATCGGCAAGGGCGCGGGCGGACACGAAGCCGGGCGCGGTCACACGCCGCCGCTGTGGGCGTGTTTTCCGTTCGCGGCGTTGCTGTTGTGCATCGCGCTGCTTCCGCTGATCCCGTTCACGGCGCATTGGTGGGAGCACAATCGCAACCGACTGGCGGTTTCGCTGGTCTTCGCGGCCATGACGCTTGCCTACTACGCAATTTGGGACGGCGTGGCGACGGTGACGACGGTCCTGCAACATGCGTTGATGGACGAATATGTCCCGTTCATGGTGCTGCTGTTCTGTCTGTACGTCATCAGCGGGGGAATCAATCTGCGCGGCGATCTACCGGCGCATGCGGGGACAAACACGGCATTTCTGGGCGTCGGCGCGTTGTTGGCCAGTTTCATCGGAACGACGGGGGCGAGCATGTTGCTGATTCGGCCGTTGTTGCAGACCAATTCCGAACGCAAGCACGTCGTGCACACGGTGATCTTCTTTATCTTCCTGGTCAGCAATATCGGCGGTTCGTTGTTGCCCATCGGCGATCCGCCGTTGTTCCTGGGCTATCTCCGCGGCGTGCCGTTCCTGTGGACGCTGAATCTGGTCTGGGAGTGGCTGGCGGCCATCGGCATTCTGCTGGGTTTGTATTTCATCGTCGACACCGTCGCCCACAATCGCGAAGAGAAACGCGACCTGGTGGTCGACGACGCGGTCAAGGTGCCGCTACGGCTGACCGGGAAGATCAACTTCGCCTATCTTCTGGCCGTGGTGCTGTGCGTGGCGCTGCTCGATCCGTCGAAGGAGCTGTTCGGGCACCGCCCGTTTCCGTTGATGCGTGAGCTGCTGATGGTCGGCGTGGTCGTGTTGTCGCTGCTGACCACGCCGGTCGGGGTACGGCAGGCGAACAAGTTCAATTATGCCGCCATTCTGGAGGTGGCGGCGTTGTTCATCGGCATCTTCATCTGCATGCAGGTGCCGATCGCGATTCTGCACGAGAAGGGGGCGTCGCTGGGGTTGTCCCTCCCGTGGCATTTCTTCTGGGCGACCGGGGCGCTGTCGTCGTTTCTGGACAATGCCCCGACCTACGTCGTTTTTTTTGAGACGGCCAGGGTGCTTCCGCCCGTCGGTGTCACGCTGACGCTGGCCGACGGGGGGGTCATCAGCACGTCGTATCTGACGGCCGTCAGTCTGGGGGCGGTGTTCATGGGAGCGATGACCTACATCGGCAACGGCCCGAATTTCATGGTCAAGAGCATCGCCGAACAGTCGGGCGTCAAGATGCCGAGTTTTTTCGGCTACATGTCGTGGAGCGTGGGCATTCTGATTCCCCTGTTCATTCTGCTGACGTTTCTTTTCATCAGATGAACCTCGTGGCATGGGCTTCCCGCCGGTAACCCGGTGTCGCGATACAACGAATGCCCGTCCCGCGCGCGAGTTGTCGATGCCGGTTTTCGGACGAATAGCCGACCCATCCGCGTTTCGGTTACAATGGCACAATGAACGACCCCGGCCTGATCGTCGTGGCGCTCGGCGGGAATGCGATTTCGCTGCCCGAACAGCAGGGCAACGTCGACGAGCAGTTCGAGAATTCACGGGCCACCGCCCGGCAACTGGCCGACCTTGTCGAGGCGGGTTATCGGCTGGTCGTCACCCACGGCAACGGCCCGCAGATCGGCAATTTCCTGATCCGCAACGAGGCCGCCCGCGACGCCATTTACCCGCTGCCGATGGAGGTGGCCGTCGCCCACGTGCAGGGCGGCATGGGGTTCATGATCGGCCAGACGCTGGGCAACGAGCTGCGCCGCCGGGGGCGGGACCAAACAGTGACGACCATCGTCACCACCGTGCTGGTGGACGGCGACGACGCGGCGTTTCAAACGCCGACCAAGCCGATCGGCCGCGTGTACATCCGTGATCAGCTGGAGCACGTGCCGGACCGCGCCCACTGGACATTTAAGGAGATCAAGCCCGGTCACTTCCGCCGCGTGGTGCCGTCGCCGCTGCCGAAGCGCATTCTCGAAATCCGCAGCATTCGGCGGGCCGTGAACGACGGCGAAATTGTGGTCGCCTGCGGCGGCGGGGGAATTCCCGTGATCCGCGATGACCAGGGCGACGACCGCGGGACGGCGGCCGTCATCGACAAGGACCTGGCCAGCGCGCTCCTGGCCGTCGAATTGGGGGCGGACGCGATTTTGTTCCTGACCGGCGTCGACAGCGTGCGGCTGGATTTCGGCGGGCCGACGGAACGCGTCGTCGAACGGATGACCGTCTCGGAGGCAACAGGTTGGCTCGGCGAGGGCCAATTCCCGCCGGGGTCGATGGGCCCGAAGGTGCAAGGGGCGATCGATTTTCTGAGCGCCGACTCGCGTAATCACTCGATCGCGATCATCGGCCCGCTGACCCGCGCCGCCGACGCGATGACCGGCCGGGTGGGAACCCGCATCGTCCGCGATGAGTGAACGACGGACCGAATCGGTCGCATGCCGCGAGTGTCGTTCGCCCACCCCGGGGATGAAGCGGAGCGCGCGGACCGGAAGGAATTGGTTCGATGGCCGGACGGTTGTGGGCGACCGCCGCCGGCCCCGATCGTCGGTCTGATCCGGTGAACTCGTTACAGCGCGGCCAGGCGTTCGATGAGGTCGACGGTGCGCATCGAGTAGCCCCATTCGTTGTCGTACCAGCCGAGCACCTTGACCATTCGGCCGCGGTCGGCGGGCATGGTCATGGTGGACAGACTGTCGAAGACGCAGGAGTGGGCGTTGCCAACGATGTCGGAACTGACCAGCGGCTCGTCGCTGAATTCCATGATGCCCTTCAAGAAGCCGGCCGCCGCTGTTTTCATGGCCTGATTGATCTCGGCTGCGGTGACGTCCTTCGAAAGGGTGGCCACCAGATCGGTCAGCGAGCCGTCGGCGACGGGGACGCGAAGGGAGAGGCCGTTGAGCTTGCCGTTCAGTTCGGGGATGACCTGCCCGACGGCCTTGGCGGCGCCGGTGGTGGTGGGGATGATGTTTAACGCCGCCGCCCGGGCGCGGCGCGGATCCTTGTGAATCTGGTCGGCGGTGCGCTGGTCGTTGGTGTAGGCGTGGACGGTGGTCATCAGCCCCTGCACGAGGCCGAACGAATCGTGCAGCACCTTGACCATCGGCGCCAGGCAATTGGTGGTGCAACTGGCGTTGGACACGCATTTGTGATCGGGACCGAGCTGCTTGTCGTTGACGCCCATCACCACGGTCAGGTCGGGCTTGTCGCTGGCCGGCGCGGACAGCACCACCTTGCGGGCGCCGGCCGTCAGGTGATCGCCGTAGCCGCCCTTGTCCGACGCGCGATTGGTGAAAAACCCGGTCGATTCGACGGCCACGTCGATCTTCATGTCCTTCCACGGGAGTTTGGTCGGCACTTTTTCGGAAACGACGCGGGTGGTAGCGCCGTCGACGCGGATGCGGTCGCCGTCAACGGAAACGTCGCCGCGATAGCGGCCGTGGACGGAGTCGTATTTCAGCAAATGGGCGAGCGATTTGGGATCGCTGAGGTCGTTGATGGCGACGACTTCAAACTTGTCGGGGCGGAGCATCAGCCCGCGGAAGACGAGGCGCCCGATGCGACCGAATCCGTTGATTGCCACCTTGATTGCCATGATGAATGTCCCTTCGTAATCCGAAGCGCAACACACGAATCACATCCACGGACGACCGCAATCGTGTTCGCGCCGGCGAGCGGCACGTTAGGTCCCGCGGTTTGATCGGTCAAGCTTCGCCGGTCGTCCCGGCGCGCAGCGGGACAAATCGAACGCGCATTGTCCTGTTACAATCAGGTCGCGGATGATCTCGGCGGTGATGGGCGCGAGGGTCAGTCCGTTCTTGAAGTGTCCGGTGGCCGCGAACAGGTTTTCGAATTCGGGGACGGGGCCGATGTAGGGTCGGCCGTCGGGCGAGCCGGGGCGCAATCCAGCCCACGTGGCGACAACGGGCGCGTCGGCCAGCGATGGGACCATCGTTACGGCGTCGTCGATCAACCGGTTGATTCCGCGGGCAGTGTTGCGTTTGTCGAAGCCGGCATCCGGTTCGTCGGTGGCGCCGATGATCACGTGTCCGTCGCGGCGAGGCACGAGGTAACCCTTGCCGCGATTGATGATCCGCTGGATCGGGCGCGCCGGGCATTGGGCCAGCACGATCTGCCCCTTCACCGGCATCACCGGCAACAACTGACCGATGGTTGTGGGACCGATGCGGGCCGACCATGCGCCGGCGCAGATCACGATGCGTTCGGCCGCGATGCGAACGTCGTCCGTCGTTCGCACGCCGGCGACGGTTTGTCCGGCCAGCTCTATTTCGGCGACCTCGGTTTGCTCTCGAATTCCAACGTCGGCACGCTCGCACGCGATACGAAGCGCCTGAAGCAAGCGCGGACTGCGCACCTGACCCGTGCGGCGGCAATGCAGGACGGCCAGGCAGTTGCGCGAAAGGTTGGGTTCGAGGGCGACGGCCTCATCGGGCGTCAGCATTTCGTAGATCGGTTGGCCGTCGGGCGTTTGTTGGTCGGCGGCCGCGCGAACGTCGGATTGGGCCATGCGGACTTCCTGATCGGTGGTCAGCAGGTCCAGCCATCCGCAGCGTTCGTATTCGGGATCGACGCCGGTTGCGTCGGTCAGCGATTGACAGTACGCCGGGTAGCGATCGAGCGCCGCGGTCTGCAATTCCTGCACCAGGTCGTGGCGGTGGGGATTGGCCGGCGACAGAATGCCCGCCCCAGCCCACGACGCCTCGCCGCCGCAGACGCCGCGCTCGACGATCACCACGTTCAGACCGGCTTGCCGCAGTGCGAGCGCAGTGGCCAATCCGACCACGCCGCCGCCGATGACGATAGCGTCAGCGCGGATGCTCATTTGACGCCCTTCGTTTGCCGCGGGAAGGGATTCCCGCAAGAGGGGGAGCGAGAAAGGATTCTCGCACCAGCGTTGCCACGCCGCCGCCGATCACGATGACCTCGGTCCGATCGCTCATGGTGGTCGTCCGCAGTGTATTTTTCAACATCCCACCGCAAACGACGAGCTGGAATCGCCGGCTGCGAACCGATATGATTCATGCGATGAGACAAGTCCTGATCTACCCGGATGCCGAGGACGGCGGCTGGATTTGCGAGGTTCCCAGCCTGCCCGGCTGCATCACCCACGGCCCCACCAAGGAGGCCGCCATCGAGAACGTCCGCGACGCCATCGCGGCGTGGATCGAGGGGGCCGTCTTTCTCATGAATACGGCAAACCGTATTCCTTGATTTTCGTGTACAGGCTTGTTCGCGACATGTCGAGAATGACAGCAGTTCGGGTGACATTGCCTCGGGTCGTTTTCAAAACTGAGGCGATGGCTGCCTTCTCGGTTTCGGCAATTCGCTCGGCTAACGTGCGTTCCCGGGATGCAGGCTCGCAAGCATCACTCGTGGAATCGCCGATACTCGTCAGGTTCGGGATCCTGTCTGCGCTTTCAATTCCCGGTGTTACCTGCCGCAAACTGGTTTCAATGGCCTTCAGTTTCTCATGAAGCAAAGGAGCCCAGGCGCCGACGATCGAATCCGCCGGCGCGGACCGCCATCGCGCAATTTGCTTATTCATTAGGGCAAGTTCGTGCAGTACGCCCTGAAGCAGTGAATGAAACCACTGTGGATTTGACGTGTCGTCGTCCGGCTGCATTGGAATGCTCCGCGTTTCGTGTCCGACCGCCCGTGGGGGGATCGACAGGCGAGACGCTCATGTCACGTGATCATACATGTTCTCAATCGCTCCGAGCAACGGGAATCGGGCTCGCAGAACTGCGGTCGATCGAAATCCACTAACGCTCGGTACGCGGGCACGGAACGCGCGAACGACGAGGGTCGAGAATCTTATGGCCGCTTTCCGTCGGCGCCGGTTCGGGGTTTGTGCGGACGATACTGACGCAGCAGGTCGATGGCGCGTTGGAGTTTGGCGGGGACGGGGGCTTCGATGGTGGTGCGCTGTTGGGTGATGGGGTGGACGAATTCGATGCGGCGGGCGTGGAGGGACTGGAAGTCCATCAGCGGTTCGGTGGCGCCTTCGCCGGTCAGGTCGCGTTCGCTGACCCAGTGGCCGCGGTAGAGGGTGTCGCCCATCATGGGGTGGCCGATGTAGGACATGTGCACGCGAAGTTGATGCGTGCGGCCGGTGACGGGGTACATCTCGACGAGCGTGTAGCCGGCGAAGCGTTCGGTCACCTTGTAACGGGTGACGGCGTGTTTGTGCATCATGTCGCGGAGGGATTTGGGGGCGACGACGAAGCGGTCCTTGACCGTGGGGTGGGACGAGAGCGGCTGGTCGATGGTGTCGCCGTCGAGGTCGACGATGCCCTCAACGACGCCGAGGTACGTTTTGTGAATGGTCCGTTTTTCAAACTGCATGCACAATCGCCAATGGGCCTCGTCGGTCTTGGCGACCAGCAATACGCCGGTGGTGTTCTTGTCGAGGCGATGGACGATTCCGGGGCGGAACGAGTCTCCGCCCTTGCTCAACGAGTCGGCGTAGAACACCAGGCCATTGACAAGGGTGCCGGTCTGGGCGCAGTGGGCGGGGTGGCAGACGATTCCGGTCTGCTTGTTGAGGGCCAGCAGGTAATCGTCCTCGTAAAGAATATCAAGTGGGATATCTTCCGGAGTGATGTCGGTGGGTTCGGGCGGCGGCAGCAGGACATCGATGACGTCCTCCATTTCCGGTTCGTAGCTGGCCTTGGTGGGCAGGCCGTTGACGGTGATGGCCCCCTCGCGGATGAGGCGTTGGAGCATGGTGCGGGAGAGCCGCGGGAGGCGGGTGTGAAGCCATTTGTCGAGCCGGGAGCCGGGCTTGCGGCGTCCCGGGGTGATCCGCACGTGCCGTGAATCGTCATCGTCGGCGCCACGGGGTTCCGAAATATCCTGTTCCCTGTCAATCACTGGCGCCACCTGTGGGTGTCTCCGGCTCGAAGCTGTTTCATACTGTACGCCGCCGATTCCGGACGGTACACCGGGGCACGGCGGGGTCGCCGATAGACGCAACCGACGAGTCCGAATCGACTTCACGCATGGTGACAAACCCGGTTGACACTGTAGCCGATATGCCATAGAGAAACGCGGGCGGGGAGGTCCGGGAATCGTCCATCCAGGTGGAGAAACCGTCGAGAAGCCAACCGGTTGATGGATGGCCCGGCGGTTCCCCACGCGAGGATGGGCCGGCGGCTGGAAATGACCATGAAATCGTGGGGGGCGGCGGAATCGCCGCCTTCTTCTGGGCCGGTGATTGTGATTTTATTCACAAAGTCGGGGGCGCGGGATCCAAGAATGAGCGGATCGGGCGATCGTCAAGCCGAATCGGACCGCGACGTAGCGGGGGTGGGCGCGAGCCCGGCCACGAATATCGAACCCATGTCGGGCGGACTGCTGGCCCGATTGTTCGCCGTGCCCATGTTGATCGTGGGGATGATCGTGGGTTGCGCGGTGGTGGTCGTGTTGTTGTTCGGGTCCATCGCCACGGATCGGCAGCAGTCCATCGAGAGCCTGCTGAATACGCTGAAAGCCAGCGCCGGGGAGACGACGGCGGGCGTCCTGTTGCCGCGGGACAAGGAATTATGGCAGGTGGCCAACGAACTGGCCCAACGCATGAAGAATGCGGATTCCGAACTGACGGCCGAGGAGCGCGATCTGGCCATCGACGGCCTGTTGGGATTGCATGCCCGTGACATCGGCGACATAAACACGCTGTCGGAAATGGGCCGCAAGCGGCTGGCGTTTTTCATGTACGCGCTGGCGCGGTCGGGATCGCCGCGAGCCGTTCCGCCACTGGTGGCCACGCTCGACGCCTCGAACGTGGACCTGCGGGTCGAGGCGCTGCGGGCACTGGCGGAAATGGGCGACGGGGCTCGATCGAGCGATGCGTTGCCGCGCATGACTGCGGCATTGACGGATCGAAGCCCGGTGGTGCGGACGGTGGCGTGCGCGGCGTTGTCGGCGATCGCCCGGCCCGGCGATGCGGAAGTCGTGGACGCGCTGGGGCGAGCGAGCATGGACGAGGACCGCGAGGTTCAATGGAACGCGGCGCTGGCGTTGGCGCGGCTGGAAAGCGACCGGGGCAAGGGGCTGTTGCTGGATATGTTGAATCGGACGTACTGGGAGGACGAGGTCAAGGTGCGGACGGTGACCCCCAAGGGGGAAGCGCTGGAGTATCCCATGCCGCCGCAGGCGGTCAACCGCTACCTAATCGCGGCGATTGACGCAGGCGGGCGCTTGCCAAATGACGATATCCGGGATCAGATTCGGGCGCTGATGTCGGACGCGTCGCCGGAGGTTAAGAACGCGGCCATGAAGGCGATCGGCGATCGAGGGGGAAGTTGATGACCGCATGGTGGCACGGGCGTCTGGCCGATGGCGACACGGGCTCGAAGCCCGTGACGGATTCATGGGCTGGAAGCCCATGCCACAAGAGGGGGTCGGTCGTAGAAAGAGGCGGTTGACATGGCGACGGCGGAACTGGTCACGCGGGTGTGGATCGAACCTGGCTGCATCGTTTGCGATGCATGCGAGAACGCGGCGCCGACGGTATTTCACGTGACGGACGACACCTGCGTGATCCGTCCGGATGCGCTCAACGCGGAATTCACCCGGCCGCTGACCGCGGAGATCAAAGAGGCGGCCGAGGAGTGCCCGGTCGACGTGATCAAGTTCGAGGTCGTCATGGGCGAAGCGCCGGCGGCGACTGCGACGCCCGCGGCGGCGAAGGAAGAAAAGGCGGCGGCCAAGGCCGACGCGGATGAGCCGGCCACCGCAGCCGTGAAGAAGGCGCCGCACAAGCCCGCGGCGGCCGCGAAGGAATCGGGCAAGGCTGCGGCAAAGTCGCCGGAAAAGGCGCCGACGGTATCCGTGGCGGGCGAACCAGACCCGGCCATTCAGGCATTGTTACGCGCGGCCACGTCGCGCGGGGGAATGGCGGTCATCGGAAAGACGGACGCGGAGTCGGGTCCGACGGCCAAGATGTGGGAGAAGGCCCCGGCGTCGGAATTGCCGCCGGACGCGCGTCAGGCGAAGGTCTTGAAGGCCAGCGGGGAGACGAAGGACGGAGTGACGCGGCGGGGCGTGTTGACCGGGTCGGCGTTGGGGATCGGCTGGCTGGCGTTCGGGGGGGCGTCCGTGGTGTCGGCAGTGGCGTTCCAGCGGTTCATGATGCCCAACGTGTTGGAAGAGCCGGACCCGCGGGTGCGAATCGGGAAGCTGGAGGTGTACGCGGCCATGCCGCCGGGCGAAGTCAACAACGATCACAAGCCGGACGGGTTCTGGATCATTCGCCTGGAAGATCGGATTGCGGCGTTGAACATAATTTGCACGCATCTGGGGTGCATTCCCAACTGGCTGGCGAACGATCGGAAGTTCAAGTGCCCGTGCCACGGGAGCGGGTTCCGCCAAGCGGGGATCAATTTCGAGGGGCCGGCGCCGCGTCCGCTGGAGCGATTCCGGATTGAGGTGGTGGACGGGTTCGTGGTGGTGGATAAAAGCAAGAAGTACCAGTATGAGAAGGGGCAGTGGGAGAGCGCGGAGAGTTTCGTGGAAGTGTAAGGGCGGGGAGAGGCGAAAAGCGAAAAGCGAAATGGGGAGCGATTGCCGGGCGAGGATCTCTTGCGGAGATGACGCGCGGTTGTGACGCGCGGGGGCGGGGGTGACGAGGCGGCGCGGCGGGTTGTAGACGGGTGCGGTGCGGGAAGGGATTCCCGCGGAAAAGGGTGCGACAAAGGATTCTCGCACCAGCGGACAGGTAATTCCATCGATGAGCGTATTCGGGCGATTCGGTAATTGGGTCCGCGAAGGGCAGGTGTGGGGCAGCGTGTTCCGGCACGGGGTGCCGCGTGACCGGCGCACGCGGGCGATGGCCGTATTGAGCAACGTGTTTCTGCATCTGCACCCGGTGGCGGTGCGGAAGAGCGGGATCCGGCTGTCGTTCACCTGGTGCATGGGGGGACTGACGTTTTTCCTGTACTTGGTGGAGGTGGTCACCGGCGTGCTGCTGATGTTCTATTATCGCCCCACCGTGGAGTATGCCTATTTCGATATTGAAGGGTTGCGGGCGTACGTCACGCTGGGACTGCTGCGCGAGCTGCACCGGTGGGGGGCGCACGCCATGGTCATCGCCATCTGGCTGCACATGCTGCGCGTGTTCCTGACGGGGAGCTACAAACCGCCGCGGGAGTTTAACTGGGGCGTGGGCGTCATTCTGATGGTGTTGACGCTGCTGTTGTCGTTCACGGGCTATTTGTTGCCGTGGGACCAGTTGGCAATGTGGGCGATCACGGTGGGATCGAACATGGCCCGGGCGACGCCGTTGTTGGGGTACGAAGGGCCGCTGGCCAGCCTGGTCAACATAGGCGGCGTTCCGCTGGTGCACGCGGGCGACGACGCCCGATTCGGATTGTTGGCCGGGACGTTTGTGGGACCGAACGCGTTGCTGCGGTTTTACGTGCTGCATTGCGTGTTCATCCCGGTGGTCGCGACGATTCTGATTGCGGTTCATTTTTGGCGGATCCGCAAGGACGGCGGGATTAGCGGACCGCTGTAGGCCAGGAACAGGAAACAAGAGGGGCAGCGGGCGGATGACGGCGCATGATTGAATCAATCTGGACACACGGGCTGGTGGCCGCGGGGGATTCCAACGCCGTCAAGGACGCGATCAACGCGATCTGTCAGCCGCACTGGTTTTTCATCCTGTCGAACGTCGCGTTGTTCGTGTTCCTGATGGGCTACCGCACGTTCACCAAGCCTGCGTTCGCGTTGTTCGCGCTGCTGGCGTTCACGGCGTTTTACATTCTGAGCGCGCTGGATCCCGATTTTCTGAGCATCATCATCAAGGCCGACAACGTCCCCATCACCATGATGATGTACCTGACGGGGTTTTTCGCGTGGCTGGGGTTTCGGCAGTCGGCGATCAACGACACGCGAATGGAGCAGGGACAACCGCTGCTGGAAGCCGGTTCCGACGACAAGGTGTTGGTGTGGCCGGACCTGGTTTACACGGAAATGATCGCGTTGGTGCTGTGTACGGTGTTCCTGATGGTGTGGGCGGTGGTGCTGCGGGCGCCGCTGGAGCCGCCGGCGAACCCGAGCGTGGCCCCGAACCCGTCGAAAGCGCCGTGGTATTTCCTTGGACTACAGGAATTGCTGGTTTATTTCGACCCGTGGATCGCGGGGGTGTTGCTGCCCGGGTTGATCATCGTGGGGCTGATCGCCGTGCCCTACATCGACAAGAACCCGCGGGGCAACGGCTACTACACGTTTAAGGAACGGAAATTCGCGATTACCACGTTCATGGTCGGGTACCTGATCATGTGGATCGTGCTGATCGTGTTCGGCACGTTTCTGCGCGGTCCGAATTGGAACTTTTTCGGGCCGTATGAATTCTGGGATCCGCACCGGCCGGCAGCGCTGCTGAACATTGATTTCCGGGACATATTCTGGGTGCGATGGATGGGGCGGGCGATTCCCACGGAGGACTGGTCGGGAATTCCCTATTATCTCGTGCGGGAGGCGCCCGGCATCGCGCTGCTGCTGGGCTACTTCCTGGTGTTTCCGGTGGTATTGAAGCACACCGTGTTCCGGCGGATGGCCGTCCAGTTGGGGGGCATCCGTTACGGCATCATGGTTTTCCTGTTTTTGTGGATGCTGCTGGTGCCGATCAAAATGGCACTGCGCTGGACGTTGAACATGCACTACATCGTGGCGATCACGGAGTTTTTCCTGAACGTGTGACCATCGCGAACGTCGTTCCGGAACGGAACCGCGCGACGCCGCCGGAATGCGGCGCTCGGCGCCGACCGGCCGCGAGGAACTGCCGACATGCCGATTCCAATTGAAACATTACGCGACATGAACGGGCTGAACCGCTGGTTCGCGGTCAGTTCGGTGGCGCTGCTGGCGAGCATCGTGTGGATGATCTGGGAGGACTACGACCGCCCCTGGCGGGGATTTCAGGACGGCTACATGGTGTCGCAGGCGGCGCTGGCGCATCTCGACTTCATCGACACGCAAACCGAGTCGTTCAAGGAGAAGTTGAAGGCCGCGGAGAGTGAACTGGATCGGGCGAATACCGTCGCGGCGACGAGGGCCGACGAACGGGCGGCGTGGCAGAAGAAGTTGTTGGACATCAAGGAACAGGACGACCTGCTGAAGATCGAGTATGGCAACGCCGACGCAGTTCTGCAGGTGACGCGAAGCGATCACGAGACGGCGCGGACGGCCTACGGCGAGGACGATCCACGAACGCAGGCGGTGTTGAAACGGCGAAACGCGGAGGATGAGCATGTCGCCGAATTGCGGCAAAGGAAGGAACGGGTCGAAGACACGCAACGGGAGTTGCGGACGCAGATCAAGGCCATCGACGAGATCGTGAAGGAGGCGGACAAGAACCTGGCGAAGCTGACCAAGCAGCGGCAGGATGCTGAAACCAAGGAACGGCAATACACCGACCTGCTGGTCAAGACCGTGATCAACATGCCGTTAATGGATTTTACGGCGCCGAAAGGAACGCCGGCGCGTCAAGAAGTGAAGCAGTTGGTGTTGCCCGACGTGCGGCAGGAATTGAACTACCTGCAGACGTATACGACCGACCGCTGCACGACCTGCCACATCGCCATCAACGATCGCAGTTTCACGCGCGAAAGCCTGACGCGGCGGTTCGAACGGGCGTTGCCGGCGATCGACCAGGCCATTCAGCGGGAAGGACTAAAGCCGATCCCGTTGCCGGACGTGCCCGTGGTCGCGGGGGACGATGCACCCAAGCTGACCGTGGGGACGGTAAGCGATTTTTGGGGCTATCTGACGCGCGAACAGCAGGAGCGGTATTTCGCCCAATTAATGTCGGGTTTGAACAGCTATTTGAGCCAGACGGGGCGCAAGGAGATCAACCTGCAGCAGCCGCTGCTGGGGCATCCCAACCTCGACCTGTTCGTGCACGTCGATTCGCCGCACCCGATGACCAAAATCGGCTGCACGGTGTGCCACGAGGGCAATCCGCAGGAGACCGATTTCGTGCAGGCCGCGCACACCCCGCTGACGCACGAACAGGAGGAGGAGTGGAAGGAAAAGTACTACGTGACGGCCGCGTTCCTGCCCAACATCACCTTCGACACCATCGAGCATTTCTGGGAGCGGCCGATGTTGCCGCCCAAGTACGCCGAAGCCGGGTGCGCGAAGTGCCACACGCGGATTTCGGACATCGCCGAGTTCCAGGGCGAATCGCAGGCCAAGCGATTGAACTTGGGACGCGATCTGTTCGTACGCGTGGGGTGCGTCAACTGCCACAACGTGAACGAACTGGGCGCGCAGCGGAAAGTGGGCCCCGATCTGCGACGCGTGGCGTCCAAACTGACGCCGGAATTCGCGGAGCAATGGATATTCCAGCCCAAGCGGTTTCGCCCGTCGACGTGGATGCCGCAGTTTTTCATGCAGGAAAACAACGGTCCGGCCGGGGGATCAGACAACGGGCTGGATCCGGATCCGGTGGTGCGCACCGAGACCGAAGTGGCCGCGATGGCGCAATACCTGTTCGCCATTTCGGGCCAATGGACGCCGGCGGCGGTTCCCGACGGTGTGACCGGCGACGCCGAGCGCGGCCGCAAGCTGTTCAACGAGGTCGGCTGCCTGGGATGCCACGCCAACGTCAGCGAACATGGCGAGGAGATGGTGGTTCGTGATTTGAAGGAACGGGCCGGCCGCAGCGACCAGGTGGCGAATGCGTTGTACGACGAAATGTCCTACAACGACCGGGTACTGCATCTGATGGCCAACGTGCCGACGGAACGCGACACGGTGTTCGCGCCGGAGACGGTGGGAAACCGTCCGGTGTTCACGCGTTACGCGCCGGAATTGTCGGCCATCGGATCCAAGGTGACGCGCGAGTGGTTGTTCGGCTGGCTGAAGGACCCCGCCGCGTATTACGCCGAGACGCGGATGCCGTCGATGCGGCTGACCGATCAGGAGGCCGCGGATATCGCCGACTACCTTCTGACGTTGAAGGCCAACGCCGATTTCGAGCCGCGTGCGTTTCCGCGTGACGAGCTGCACGGGAAAATGGCCGAGGAGCTGATTTTCCAGTTGCTGGCGGCCCAGAATTCGGCGCGGCGATCGCGGGACATTCTGAACGACGTGGACGGACAACTGGGGAATCTGGTTGCGACCAGCCTGGGGCGGTCGCTGGAGCCGGCCGAAGCCCGATCGGTGGTCGACGGGCTGGACCTGGCGGGCAGGCAGATGATGTACCTCGGCGACAAGATGGTGAACCATTACGGTTGCTATGCATGCCATACCATCGCCGGGTTTGAGAGTTCGCCGCCGCCGGGGACGGACCTGTCGCCGTGGGGCATCAAGCCGTTGTCGCAGTTGGATTTCGCGTTTTTCGATCACGCCCACGACCACATCCGCGAAGCCCAGCCGGAGGTGTTCGGGCACGTCTATCCGCCTGACCGCGCGGACCTGGTCCATTGGTCGTTCGGCAACAACCCGCAAGAGGCGGTGACGCACACCCACTCCGCATTCGCCAAGCACAAAATGCTGAACCCGCGAATCTGGGACCGGGGCAAGCTGAAGAGGCCGTACGACAAATTGAAGATGCCCAATTTCCACCTGACTGAGCAGCAGTCGGACGCGCTGGTTACCTACCTGCTGAGCCGCAAGCCGGCGCTGGTCAAGCCGGGCATCCAGGTGCCCTACGATTCGACGCTGACCGGGGCAATCGCCGAGGGGCGGTCGCTGGTCCGCGACCTGAACTGCGTCGGATGTCACAAAATCGAGGACAACGCGGCTGTCGCCCATCAGTACATCACCAAGGAGACGGCCGGGCAACGCGAATTCGACGAGGTCAACGCCCCGCCGTGGCTGCGCGGCGAGGGGGCGAAGATTCAATACCCGTGGTTGTACGGGTTTTTGGGAAACGTGGAGATGCTGCGCCCATGGTTGAAGGTCCGCATGCCCAGTTTCAACCTGTCCACGGACGAGACCGGTACGTTGGTGGAGTATTTCGCGGGCATCAGCCGGGAGGAAGCGAGAACGCTCAATCGCCACCTCGGTACCGTGGATGATCGCGAGCGCAAGAGTCAGGCTTCGGCGGCTGCCGCGGGCGGCGCCGCGCCGGCGCCCGATCCGCGGCATTGGTTTTCGCGGGACGAGCTGCGCGACACAGCCGACTATCTGGCGCATTACTCGGTCAAAAACCGGCTGGTGCTGACCTACGACGTTGATCCGGTGGCCAATTCGGTGGAACAGTTGGCCGACGGTTTCGAGTTGGTCCGTGGCCGAGCCGGTTTCACGGCGAATCTGTTCGACGTTCGTTTTCCGTTCGCGGACACGCCGCGGGCGTTGGTGGCCGAGGATCGGTTCCGGCTGGGCGAGGAATTGTTCTACGAATTGAAGTGTCTGGCATGCCACGTGCTGGGTGACCCGGCAATGGCGGGGTCGAATCCCAACCCGTCGGCGCCGAATCTGAGTCTGACGCACAAGCGGTTGCGTCAGGCGTGGACGCATGCGTGGCTGCAGCAGCCCGCGGTGATTCAGCCCGGCACCAAAATGCCGCAGTGGTTCCCCGAGTTCCGCAGCGCGTTCGCGGGCTATCCCGATGCCGACCGAACAGCGTTGCAGGCCAAATACGGCGAATCCGGCGAAGACCAGATGCGCGTGCTGATGGATTTCATGTACAACGCCGGCGTACGCAACTACACGGCCGTCCAACCCGGCGGCGTGGCGACGGCAGCGCCTGGTTCGCCCGCAGTTGATTCGGGCGGCGAAGAGGAAGAAGCGGAGGAAGAAGAAGAGGAGTAAGGCGAATCATCGGAGCGTCGCAGCGCGTGCGGAATTTGTCCAGTCCCGCCGAGTGATTTGCCGATTTATTGGCTGATTCGTGGTGTACAATACAGTATGGGAGTTCGCGTTTGTACGTACGCGCTCTCGCGAAGGGGAGCATTTAGGAGAACGTCAGATGAAAGTCAGGAAATTGGCATCGGTGTTGATGGCGGCGGTTGTGGCCGTCGCGGTGATGGGTTCGATGGCGTTGGCCGAGGGTGCGACGATCAAGGGTAAGGTCAAGTGGGACGGCAAGCCCTACAAGGGCAAACAGGTGGAGTTGAATGCGGAATGCGAGGGGTTCCACGGCGGCAAGGCCAATGCGCCTCGCGCCGAGGCGGTGGTGACCAACGAGAACGCGACGTTGCGAAACGTGTACCTGCACGTGAAGAATCCGCCCGAGGGCGGCGCTGCGGCCCCGACCACGCCGATCGTGATGGATCAGAAGGGGTGCGTGTACACGCCGCATGTGCTGGGCGTGCGCGTGGGGCAGACCATCGAGATTCGCAACAGCGATCCGACGGCCCACAACATCCACTTCTTGCCCAAGAAGAACCCGGAGTTCAACCAGAGCCAGCCCAAGCAGGGCCTGGTGAACACGCTGGTGTTCAAGCGGGCCGAGGTCATGGTGCCGGTCAAGTGCGACGTGCACCCGTGGATGAATGCGTTCGTCGGCGTGTCCGACCACCCGTTTTTCGCGGTCACAGGGGAAGACGGCATGTTCACCATCACCGGCCTGCCGCCGGGCAAGTACACCGTCGAGGCTTGGCACGAGAAATACGGCACGAAGGAGATGGTCGTGGAAGTGTCAACGGATGACACCAAGGAGATCGAATTCACCTATTCGCGGCCGGTGAAGGAAGAATAACATCGTCGCGATGGGCCGTTCGGCGGCGTTCAGGACGTCGGTTCTGTGAAGCCGTGAATCGAATTGCGGTGAACGGATGATTCCGATCCATGGACGTCCCGGCGAGATTCCGGGGCGTCCCTTTTTGATGAACGGGAGAACGCATTGCAGGGCCGGCTTCACCCGCCGCGGCCGGCAAACCGCCCGTCCCGGTCATCGCCCTTCGGAATCACCCCTCGCGATCAGCGACCGCCAGGCGGGATCTATCGCCGATGGTCCGCCATGAATCAGGCGCCGATGCCAGTCGTTAACGTGCGCGGTCAGCGCGTCGATGAGCGCCTCGCGTCGGAATTGGGCGAATGCGTCCGCGGTTAGAAGTTCTTGCACGGACGTGGGCGGCATGGCCCCGTCGGGAAGTGACGCCGGCAAGGCACATGCGTTGATGCCGACGCCGGTGAACAGCGCGGTCACGCGGCCGTTCTCGACCATCGTCTCGGTCAGAATTCCGCCGAGCTTCCGCCCGCTGACCACCAGGTCGTTTACGGGTTTCAGACGCACATTCAGGCCGGTGATTAGCCGGATCGCCTGTACGCAGCCGATGCCGGCCGATTGCGTGAACAGTCGCGTATCGGGAACGGCCATCCCGACGTCGCGATGCACGACGGAGAGATAGATGCCCCCCGGCGGCGAAATCCAGTGCCGGCCGTTCGTGCCGCGACCGGCGGTCTGCGTCTCCGCGACCACCACGCCGAATTCGCCGATGCTTCCGGCGGCGATCAGACGTTTGGCGGCGTCGTTGGTTGAATCAACGGCACCGAATCGAAACATGAGGCGGATCCCCCATCGGTCAACGCCGGCGCCCTATGGGATCGTCCATGGGAACGTTGTGGCATGCACGTCCGTGCCCAGCGGGCTGCACGTGCCATCGCATGTCGCCGAACCTCATTTCGAGGTTCCGGAGCCGGGGACGGCATCAGGCGCTGCGGGGGAAAACTGTTCCAGCGAACCGACGATCGACGCGAGTTCGTCGCGCACCGTCGCGACGGGACGCGCGACCGTTTCCGCGATCGATGCCGTCGACGGTCCGCTCCACGCCTCGACGGGCGCGTTCCGCAAACGATCGGCAGCCCGCAACGCATCCCGCGCCGACCACGAATACACGCCCGCGACCATCGCGGCCAGCAGCAACAGCGATACCGTCAGTCCCGTCAGCACGTTCGAGGCCGAAACGGCGTGAACGACGGCCGGCAACCAGCGGTCGACCGAAATCGTCGCGCCGCCGTCGGTCGGCAGGATCGCGGCCAGCAATGGTTGCACCAACGGAAACCAGATCAACATTGCAAACGGAAGGACCCGCCGAATCAGCCGGCCGACGAAACCCGGTCGCTTGTCCATGTCCGCGGCGATGACCGCATGCCGTTGTGCGTCGGCCAGCGAACGCGCATCGCCGCGGAATTGCCGAACCAGCGCATCGACGCGAACCGTCTCCATTCCGATTCGGGCCACATCCCGGGTCAGGCGGGCCTGAACCGCGGCGATGATTCCCGCCAGACGATCATCGAGGGCGACGCCGT
>JABFSN010000005.1 GCA_013140575.1 Phycisphaerales bacterium | reverse complement strand
TCTCTCAAACGCCCTTCGGGATTGGCACCCATGCGATAAATCCCTCGCGGCGCAGCCGCGAGTCCTTGCCGATCCAAACGCCGGGAGACGGTCTCCCGGTAACGAACACCCAGCGGCCGAAACTCCAGTTCACGCTGAACCAGTACAGCAGGACGACCGCATCGCACGCACGACACCTTGGGGCTGCCAAATAATGGACACCACGAGGAGTACAAACACGAAAAAGAGAAACAACGTCACAAAGCCCATGCCCAGGTATCGGGGCGGAACGATCGCGACCGAGAGGACCATCGCCAGCAACAATGCGGTCGCCATCCCGGCGAAGGCGATCCAGTAGTCGGGGAGTTCCTTCGGGGCTTCGATCCGACGGTCCCACGTCTCGCGCCACGCGGCCACGGCAGGTCGATGGAGCCGTGGGTCAGCCAGGTGCCAATAAACCCAGTTGGTGACCATCTGATCCGCGAGAACGCAGGCGACGGCGATGGCGAACAAAGCGATTAGCGCAGCCAGCGCGCCGTTTCCGGTCAGGGGTTGCAAAAAGAGACTGATGGCCGCAATCAACGGATGACGATAATTCAACGGACAACGACGATGAGGCGCGAAGGCTCCTCCTCCGATTCGACGATCGGTTTTCATGGCGTCCCTGCCTTTCTGTCGCGACAGACAGAGGATCGGCTCGGACGCCCTTTTTTCAACTCCACCGGCGTTCCGTTCACGGCGTTGCCCGGCAGGGGCGATAGCCAGTAGCCGGGGGCGTGAGCCCCCCGGATCCGTCACCCCCCAACGAAATAGCCCCGGAGGAGCGGCGGACTCGCACGCTGCGCCGCGTTCTGTTCACCCGAAGACGCAACCATGACGGCGCACTCCGGTGGAGTCGTGGCCGATCATGATGGATATTCCGCCCCCAACTCCCGAATGATCCTATTTCGGTATTCCATGGCCGCGCGTAGCATCGCGGAATGGCTCGTTCCCGTCCGCGCCCATGGGCGTTGGTCGCCTTCGCCGTCATTCTGCCGCCCATGGCCTTCGCCATGGTGACGCAACGGTTCGGATGGGCCGCCGTCGGATTGGCGGGTCTGCTCACCGTGCGTGTTTGTGGGTTCACCCGGGGCGACGACGATGACGACCGATGACCACACCGGCGACGTTCAGCGCGGATGCGCGGTCCGCCGGGCCTCGTGCGGCGAACTGACGTTTGACGCAGACGTCGACCCCATCGCCCGCCCCGTGATTCAGTCCCTGTGGACCGAACGGTTGGCCGGATTCAACCAACTCGATCTGCCGCGCTACCTGCGGAACAATTCGGACGACACGCGCTACGTCACCAATGGCCGCCGGTACAAGTTCCGCACGTTCCGATTCGCCTGCCGGTGCGTATTCCCTGTTTTGCGCGTCGTGCGATGGTTGGGCATCCGGCTCACCGCCGACGTGCTGGACCCGCACGTTTCAATTTGCGGCAACCAGGCGACGACCCGTGGCATTCTGGTTCTGCGGATCGGCCGCCGAACCGTGCGGCAAAGTCGAGTCACCTTGTCCGCTGTTCACGCCGTCGGCGGATGGACGTGGGATCGCGCCGAGGAACAACCCATGCGCCGCAATACTTGGCCGTATCGGTTCGATTCGGCCGTGGACCAATGGCGTCAAACGGCGGGGGAAGACTGAACCGTGGGTGGGCGAACGATTCGGCGCCGTGGAAACGGGCGCCTACGGTTGATCCGCCACGCGCTATACGCTTTCCGGGGCGCGTCTTCCATGAAGGCGCACAGAACGCCATTCACGGGTTCCGGGGGCGTGAATACGCGGGCAATGTCCGGATCGAGCATCACCACGCGGCCGCCCACCGCGCAAAACCGCCAATGTCCGCTACGGACAATTGCACGGATCGACTCCCGTGAACGCATCCAAGACCGCCAGGATATCAAATATGTCGATCAGATCATCGCCGCCCGGGCAGGGTGCGATGTCCACGGTCGCCCGCGTACAGTTTGTGAACACGCCGGCAAAGCCGTCCAACATGCAGAGGATATCAAAGACGTCAACATTGCCGTTGCCATCGACATCGCCGAATATTCCCGGCACGTTGATGCACGCGCCGTCCACACAGGCGTCGCGGGTGCAGACATTGCCGTCGGGGCAGTCGAACACTCCGCCGCCGGCGCACACACCCGTCGCGCTGCACGATTCATTCATTGTGCAAATGTCCGCGTCGTCACACGGCGTGCCCGGCGGATCGAACATGCAATCCGAGCCGCAGCAATCGCCATCTATCAGCACGCCGGGGTCGCAGTCCTCCGCGCCCTCGACGAGCCCGTTGCCGCACGCCCCACACCCGAACACGACATCGCCGTCGCAGACGCCGGACGCGTCGCAGACATCATCGGTCGTGCAGACGTCGCCGTCGTCGCACGCCAAACCGGCGGGCTCGGCCGTGCAGAGCACCGTGCAACAGCCGCCGGGTTGCCAGGCGCCCGGATCGCATTCCTCGGGTGCTTCGACGATCCCGTTTCCGCAGGGCGGGCAATTGAGTGCAAACGTGTGCAGGTACAACGCGCCGGCTTCCGTAAACCCTTCCCCGACGTTCTGTCGGGCGCCAATCACCACGATCGGAATGGGCAGGATTTCGCCCGAGGGAAGTCGCGCCTCGGTCCCAGCCGGGACCGGCGCAATGGAGAGCGAGTTCCCGAACCGGTCGCCCGGCGCGGCGTCCGCACCGAGCAACTTGTCGTACAACGCCCACTGTCCGAAATTGGTCGCGAAGAGGTAGGCCGATCCGGAGTCCGCACCGAGGTCGTCGTCGCCGCTCGCCCCGACGGCCACGAAGGAATAGTCCGCGGAAGCCGATACCGACGAACCGAATGCATCGCCGCCGGCCGCGTCGGGTGCGGCCAGCTTGACCTGCTGAGACCAGCCGCCGCCGGTATCCGCGTATACATAGCCCGCTCCCGCGCCGTCGCCGAACTCGTCGTCCCCGGGGGCCCCGACGATGATCAGGCCGCCGCTGACGGACACGCTACGGCCGAAGTCCTGACCGGTGGAGGCATCCGTCGCCGTTAGTTTTCCGACGGGTGTCCATACCGCGCCCGATCGTTCGAACACGTACGCAGCCCCCGCGTCGGCGCCGCCATCGTCATCGCCCGGCGCTCCCACGACGGCCCGGTCGCCGCTGATGGCAATGGCCGAGCCGAACGCATCGTCCGGATCGGCATCGGCCGCCGTTAGTTTGACCTCCTGGGACCATCCGCCTCCCGATACGACGAATACGTATGCCGATCCGGCGCCCACGCCTCCGTCGTCGTCACCCGGCGCGCCGACGACCGCCGTATCGAAATGCAGGGCGAGGGAACTGCCGAACGCGTCGCCGGCCTCGCCGTCGGCAGCGGTGAACTTGGCATGGAAGTCCCAGCCGGAAGCGTTTCCCAGGTACGCATAAACAGCGCCGGCATCGGCACCCAGGTCGTCTTCGCCGGGAGCGCCTACGACGTTGCGATCGGATTCCGCCGCGACCGATTTTCCAAACCCGTCTCCCGCTTCGGCGTCCGGCGCCGTCAATGTGGCCTCAACCCTCCATGTCGCGTCGAAACGATCAAACACGAAGGCCTTGCCGGAATCCGCGCCGAACGTATCGTCTCCCGGTTCACCGGCGAGTATCCAAATCTGTGTGCAGGACACCGAGTCGCCCAAATACTGAAATTCCACCTCTTCGATGGCGGATAGTTTCTGGCGTTCCTCCCAAGCTCCCGCATCCAGCGTGAAGACGTACGCGGCACCTGCATACAGTCCGGCCTCGTCATCGCCCAAGGCGCTGATCACCAGCGTATCCGCGTCGAGCCCGATGAGCCACCCGAACCCATCCCCGTCGTCTCCATCCGCAGCCAACAACTTCTGCGACTCGCTCCACGTCGTTCCGTTGCGATGAAACACATATGCCGATCCCGACCCACTGCCATTGTCGTCGTCAAAAGGCGAGCCGACGACGACTGTGTCTTCGTTGAGTTCAACCCCAGAACCAAATCCATCGAGCGGAGAGGCGTCGCTCGCAACAAGTTTGGACTGCAGAGTCCACATCCCGCCGGATCGGTTGAAGACGTACGCGGCGCCCGAGTCCTGACCATCGTCGTCGTCGCCTCGTGCGCCGGCGACGAGAGTGTCTCCGTCAACCGCGACCGACCATCCAAAAAAATCGCCGCCGGCGGCGTCCGGCGCTACAATCTTCTGTTGCAAACCCCAAACCCCTGCAGTTTTCACATAAACGTATGCCGCGCCGGAGTCGCAAAGGGGATCGCCCGGACAGGCCGCGTCGTCGGCATTCTTGCTCGCCACCACCGTGCCATTACTGACGGACAGAGACTGCCCGAAGTAGTCTTGAGACGCCGCATCAGCCGGGATGATGCGGATCTGCTCGGTCCACACCGAGCCGCTTCGCTCAAAAATGTACACCGCACCGGCGTCGAATGCCGCCGAATCCGAATGGGTTGCCGCGACGGCGATGACGTCGCCGTCGATTGCCACCTCGTAGCCGAAATGGCCCTCCGGCGGAAGGTCCGACGCGGTCAATCTGGACTGCATAGTCCAGATCCCGCCCGATCGCACGAAGACGTACGCGGCGCCGGCCCCGTCAACCGCTCCTTCGTCCTCACGCGAGGCGCCGACCACTGCCGTGTCGCCGTCGATATCAACGCTGTTTCCAAATCCCATGAGTGATTGAATCTCATACCCCTCAAGCCTGCCCGTAAGGGTGACTGATCCGCCCAACACTTGATAGACGTAAACCACGCCTGCTTGATGAAATCCCAGTGAGTCAGCGAGGTCTGCGCCAACCAAAACCGTGTCGCCGCTCGTCGCCACGGTTCCAAAACGATCGTACTTATTCTCGGAAACGGCGACCTTGGTCGCAGCAGCCGGCGGACACACGCCCGCCCGCGATAACGACGGCGGAGCGCCGAGGAGGACGGACAGAATCGGAAGGATGGTCGCAAAACGCGCGGGACTATTCGATTGCATCGATGTGCTCCAAGACAAGCCTGTTCAGGGCCGGGCAAACGGCACGAATGTACGTCCAGCCGGTCCAAACCCGCGGTTCACCCGCGGACGAACGTCCGATAGTGTAACCGAGTTGATCGCAATCGGGAACTGCGAATCCGGGAAATGCCCTGAAATTAACGCAACGTTAACACCGCAACCCCGTTGGAATTCGCGAGGCTGGCATCCGGAATCGACTCACCTGGGCTCGATGGTCGTTCCCGCCGCCGGTGGGGAAAGTTGTGCCCTGCCTGGTTTACGGCCGGTTGGCGGTCAGGACGGCGCGGCGACCGGGGGGTGTCGTTGCGGCCGGTTCGACGTAGGTCGCGTCGCGCATGCGAACGGATTTCACAAAATCGTCGAACGCCATTTCATGCGCCGCCACGACCGGCTGCGGACCGATCATCTTGACGATGTAGTCGCCCTCGGGTGACACGACGTACGCGCCGATCATACGGAACGCGGGCTTGTCGTGCTTCAAGCCGCTTCCCGGCTCGACCTCGGCCACGTAGCGGCCTGACAGATCGACGGTATGCACCGGCAGACCGTTGATGCGGTATTCGGCCGTGGTGGCCACCT
The DNA here is from genome assembly GCA_013140575.1 of Phycisphaerales bacterium. GTDB lineage: Bacteria > Planctomycetota > Phycisphaerae > UBA1845 > UBA1845 > JABFSN01. Next base: position 14,520 of record JABFSN010000005.1, on the reverse strand, counting down.
GGGCGGACGGAGTGCCATCGCCCTGCACGAACTGTTCGCACCAGCGGTCGATGTTCTTCTGAACGGTCGTTCCATCGCCGGGATCGCGCATGCCCGGGAAATTCCAGACAATCACCGTCGCGTCTTCCACCCCCGCGTGATTCGACGGAACCCGGAACTGCAACCGCCGCGACCCGTGCCCCGGGTTCTCCATCACCCATTTCGTCGAAGCGTCGAACATCAGCGAATCGGCCGACACCACGCGCCGTTCCGCGCAGCCCGACACGGCCAACCCGACGAACACGCCCGCGATCAACAACGCGACCACTTTTTTCATTCGCTCGACTCCCACTTCGTGGCACGGGCATCCTGCCCGTGAACACATGGCCGGGACGGCCATGCCACTCATCATGGGCTGGAAGCCCATGCCACGATCCTGACTGCACGCGGCTACGGGTTCACCGCGGCGCTCTTCAGGAACGCCACCGCGGACCCTTTCCATTTTTCGACCGATGCGGCTGGTCCGGTTAGCTTGAAAAAATGCGGACCGTTGGCGTGGTTAATAATGGCCGCCAACATCCGATAATTCGGCTTGTCCGCCGTCGCCGTGCCCGACATGCCCCCGCCGCCGGCGATCGTGCCAGGGATGTCCACGAAAATAACGCCCACGCCGCCCGTGGTCTGGAAATCCATCCGCGTGGTGACCTGGGTTGTTGGCCGCCCGTCGGGCTGGGTGAACTGACCATACCAGCGCTGCAAATTCTGTTCGTCCATGCCCCGCATCCCCGGGAAATGCGTGATCACCACTTCGGCTGCGTCCGCCGCGCCGTCGGCCGGCGCCAGGCGGTACTGGACCTTCCGCGAGGCCGCAAACGCCCCGCCGCCGGCCGTTTCCGCCGTTTCCCAACCCGCGGGCAGGCGGAATGACACGCCATCGAAGCTGACCGCCGCGTCCACGAACGCGACGGCGCTGGTGTCAATGTCCGGCATCGGCTTGATCGAAGCGGCTTCCGTTGCCGGCGCCGCGCCGCCGTCGATCGGCGGATGTCCGGGCGGCAGCGCCGGTGGTTCGCCCACCGTCGGATGTCCGGGCGGTAACGCAGGTTGGCCGGCCGGCGCCGGGTTATTTGGCAACGGCGCCGTCGACGGCGGACGCGGCGCCGCCTGCGGCTCCTGTTTGCACGCAGTCGTAGTGGAAATGCCGATCCCCGCGAGGACGCAAGCGATTATGCGAACTACCGGTCTGATCATGTGCAAAAATCTCCTGAACGCAAACCTGCCGACTTTACTCCACTGATTCTGCTGGTCCGGCCACTGGTGGTTCGACACTCATAGTTCTTCGGGTGGCACGGGCAAGCGTACGTACGTGTTTAGCGTGCGAAACCCGCGATCAGAGCCGTGGGCGCAAGCCCACGGACGACGACCCGGTGCGATATTCGTCGCCGCACCAAGCCGCTGCCATCACCGGGCTTGCGCCCGGTGCTCTGAATGGCAACGGCGTACCGTTGTCCGCACCACCCAACGTGAAGAACCAGACGCCATGCGCGTGAACGCCGCTTCCGTCACGCCAGCAGCCGCGCAACGCTTTCCCCGATCGTCGCCGGCGAGTCCGCCACCGTCACCCCGGCCTCGCGTAACGCGCGAATCTTGGAATCGGCCGTCCCTTCCCCGCCGCTGATGATCGCCCCCGCGTGACCCATGCGTTTGCCCGGCGGGGCGGTCAACCCGGCGACGAACGCCACCACCGGCTTGGACACGTGGTCGCGGATGAACTGGGCGGCGTGCTCCTCGTCCGTGCCGCCGATTTCGCCGATCATCACCACCGCATCGGTATCATCATCATCCTGAAACATCCGCAGCAATTCGATGAAATTCAGCCCCTTGACCGGATCGCCGCCGATGCCCACACACGTCGACTGGGCGATGCCCCGGGTCGTACACTGCCAGACGGCCTCGTAGGTCAACGTCCCGCTCCGTGAAATGATCCCGACCGCCTTCCCGTCGTCGTCGCACGGCTTGTGAATGTAGCCCGGCATGATTCCAATCTTGCACTGTCCCGGCGTGATGACCCCCGGACAGTTCGGACCGATCAGCAGCGTCCCCTTGTCGTCGAGGAATTTGCGGACCTTTACCATGTCCAGCGTCGGAATGCCCTCGGTGATCAACACCACCAGCGACGCACCCGCGTCGGCCGCTTCCATGGCCGCGTCCGCCGCGAACGCCGCCGGCACGAATACCATGGTCGCCTCCGCGCCCGTCGCGGCGATCGCATCGTGACAATTCTCGAACACCGGCAAACCGTGTTCGGACCGCGTCCCGCCCTTGCCCGGCGTCACGCCGCCCACGAATTTCGTGCCATACGTCAAACATTGGGCGGTATGAAACGCACCGGCCTGACCGGTGATGCCCTGGCAGATGACCCGCGTTTCCCGTGTAACCAGTATGCTCATAATGCCATGATTCCGTGGTGCTGACGTTTTCCCACTCACGACCGACATTCATTCGACCGGCCGATGACCGCCGTCCAGTATCCATCCTGCCCCCATCGTTGTCCAGCACGCCCGATCCCCGCACGGTCGGCTACCGTCGTTCGACGATTCCGCGAAATCAAGCGACCGAATCGCCAACCGCATCCACCCGTCGAATGGTGACGACTCAACGTGGGGATACACACTCCCGGCCACGCGTCGACAATCTGTTTCCAAACCGCGGCCAAATATGATATGCTATACGCGTGGCAGTGGGATTCCGTTTCGCCGTGGTTCGCTCCGAAACACGCGGCGGCCCGTCGTTTTCAAAACAACGGAATTCAGTACAACCGGGCGCCGGCTCTCAAGGGAGGGATTCCTATGAACGCACGGATGTTGCAATTCGCAATGGCCGCAACGGTGGTGCTGGTTTCGTTCACCGTCGTGACCGCGCAGACCGCCGGACTTGAACCCGCATCGAATCGTGCAACCGCCGGAACGACCCCACCGTCGTCGCCGGAAACGACCGAAATCTGTCTGTACCGTTTTCCGCAGGAACCGGTCTTCAATCCGCCCGCGGGAAACAACGTTTGGGAAGACGAACCCAACGACTCGCCGGCCGCCGCGCAGTTCGTGGCCATTCAGCCCGGCCCGGGCGCGGGCGATGTCGACGTGAACGGCTCGATCGGCCACAACGCCGACGTCGACTTCTATCGCATCACGGTATCAAAAGGGGATATCCTCGGCCTCACCATTTGGGGCCTCAGCGAACCGGATACCGTGCTGGCCATCACCGATTCCGCCGGCGACGTGATCGTGTTGAATGACGATCACTACGGTTTCAGTCACTATTACCCATCGGGGTCGCCGCTGCCCCAGCCCGTGGTCGCCGAGGATTCCATCCTGAATTGGGTGGCGCCGCAGGACGGCAATTATCTGATCCGCGCCAGTTCCGACGGCGTGAGCGCGGGCCAGTACACGCTGCTAATTCGCGATCGTCGCGCAGCGCTCGAAACCCGCCCGCTGCCCGCGATTCAACTCGTTTACCTCGACTTCGACGGCGAGACGGTCAATGGCCAGGCGCTGTTCGGCGGCACGGCCAGCGCGTCGGCCGTGCTTTCTCCGCTGTCCACGTTTCTGCCTGCGTTTGGGCTCGCCCCGGGAAATGAAAACGCGGTGATCGACGCGATCCTCCAGACCGTTCGGCAAAACTTCGACGACCTCCGCGTCGCCGACCTGAACGGCGATCATCCCACCGACGGCATCGACGGTCATTACGACGTCGTGTTTCGCAACAGCCGCAACCACGTGGACGTGTTCGGACTGCCCGACGTCAGCCGCGTCATCATCGGCGGCACGCAGACGCAACTCGGCATCAACGTCCTGGGCGTCGCCGAATCCGTTGATCCGGGCAATTTCCGCACTGACGAGACGGCCGTCGTTTTGCTCGACGCGCTCAGCGGAGGACTGATCGCCAATATCCCCCGGGCGCCGGGCGTCACCATGGTCGACGCGGTCGGACGCGTCGTCGGCAACATCGTCAGCCACGAACTGGGCCATCTGCTCGGCAACTGGCACACCGAGGGCACCAACGTCGTCGCGTCGTTGATGGACGTCGGCGGCACCGTCGGCAAACTGTACGGCGGCGTCGGATTTGACGGCGTCTTGGGCACCGCCGACGACACCAATCCCGGTTTCGTCAGCGACATCTATCGGGTCATCGAGGCATTTGACGGCGATCAGCGTACCGACGTGCGGACCGCGTTCGCCCTGTCCACCGGACCGGGCTGCGTCGGCACCGCCCAATGCGACGATTTCAACATCTGCACCTACGACGTCTGGATCGTCGACCAATGCCAATTCGGTCCCGCGCTCTACGGCGACGTTACCCACGACGGCGGAGTGGACATCTTCGACGTTTTGTGCGCGCTCGATGCCTTCGCGCAGGTGCCCGGCGCCTGCACCGCCGCAGACGCCGACATCGCCATGTGTGCTCGTGACTGCACCGTCGATGTGTTCGACATTCTGGCCGTTCTCGACGCCTTCGGCGGCGTTGATCCCTGCTGTGGCCGGTAGGACGCGTGCCCATGCCGCCCCTGTGCCGCGATCGCGCCACGGCTCGGCTCAACGCCTTCCAGCTGACTTTCTGTGTCCCATCCGACCGCCACCGTGTAGCATTGCCCGAATGGACGGCGCCTCGACCATCCGTCGACCGAACTCCGCGTCCTTGTTCGACCGCGCCGCCAACGTTCTGGTCGGCGGCGTCAGCAGTCCCGTACGCGCGTTCAAGGCCGTCGGCGGACGTCCGGTTTTCGTCGAACGCATGAACGGACCCCATGTCTACGACGTGGACGGCCGACGCTATGTCGATCTGGTCGGCAGTTGGGGCACCGCCATCGTCGGTCATGCCCATCCCGACGTCGTTGCGACCGTTCAACGGGCGGCGGCCGCGGGTCTTAGTTTCGGCGCCTGCTGCGCCGCCGAGGCCCAGCTCGGCGAACGCATCCTGTCGGCCATTCCTGGCGCCGACCGCATCCGGTTTGTGAACAGCGGAACAGAAGCCGCCATGAGCGCGCTCCGACTGGCCCGCGCGGCAACCGGCCGCAGCCGCGTCCTCAAGTTCGCCGGTTGCTACCACGGGCACGTCGACGCCCTACTGGTCGCCGCGGGGTCCGGCGCGGCCGCTTTCGGCATTCCCGATTCCGCGGGCGTCCCGCCCGACGTCGCCGCATCGACGTTGATCGCTCGCTACAACGACCTGCCCGACGTGCGGCGGATCATGGACACCCACGGCCCGAACATCGCGGCCATCATCGTCGAACCGTTGGCCGGCAACATGGGCATGATCCGACCGGTCGACGGGTTCTTGTCCGGCCTGCGCTCGTTGTGCGACCGCCACGGCAGTCTGTTGATTCTCGACGAGATCATCACCGCGTTTCGCGTAACCTGGGGCGGGTATCAGAACATCTGCGGCGTCACCCCCGACATCACCTGCCTCGGCAAGACCATCGGCGGCGGGTTGCCCGTCGCCGCCTACGCCGGAAGTCGCGCGTTGATGGAACAGATTAGCCCGACGGGCCCCGTCTACCAGGCCGGAACGCTCAGCGGCAATCCCGTCGCAATGGCCACGGGCATCGCCACGCTGGACCTGTGCCGCCGGGACGGATTCTATGAATCGCTGCACGCGCGATCGACGGCGCTCGCGTCCGCGCTCGCCGACGCGGCATCGGCCCATTCGATTCCCCTGGTCACCGACGCGCTGGGCGGAATGATGGGATTCGCATTCGGTCGGCCGCCGTTGCGCGATTTTGATGACGTTCGCGGCTGCGACCACCAGCGCTTCGCCCGGTTCTTCCACGCCATGCTTGACCGTGGCGTCTGGCTGCCGCCTTCCGGTTATGAAACATGGTTCCTTTCGGCCGCCCACGACGACGACTCCGTCGCCCATGTCGTTGATGCCGCGTCCGAATCATTCAGGTTGCTGAACACATGACCACGGTCCGCGTCGGCACGCGCGGCAGCGAACTGGCCATCTCCCAATCGCGATGGGTCTGCGATCTCCTGTCCCGCGCCCAACCGACGTGGCGATGCGAAGTCGTTTCCATCGCCACCCACGGCGATTTGTCACCCCATCAACCCATGGACGCGCTCTTTCCGCCCGACGCCTTCGTCGGCGCCATCGAACGCGCCCTGCTCGACGGACGAATCGACCTCGCCGTTCACAGTTACAAGGACCTGCCGTCCAAACCGACCGCCGGTCTGACCATCGCCGCCGTCCCACCTCGCGCAGCGCCGCACGACGTCCTGGTCACCCATCGCGCCGTCGCCATCGACGAACTGCCCAACGAATTCCGCATCGGTACGTCCAGCCCGCGTCGCCGCGCCCAGTTCCGACGCCACGCGCCCGTCGAAATCGTGCCCATCCGCGGCAACGTGCCCACCCGACTGGCCCGCGTCCGCGCCGGCGATCTGGACGGCGTCGTCCTCGCCGCCGCCGGTCTGGCGCGGCTCCAATTGCGACCTCGCCACATGATCCACTTGCCCGTGGATCGATTCACGCCCGCCCCGGCACAGGGCGCCCTGGCCGTGCAGACCCGCGCCGGCGACGCGTTCACCGATGCCGTCGCCGCCATCAACGATGAACCATCCCGTCTCGCCGTGGATGCCGAACGGGCATTCCTTGGCGCCGCCGCCGTCGGCTGCCAATCGCCGGTCGGCGCGCTTGCCACCGTCGATGGCGCCTCAATCGAATTGTCCGGACAGCTCTTCAGCGACGACGGACGACGCGTCGTCGACGGAATCGAACGCGGCGTCGATCCCGTCGACATCGGCCGACGACTCGCCGTCCGGCTATGCATCGCGCTGGATCAGACCCCATGAACGTGTGGGTGACGCGTGACGAGCCGCCGGACGGCCCCTTGGGTGCCGCCCTGCGGCGCCGCGGATTGTCACCGATCCTCGAACCAGTCATCACCCGCCGACTGCACACCGACTGCGCCGATGAACTGTCCCGGCTGGGCCCCGACGACTGGCTGGTCCTGACCAGCGCCTACGCCATCAACGCGGTCGCCCTCGAACCCGCGCGCGTGCCGCGCGTCGCGGTAATCGGCGACGAATCACGCCGCGCGGCGGAAACGCGCTCGCTGCGCGTGGAACTGGTCAGCACGCGTCACGACGTGGCCGATCTGTTCGAACAACTACGCCGCCGCGTCCCGCGCGGCGCCGTCTGTTACCCGCGTTCGTCCCGCGCGGCGCCGCCGCCGCCGTGGCCGGGCGTCGCCGTCGACAGTCCGGTCATGTACGAAACCCTGCCCCGATCGTTTGACGTGTCCGTCCTGAATCGAGTCGACGTCATCACCGTCGTCAGTCCGTCGGCCGTCGACGCCATCCACCAACGCTGCCCATTGAATCACATCCCGCAACCATTCGCGGCCATCGGGCCGGCCACATCGGCGGCATTGCGGGTTTGCGGCGTCCATCCGTCGCTGATGGCTGTTGCCCCGTCATTTGATTCTCTCGCCGACGCGATTGCCGCATTCCGTCAGACCGGTTCGTAACCCCGCGCAGCGCCAACGACGGACACCACGCAGCTAATCACGACTGCGGATAATCGTACCGCAACTTCACTCCACGGTCGGCCGCGGGTGCGGAACGGCGGCAGATCGCCCACCACCGCCGCCGCCGGCGCGATCGCCGCCAACGCGAACACCCACCACCCCACGCCGCTGAAATTATTGAAATGTCCGACGTACGCCAAACCCGGCAGCAAACCGCCTGTAATCGTCGCGACCCCCGCGCCGCTCCCGCCTCCGCGGTGCTGGCCGCTCGAACCGATCCCCTGCACCGTAACCGCCGATTCGCCGGCCACCACCCCACCAATTCTCGCGGCCGGCAATCGAATCAACGCTTGAATGAACAGCACCGCCGCGATCGACCCCGCCAGCAATCCCAGCTTCGCATTGCCCGTCAGCACCAAAACAGCCGCAACGGCGGACGCCGAAAGAACCCCGATCGCAATCCCCGTCACCGGCGATCGCCGCGCCATCGCGCCGTCCAACACCAACCAGACCGCCGATGCCGACGCACCCAGCGCGGCCATCTGAAACGCGCGATCGTCCACCCACGCCGGCGTCAGCAACCACGCCACCGCGCCGCTTGTCGCAACCCACACCGCATTCCAAACATCATGCCGATTCAGATGGCCCGATGATGCGCGAACTGCCGCCAACACGGCGCACCACACCCCGACGAACAGAATCCGCGCCCAATCATCATGCGGAGGAAACCCGGGCCACCCCTCGAGCGCCAAAAAACCGGCTACGAATCCTGCTGCCGGCGCTACCGCGAACAACGGGCGCGCCGACCGCCGCGGCCAATACCGCCCCGCCAGCGACAGCACCGCGCAAACACCGGCCGGAATCACCACGCCGTCGATGACCGGACCGTAGATACCCATGAAAACCCGCGCCGACCGCCGGTCCGACTATTCGGCCGCCCCCTCGATCCCCACCATCAGCCGCACCTCGTCGCCCAACGGCCCGTTCATGAACTCCATCCCGAATTCGCTGCGCTTGACCGTGAACACCGCTTCAAAACCCGCGATGGTTCCCCCCTCGCGGCCCGGTCCCTTGCCCACGCGCTCCACCGGAACGGTGACCGACTTCGTCACTCCGTGCAACGTCAGATCGCCCGTGACTTCGAACTTGCCCTCACCGGCCGATTTGATCGCCGTGCTTTTGAACGTGATGGTCTTGAATTGCTTGGCATTGAAAAAATCCGGGCTCTTCAAATGCCGGTCGCGGCCCTCGTTCTTCGAATCCACGCTCGACGCGTCTACCTCGATTTCGATCGAATTGCCGGCCGCGTCCCCGTCTTCCAGCGTGAAGCGTCCCTCGATCTTGTTGAATCGCCCGTAAAAATAGCTGACGTTCATGTGTTTGATGCGAAACACGACCGACGAATGCGTATCGTCGATTTTGAACGTCTCCGCCTTCGCCGCCGCTGCAAACCAACCCACCAAACCCAACACCACGACCGTCAGAACAAATATGCCGCGTCTCATCATGGAATTCCCTTCGTTTGCCCCTGTTTCCACCCGACCGTCGCGCTCCCACGCCGATCCCCGCGAACTCGCCGTACACGAACGCCGGAATTCGTTCAGGCTCGCTGCGCCGATCGGCGTGAACGAATGCAGTCCGAAAAACGCTTGCCGAACACCGACCCAACTGCTAATCTGGATCGTGCAGGCAATTCGGGACGCGAGAATCCCACGATCGCCCGGCCGCGTCAACGTGCCGCGCCGGCCCACAACCAAACGCCGTGGTCGATGGCGGCAACGGCGAATCGCGATTTCGCCCGACGATGATCGGGGCGGGCGCATAGGGAGAATTGTCATGCGTCGGTCAGTTCGGGCCCGCGGCGTCACACCGTTCGTCTTGGTTGGATCCTTGTTCGCCCTCGCGACCGGGGCGGTAATCGCCACCTCGCGCCCATCCGCCTCGGCCGCGCTGCTGCGCGCATTGATCGATAACAACCACCGCGTCGGAACGGGGCACCCCGTAATTCGCGACCTCGACGTCAGCAACCCATTCGCCGTTGCGATCAACGGCGCAACCGGACCAACAACGCAAGGCGGCGGCGCCTGCGGCGTTCCGCCTGATGTATTCGAACAATTCGCCGCCGTCGTGTTGCCACCGGTCGCGTCCGGACCATTCGTCAATTTCGAAAGCCCCCCGGTCACCCCGCTTGCCCTAAACGCCGACGCCACCCGCCTGTACGCCGTCAACACCCCGAACAATTCCCTTCTCATTTTGGACACCACCGCCGGACTGAACGTGATCGACGACATCCCCGTCGGCCTCGATCCCGTCACCGTCGCCGTTCAACCCGGCGTCGGCCATGTGTGGGTCGCCAACCTCATTTCCGACAACATCACCGTCGTCGATCCCGCCGCCGGTCGCGTCGTCGCCACGTTCGCGGTCGGCGACGAACCCGTCAACATCCTGTTCGACCCGGCCGGGCAGCACGCATTCGTGGTCATTCAGGGACTCGCCGCCAACGACAACGTCGCCGACCCGCTGAACGCGCGCGAAGGCCATCTTGTCGTCGTGAACGCCATCACCCATTCGATTGTCAGCAGCACCTTCCTCGACTGCCACACCCCGCGCGCCGCCGTCTACGACCCGTCCAATCAACGCATCGTCGTGGCCGCCCTGCATTCGGGTAACAACACCACCGTTGTCGGCGAACCCGTCCAACTCGAGACCACCGACCCGCCGCCCGTTGATCCCCCGGCCGGCTCCTGCGCCGCGCTATGCAATTGCACTTGCGTCACCGTCCCCGTTCTTCAAATCGCCCGCGATTTCCCGCCCACGGCGCAAATCTTCGCCGACACGCTCGGCCCCTGGCCCGATCTGCACGACGACCCCGAAATCGGCGCCGCCGCCGAACTCGTCCAGCGCATCATCCCCGACGCCGGGCGAAACAGCGGCTGGAAACAAATCGTCGACCTCCTTACCGACGCCAATGGCGACCCCGAACCCGGCATGGTCGCGCAGATGAACGCCCATTTCGCCATTCAAAACGCCGACCAGGTCATCGCCACGATGGCCGCCGACCCCATGAACTCCGTCGATCACGATCTGGTTATTCTCAACGCCGCCGATCCTGCGGCCGCGAACGGGCTACCCATCGTCGCCCACGTCGGCGGCGTCGGAACCACACTGACGCAAATGGCCCGTCGCCCCACCGACGGCCGACTGTTCCTGTCCAACATGGAACCCGACAACACCACCCGCCTCGTGGAAAACCTCCGCGGCCAACTCGTCGAACACCAGATCGTCGTCGTCCCCGATCCGCTCGACCCGCCCTCCGTCGTTCCGCATCACCTGCACGCCGGCATCGCCGGCTTTCAGAACGTGCAGATCGTCAATCAACCCGCTCGCGACACCTCGCTCGCCAATCCGTTGCAGATCGTGTTCACGCCCGATGGCGCCGTCGCATTCGTCGCCGCCTTCGGACCCGGGCGCATCGGCGCGCTCAACGGCGCCAACGCCGGCGTATTGGGCCGTGTAGACGTCGGCCGCGGACCGCGCGGCCTCGCCCTCGATGCGGCCGGCGATCGTCTGTACGTCCTGAACCGCACCGACATGACCATCTCCTCCGTCGACGTGTCCAATCCGGCCGACATGACCGTCACCGCCGTCAAATCCCTGTTCAACCCCGAACCCGACGTGGTCAAAAACGGTCGCGATTTCCTGTACAGCACCCGCTTCAGCAACAACTTCGCGTCCGCCTGCGCCACGTGCCACATCGACGCCACGCTCGACCACCTCGCCTGGGATTTGGGCTCTAAAACCGGCGACCTGCAATTCGCCCCGCCCCCGTTCAGCGCCACGTTGAACAACAACCCCTTGAAAGGGCCGATGGTCACCCAGACGCTCCGCGGCCTTCTCGACCACGAATCGTTCCACTGGCGCGGCGACAAACCCCAGTTTCAGGACTTCAACGAGGCCTTCGACAATCTCCTCGGCGGGTCCGAACTGCCCGCATCCGACATCGACGCCTACACCGATTTCATCCACACCGTCGTTCATCCGCCCAACCCGTTCTACAACCGCGACCACACCTTCAAGGATCCCGACCGCGGCCTGTGCGGCATGGTCCCCTACGCCGGCAGTTGCCTGCCCTGCCACCAACTGAATCACGACGGCAAACTCCCCGGCTCCGCGCTCAACCCGCCGGCGACCACCGACGTCGCCGGCAATTTCAGCGGCCCCCCATTGTTCGCCCAGATTCAACTCGTCACCCAACTCCGCGGCATCCATCGCAAATTCCAATCCGACAAGTTCGGCGGCTTCGGCTTGATCCACGACGGCCGCGAGGAGCGCAACGACAACGCCCACCCCCTGATCACCTTCCTGAAACAGTTTTTCCCCAACATCACCCCCGACGACCAGCTCAACATGATCGCCTTCATGAACGCCTTCCCCTCCAACGCCATGCCCGTCACCGGCTGGCAGATCACCGCCGCCGGACCGCTACCGGCCGCGGCAACCGTCGCCGATATCGACCTGATGATCGCCCAGCGCGACAAGACCCCGTCCCATTGCGACGTCGTCGCCCACGGCCTCGTCGCCGGCGTACGCCACGGCTACGTCTACAACAACGACGACTCCTTCGAATCCGAACTCGGCGACGAGCAAACCCTCGACCAACTGCTGACCGCATTGCAGACCGGCGATTATCTCGTCTTCACCGCCGTACCCCCCGGTTCCGGCCGCCGCATCGGCGTCGATCAGGACACCGATTGCGTCAGCGACGGCGTCGACCCCTACCCGCAGCACAACGACACCGGCGACGCCGATTTCGACCTCGACGTTGATCTCGACGACTTCTTCAGCTTGGCCGGCTGTTTCGCCCTCGATTCCGACATCAACGGCCCCGTTTCACCCGAATGCCGGGCGTTCGACGCCGATTGCGACGGCCTGCTGAACGCCGCCGACGCCGCCGCGTTCATTTCCGCCTACGACGGTACGCTTTTGAATTGCAACGCCAACCCCACGACCGATCTGCTCGACGTCCTGTTCGGCGGCAGTTTCGACAACAACGCCAACGCCACCCCCGACGAATGCGAATCACCCGTCGCGTCCGCCCTCGGCCCACGCTATTTATCCGCCACGCCCACCGAACTGCCCGCCGGCAACCAACCGGTCGCCATTCGGGTCACGTCCGACGATTTCCCGTGCTTGAACCACTACGTCGACGCCGCCGGCCGGCTCGTCGATCAACCGTTCTTCCAACTGCCTTCGCAATGGGGCGCGGTCGCCGTCGCCGATTCTGAAGTCGTCCCCGGCGCCGCCTATTCCTTCCGCGGCGACTACGGCGGATTCCAATCCGCCATCACCACCGTTCAGACGCCCGAATGGGGCAACGTCAACAGCGCGCCCGGCGTCGACATCTTCGACATCCTGTGCGTCCTCGATGGATTCTCCGGATTCTACGACGTGTGCGCGTTGCAAGCCGTCGACCTCGTCCCGGCCGTCCCCGACCACGTGATCGACATCTTCGACATCTTGGCCGTTCTGGACGCCTTCAGCGGCGGCGCCTACGCCGACCCCGCGCCGTGCGACTTGTAGGCCGAATCAAACGAATCCTCGGGTGGCACGGGCAAGCGTACTCGCTTGCCCGTGGCGCTGCGGCGCACGCGTCCGTCGTCGTTGTCATTCCTTCACCCGGCTGGGTGGCACGGACAACGGTACTCCGTTGTCCGTGTCCGACGACCCGGACGATGAATCGCGGCGAACACCAGCCATCTCCAGACGCGCGCGAACAGCACCGCCGGCCTGTGCCGCGCGAATCCGATCGCGTCACACGTCCTTGTCGCCCGACCGCCCGATCTGTTCGATCGGCACGAACGGCTTACGCACCGCTCCATGATCCGACCGCTCCCCTCCGCAGTGCCCGCATCCCGACCCGCCCCGCCGTTTAGCCACCGACCGATAAAACGTGTAAACCAAAAAGCCCCCCGCCATTCCCACCACGGCCAGACTGATCAACGTCTGCCAATTCACCGCACGCCTTCCGATCCATTGCCCCGCGCAACCAGATTCGTCCGCCGACCCACTATTCTACCGCAGGAACCAGCCGTTTGACCCGCCGCGCCCCAATCGCTATCGTCGAATCGACGCGCTCGCGTCGGGGGGCCGCCCGTTTCATGTGGGCCATTCTTAACGGCACCGTCATCAACGCCATCACCGTCGCACTCGGATCATTGGTCGGCATCGGCTTCTCCCATCGATTGCCCGACCGCTACCAGCGGCTGGTCCTGACCGCGCTCGGCCTGGTCACCGTCACCCTCGGCGTCGACGCCGGCGTCGTCGGTTTCAACGACACCGTCGCCCGCTACCGCCCCACGGGCGATGCCGGCCGCACCTACGGACCCACCCTCGCCATGGTCATGATCGGCTCCCTCATCGTCGGCTGCCTGATCGGCTCTGCCCTGCGGCTGCACGACCGCGTCGAAGCGCTGGGCGGCGCCATCCACAAACGCTTCGGTTCCGGTGACGCGGCCCGCTTCGCCGAGGGCTTCCTCACCGCCAGCGTCATCTTCTGCGTCGGCCCCTTGACCCTTCTCGGCTGCTTCGAAAACGGCGCCCACGGCGACGCCGGACTCCTCATGATCAAATCCCTGCTCGACGGCTTTTGTTCCATGGCCCTCGCGGCCGGTCTCGGCTGGGGCGTCTTTTTCAGTGTAGCCACCGTGCTCGGCTTTCAAGGACTTCTATCCATTCTGGCCCATTTCTTCGCCAACTCCATCCCCGACCTCTCCCAACAACTTATGAACGCCGTCGGCGGAATCCTGTTGATCGCCACCGCACTCGTCCTACTGGACATCAAACGAATCCCCGTCGCCGACATGCTCCCCGGCCTGTTCCTCCCGCCGCTCGCTGTCGCCGTGATCGAATCCCTGTGGCCCGCGACCCTCATCACCACCCCGGGTAGTTAGGAACCTCGTGTCATGCGCCGGCCCGCGCCCATCTCTACTGAACGAATCGTCGACGACTTCCTGTCC
>JABFSN010000080.1 GCA_013140575.1 Phycisphaerales bacterium | reverse complement strand
GACCATTACAACGACTACATTGAAAAGCTGTTGAGCCGCGGCGATGCGTATTACGCGATGGAGACGCCGGAGGAGTTGAGCGCCATGCGCGACCGGGCGCGGGCGGAGAAGCGGGCGTTCAAATATCCGCGGCCGAATCCCTTGCCGACGGTGGAGGCGGGGCGTGCGGCGCGGGCGGCGGGGCGGGAGGTTTCGGTTCGGTTCAAGATGCCGGAGCGCGACATCGTGGTTCACGATCGGGTGCTGGGCGAGGTGCGCACGGCGCGGGCGGAACTGGAAGATTTCGTCATTCAGAAGAGCGACGGCTGGCCGACGTATCATTTCGCGTGCGTCGTGGATGACGAGCTGATGAAGATCACGCACGTGCTCCGCGGGCAGGAGCACCTGATGAACACGCCGAAGCACGTGGCGTTGCAGGGGGCGTTGGGTTTTTCGACGCCGGTCTATGGGCACATGCCGCTGATTTTTAACCTCGACGGGTCGAAAATGAGCAAGCGCGACAAGGAGAAGGCGCTGGCCAAGGGTCTGACGCCGCCGGAGATCGACGTTCACGATTTCCGGGCGGCGGGCTATCTGCCGGAAGCGTTGTTGAATTTCGTGTCGCTGCTGGGATGGTCGACGGGAAGCGACCGGGAGCAGATTTCGCTGGACGAGACGGTGGCGGCATTTTCGGTGGAGCGCATCGGCAAGACCAACGCCAAGTTCGATCGGGATAAGTTGGTGGCGTTCAACACCAACTGGGCGGCGCGGCTGCCCGCGGAACGGCTGGTCGCGGCGCTGCGTGATTTTGCGACGGTGAACGGATTGCCGCTGGCGTCGGCGAGTGATGACACGCTGGCCCATCTGCTGCGGGCGAACGAGGGGTTCCGTACGTTTAAGGACGTGGCCGACAAGTCGGCGTTTTTGTTCGCGGACGACGAGGGCGTTGCGTACGATGCGAAGGCCGTCGACAAGGTGCTGGCGAAGAACGACGGCGCCGGTTTTGGGGTGTTGCAGGACGCGTTGACGGAGTTGGAGGGAGTGCCGGATTGGACGGCGGGAGCGTTGGAAAGCTGGATGAAGCGGACGTGCGAATCGCGGGGCATGGGGCTGGGGGCCGTGGCCCAGCCGTTGCGCGTCGCGGTCACGGGTTCGACGGTGAGCCCGCCGATTTACGACACGTTGGTGTTGCTGGGGCGATCGCGGACGCTGAAACGTGTGCGCCGGGCGCTGGCGTTGCGTAACTGAATCAATCGCCGTGGTCGCCGGTGAAGGCGATCGCCGGGAATGTCGAACGGAGCGATTTCCGAATGTCATTGCTTGTCACCGGGAGCATCGCGTTTGATTCGGTAAAGACGCCGCACGGGTCGGTGACCGACGTGCTGGGGGGGTCCGCCGTTTATTTCGCCCTGGCCGCCGCCCATTATGCGCCGGTGCGGCTGGTGGGCGTGGTGGGCGAGGATTTTCCGGATTCGTTCCGCCGCGTTTTGGATCATCCCAACATCGACATGGCCGGGCTGGAAGTGCGTCGGGGCAGCAAGACGTTTCGGTGGTCGGGCAGTTACGACGGGGACATGAACGAGGCCCGGACGCTGGACGTGCATTTGAACGTGCTGGCCGAAGATGCCCCGCGAGTTCCGGCCGCGTTCGCGGACAGCCGGTTCGTGTTTCTGGCCAACACGCATCCGGCGTTGCAGCGGGCGTTGCTGGGGCAGGTCAAGTCGGCGGAGTTGAGCGTTTGCGACACGCGGAACCTGTGGATCGAGAACGAGCACGACGAACTGATCAAGACGCTGGCCATGGTCCACGGGGTGATTATCAACGACGAGGAAGCGCGAATGCTGAGCGGGCAGGTCAACCTGATTCGCGCGGGGGAGGCGCTGTTGAAGATGGGGCCGCGATTCGCGGTGGTGAAGAAGGGTGAACACGGGGCGCTGCTGGTGACCAGGGAGGGCGTGGCGCCCATTCCCGCGTACCCGACGCGGGAGGTCAAGGATCCGACGGGGGCCGGCGACAGTTTCGCGGGGGGGCTGTTGGGGTATCTGGCGTCCGTGGGCGTGGTCGACGCCATGACGTTGCGGCGGGCGGTGGCACGGGGCGCGGTGGCCGCCTCGTTCGCGATCGAATCGTTTTCCATGGACCGGCTAAAAGCCGTGTCGCGTCAGGAATTGGACCAGCGGACGCGGGAATTCACCGGGATGTTGCGGATCGAATGACTCGTGCGGCTGTTTCTGGCCATCGAACTAACGCCGGAGTTGAAACGGTCGCTGACCAGGATCGTCGAGGCGTTGCGGCCGGTGGGGCGTACGGTGCGATGGGTGGGGACGGAGCAGATGCATCTGACGTTGAAGTTCCTGGGCGAATTGCCGGACTCGGCGCTGGCGGACGTTTGCGGGGCGTGCGAGGGCGTGGCCGCGGCGGCGGCCGCGTGTGAACTGGTGCTGGATCGAGCGGGCTATTTCGGGCCGGCGAACCGGGTGCGGGTGATCTGGGGCGGGTCGTCGCAGACCCCGGCGGCGTTGTCGGAAACGGCCCGGCGGTGCGACGACGCATTCGAGGCGTTGGGTGTCGCAGCCGAGCAGCGTCCGTTTGCGGCACACATAACCCTCGGCCGAGTCAAGCTCGACGATTCGCGTGGAAAGCTGAGCAGCGCGGTCGACGCGATCAAGGTGATTCCCGCGCGGCAGCCGGTGACGGAAATGACGCTGTTTGAATCGCGGCTGGGGCCGCGCGGACCGCAGTATACGGTGGTGGGGCGATACGGCTTCCGAGGGTAGCGGTCGTTCGCGAATGCGGGCGAGGGTGACGGACAAGAAGTGGCCGACGTAACCAAATAGGAGCGCGGGCGATGAAAACCGAGGCGGCGGAGAAGGGTGCGAATCGCAAAGAGGCGTTGGACCGGGCGATCCTGCAGATCGAGAAGTCGTACGGCAAGGGCGCGGTGATGCACCTGGACGCCATGTCGCTGGGCGTCGTGGGGATCAGCACGGGGGCGCTGGGGCTGGACATAGCACTTGGCGGGCAGGGGTTTCCGCGCGGGCGCATCGTGGAGTTGTTCGGACCGGAGTCGTCGGGCAAGACCACGGTCGCGCTGCACACCATCGCCAGCGCCCAGTCCACGGGTGGCGTGTGCGCGTTCGTCGACGCGGAGCATGCGCTGGATCCGACATGGGCCAAGAAGTGCGGGGTCAAACTGGAACATCTGCTGGTGAGCCAGCCGAATTCGGGCGAGGAGGCGCTGGAAATCGCCGAAATGCTGATCCGCAGCAATGCCATCGACGTGCTGGTGATCGACTCGGTGGCGGCGCTGATTCCCAAGGCGGAAATCGAGGGGGAGATGGGCCAGCCGCACGTGGCGTTGCAGGCCCGGTTGATGAGCCAGGCGTTGCGCAAGCTGACCGCGGCGATCAGCAAGACGGGCACGGTGATGATTTTCATCAACCAGGTGCGGATGAAAATCGGGGTGATGTTCGGCAATCCGGAGACGACGCCGGGCGGCAAGGCGTTGAAATTCTATTCGTCGGTGCGGCTGGACGTGCGGCGCATCTCCACCATCAAGGAGGGCGAAAAGGCGACGGGCAACCTGGTCAAGGCCAAGGTGGTCAAGAACAAGGTCGCAGCGCCGTTTCAGACAGCGGAATTCGAGATCATGTTCGACTCGGGAATCAGCCGTGAGGGCGACTTGATCGACCTGGGTTTGAAAGCCGGCGTGGTGAACAAGACCGGGGCGTGGCTGGGATACGGCGACGTACGGTTGGGGCAGGGGCGGGAGAACGCCAAGCAGTTCCTGAAGGACAACCCCGACCTGTTCAACGAGGTCCGCGAGAAGATTCTCGCCTGGCGAAAAGAGCAGGACGAGGCCGAGGTCGCCAAAAAGAATCCGAAGTCCGTTCCGGCCGCGGCGCCGGCAGGCCCACCGCTGGGCGCACCGGCGGATACGAAACCGGCCGCCAAACCGACGATCAAGCCGGCGCCGGTCGCGGTCAAGCGGGCGAGAGCATCGTAGCCGTGCGTCCAGCGCCCGCGAGTGTTTAGGCCGGGCGCCGTGATGTGAACCCGCTGCGCGGGGGATGGGGCACCATTCGCGTTGTTTGCCTCCATGAGCGAACTTGCGAAGCACGATTTACGGGGCGCAGCAGTCCGCCCCGGAAAAGGCATCGAGCACGCCGAGCACGCCGAGAATGTCGAAGATGTCCACCATCCCGTCGCCGCTCGCTGCCTGCCCTCGCAAATCACCTCCCGCCAACGCCGCGAAGGGAGGGGATGATCCGCAGATTGCACGGATTCTGCAGATTGGAAAGAAGAATCGGCGGGGGAAACCCGCCCTACGGGCCGAAGCGGCCGCCATCACCATTACCCCCCCATGACCAATGGCGCGCGAACCGCGGAGCGCCCAGCCGTCGCAGTTGCAAGTCGGGGCGATCGCCGGGCGTTCGTTGAGCGGACCCGGCGATGACGGTAGAGTCGAACCGTGGATCATCGGCTGGTCAGGATCAAGCGCCTCGTGACCGCGGGGCACGTAGAGTTCACGCTCAAAGCCGATCTGGAGTGCATGGCCGACGGGTTGACGCGGGAAGACGTGCTGGAGTCAATCCTTAACGCCCAGTACCTGCGTGTAAAGAACAGCGCCAGCCCCTGGCGCACCGGACAACGCGAACGGCTGTACATCCTCGACAGTTTCAATTTCGACGGCGTTCCGATATACTCGAAGGGCGTCATTCGCGAAAACGTAGCTCATGGCTCGGACTTCTACATCCTCATCTCGGGCAAACGGTCGGTCGCGTCCTGAGCAGCGCGTCTATCGCCATTGCCCGCTGTGCGGCCGCGATCGGATCAAGCTCGTCAACGAACGACTGACCGTCCGCGACGGCACGGGGCGGGACGTCGAGGTCCGGGTTCGCTGCTGGACCTGCCCCGATTGCGGCGAGCGATTCCTGACTCCCGAGTCGCGTCAAAAGCTCGACGCCGCGGTAAATGCCTGATTTACCGGCCGCCGGACCAAGGGCCGCGAGATGGGCGCTGCCGGTCGTTCGGAATTGGTCGCCCGGCCGCGGACCCTCGCGGGAAGGGATTCCCGCAGGAGTGGGTGCGAGATGGGTTTCTCGTGACAGCCGATATGCCGGGTATGCGATGAACCCTATACGATGGTCCGATCATGCCCTGGGCAATCTGGGCGAGCGGGAGATTGACCGATCGGAAGTGGACTTGACGCTTCAGAGTCCCGAAGCCGTCGTACCCGGCGGGCCGGCGCGGGAGGTGTACATGCGTCGGTATTTGGATCGGATGCTGGAGCAGGAGATGCTCCTGCGCGTGGTGGTTGAGCACGCCGAGAGCGAAACGGTGGTCGTCACCGCGTACAAGACGTCGCAAATATCCCGTTACCTGAAAGGGATGCGCCCATGAAAGTTCAATACGACCCCGAAACCGATACGCTCACCATTCGACTTCGCGAGGAACGCATCAAGGAGAGCGACGAGGTCCGCGACGGGATCATCGTCGATTTCGGCCACGACGGCGGCGTGGTACGTTTCGAGGTTCTCCGCGCCTCCAAGGTCGTCGAGAAAACCAACGAATTGCAATTCGCCGTGGGGGCGTAGCAGCCCGTGGAAAGCGTCGGTGCGCCCTTCGTGGCACGGGCATCTTGACCGTGAAATCATGCGCGAGACAGCCAGCCAAGCCAATTCACGCCCGCCGCACGTTCCCAGCCCGGACCAATCGCCTCACGCCAAGGCGCATAGGCGCGAAGGGAGGGGATGATCCGCGGATTGCACGGATTCCGCGGATGGGAAGGCAGAATCGGCGGGTGAAACCCGCCCTACGGGATTTCCGGCACACGTTCTACGGGGCGCAACAGTCCGTCCCGGAAAAGGCATCGAGCACACCGAGAATGTCGAAGATGTCCACCGTTCCGTCGCCCGCGGGACAGGGAATAATGTCCGCGTCGCAAATGGATGGACAGGTGACATCGTCGCAAACTGCACTCGGCCCAAAGAAGACGCCGCCGAAAGTCTCGCAGGCGGATTGTCTCACCAGGTCGCATACACTGTCAACACAGCACGCGCCGTCGAATTGGCAACGGAAAACATACGCCGAGCCGGCGTCGAGCCCGGCCGCGTGGTTGTTCTGATAGGCCCCGACCAGAACGGTGTCCCCGCTGACGGACACGGAATTCCCGAACTCGTCGCTAGGCGCCGCGTCCGAGGCGGTCAGTTTCTGGTGCTGGTGCTGCATCCACGTCCCCCCGGTGCGGAGAAAGACGTACGCCGAGCCAGAGCCTGCGCCATCGCCGCCGTCTCCGCTTGCCCCAATTACGGCAGTGTTCCCGCTCACCGAGACGGAAACGCCGAAGCGGTCGAGCGCCGCCGCGTCCGATGCTGTGAGCTTCTGCTGCTGGGTCCATACGTTACCGGAGCGCACGAAGACGTACGCGGAGCCGGAATCGCAATTCGGCGGGTCGCCCGGGCACGCGTCGTCGTTGAAAATCGCCCCGACGTTGGCCGTGTCTCCGCTCAATGCAACGGACCACCCGAACAGATCGTCGCCCGCCGCGTCCAATGCAGTTAGCTTCTGCTCTTGAGTCCACACGCCGCCGTTGCGGACGTAGATGTATGCCGAGCCGGATAGGGAGCCAGCGTCGTCGTCGCCGCGCGCCCCTACGATGGCAGTGTTCCCGCTCACCGAGACGGAATACCCGAACTCGTCACCCGCCGCAGCGTCCGAGGCAGCCAGCTTCTGTTGTTGCGTCCATACGGTGCCAGAGCGGAAGAAGACGTACGCCGAGCCGGAGTGCGTGCCCGCGTCGTCGTCGAACCGTGCCCCCACCACGACCGTGTCCCCGCTTACTGAGACGGACCACCCGAACTGGTGATCCGCCGCCGCATCCGGTGACGTCAGCTTCTGCTGCTGCGTCCACACTCCACCGATGCGAACGAAGACGTACGCCGAGCCGGCATCGGACCCGCCCGCGTGGTCGTCGGCGTACGCCCCGACCACGACCGTGTCCTCGCTCACCGAAACGGACCACCCGAATTGGTCACCCGCCGCCGCGTCCGAAGCGGTGAGCTTCTGCTGTTGGGTCCACACGCCACCTGAGCGAACGAAGACGTACGCGGAGCCGAACTGAATACCCCCTTCGCCTTCGGTGTGCGCGCCAACCACGGACGTGTCACCGCTCACCGAGACAGAATACCCGAAATGGTCATCCGCCAGTGCATCGAAGGCGGTTAGCTTTTGTTCATCTGGGCACTGCCCCCACACCGGAAACGCCCCGACGGTCATGCACACCGCGACCAATTCCCACCGAAAAGTCGATGTTCCCACGATCCCCAGGCCGCCCGTGCTGAATCTGCTTGTTCCCGACATTCGTGACTCCCCTTTTTTCGATCGGACTACGGTCCGAGATTTCGTTACCGACCGGCCCGTCGATCCGATTTGTCGCCTCACGGCGTGGGCACGGCGCACAACTTCTCACGCCCCGATGGTGGCGCTCGCCGTTTCGCTCCACGGGCCTTTGTCGCCGCGGGTGGAGACCCATCTTAGCAGGTAGTGGGCGGTCTTGTTGCCGTCGGCGCCGGAGTACTCGGCCATGTAGGGGGTGCGGGTGTCCAGTGCCAGGAACGTACACTCGCCGGGATCGACGGGCGGGGGGCCGCCGATCTTGACCCACACCTCCGCCCCCATCACCCCCGCGGGCCGGGCGGTGCGCGTGGGCGTGGCCTCGTCGGTGAAGGCGACGACGTGCCGCAGGCGCTGCCCGGGCTCCACCCGGACCACCGGCCGCGTGACCGGCGGACCCGCGATCGTGGGCACGGCGTCGCGGACGGTGATGCCCAGCGCTTGGCGCTCGGCGTCGTCCACCGCGGGGCCGGCCTGCAACCGCCGCACCAGCCCGCGGATGAGCGCTTCCAGCGAACTCCGGCGGCCGTCCTTGGTCTGCCGCGCCGCATGGGCCGCGGCCGCGGCGGAGACGTGCGCGGCGTAGGCCGTGCCCCATTCCGCGGTCGCGGTCAGAACGGGGGCAATGTCCCCGGCCACGAGACCAAGGTCCGCGAGATGGGCGTTGGCGTAGGCCACGAAGTTGGCCTGCCAGCCGTCAAACTCCGCGTCCGCCCGGGGGATGTAATCGTTGGCCATGCCCGCACCCGCCCTTCGATTTGTTAGTAACCCGGCCGATGCTAAAAGACCCGGCCGCGGACGTTGCGGCCCGCTTTTCTCGTCAAAACCGCTGAAATGAGCGTCTCGCCAGCCTCTCCGGACGATCCGGGGACCAGTACGACCCGTGCGGGGATTGGCACAGACGGTCCGGGGACCGGCACGACCAGTCCGGGGGCTGGCACGGATGTTCCGGGGATTGCACCGGTTAGTCAGCGGACCGGCACTGGCCGGTCGTGCCATTCTACGGACCAGCCGGGGGCTTATCCAGACCAACCGGTGGCCTCCCCACTCCGTCCGGTGGCCTCCCCGGTCCATCCGGTGGCCTCACCGCACCGTCCGGGGGCGTCCCCGGTCCATCCGGGGGCCTCCCCGCACCGTCCGTTGGCCTCCCCGGTTCATCCGGGGGCTTCCCCAGACGATCCGTTGGCTTCACCAGATGATCCGGGGGCGTCCCCAACCAAACCGGAGATGCCAACAAGCTGCCCGTGGACCTCCACGGACGCTCCGGGAACGCCGCCAGGCCGATTCCCGCCCGCCGCACGTCCCCAGCCCCGACCAATCGCCTCACGCCAAGGCGCAAAGGCGCAAAGGGAGGGGATGATCCGCAGATTCCACCGATTTCGCAGATGGGAAGTAAGGATCCGAGGGTGGAACCCGCCCTACCCGGCTGTTAGCGTAGTGGGAGAAGAGTGACTGGGTGGGAGGTGGTCATGGCCAATCCGGAACATGTCGAAATCGTCAAGAAGGGCTCCGAGGCCATCGCGAAGTGGCGAGAACACCACCTAAGTGAACACCTCGACCTGCGCGAGGCCAACCTGCGCGAGGCCAACCTGTACGAGGCCAACCTGAGCGAGGCCGACCTGCGCTGGGCCGACCTGAGCCTGGCCGACCTGCGTGACGCCAGCCTGAACGGGGCCAACCTTAGCGACGCCGACCTGCGTAAAGCCGGCCTAGGCGGGGCCGACCTATGCCTAGCCGACCTGCGTGGCGCCAACCTGAACGGGGCCTACCTGTACTGGGCCAACCTGAAACAGGCCAATCTGAGCGGGGCCGACTTTAACAAGGCGCACCAAGATTTCACTACTTTAGGCGACGTCGATCTATCCGATGCGAAGAACCTTGGGACCATCGTCCACGATGGGCCGAGTATCGTTGGTGTGGACACTCTTTTCAAGTCGAAGGGCAGGATACCGGAGGCCTTCTTACGGGGCTGTGGCGTGCCGGAAGTGTTGATCGAGTATCTGCCCACGCTCATCGGGGCGATGGCGCCGATCCAGTTCTATTCCTGTTTCATCAGCTACAGCGGCAAGGACGACGCCTTCGCGCGGCGGCTGCACGCCCGCCTGGAGGCTGAAAAGCTGCGCGTGTGGTTTGCGCCGGAGGACATGCACGGCGGAGAAAAGAGCAAAGATCAGATCGACAGGGCCATCCAAATGCACGAACGGCTTCTGCTGGTGCTCTCCGCGTCCAGCATGAACAGCACGTGGGTTCGACACGAGATCAAGAGAGCGAGACAGAAAGAACGAGACGGCGGGCGCGAAGTGCTTTTCCCGATCGGGCTTGTTCCGCACGGCGAGATCCTAAAATGGGAATGCTTCGACTCCGACACCGGAGAGGACCTGGCCGAAAAGGTACGCGAGTATCACATCCCCGATTTCGCAAACTGGAAGCAGGAGGACGATTTCGAGAAGGGGTTCGCCGCGTTGATGCGCGATTTGCGGAGACAGGACGATCCAAAGCCCGACTCGCAAAAGCCCGCGGGCTAAAGCCTGCGGCTCGCGGCGCGTCGGGCGCTATCGCGGGAACGGATTCCCGCGCACATGGGTGCGAGAAGGAATTCTCGCACTAGCCAAGTTGAAGCTTTGCCGGTACCGAATGGTGGCGCTTCCGATCGTGGAGTCTCGCCACCACGGACCATAACGGGCTGCCGTCAGAGTCGGTTTGTGGCGGGGGGCGAAAGGGCAACTACGTTTGAGGAGTTTTCTGATGTCTTTGAGATGCGAACGAAAATATGCTTGTGGGGCTTGGGCTATCTCTGTTCTTGCCGCTTTTCCGGTCACGGCAGTCAACTCGGTGACCCGAGCTGCCGACGGCTCGGTCGTGGCGTGGGGAGACAACACCTACGGTCAAACCAACGTCCCCGCGCCCAACACGGGCTTCATCGCCGTCGCGGCGGGCGAAGATCATAGCCTAGGGCTGAAGGCCGACGGGTCGATCGCGGCCTGGGGTCGCAACGACAATGGTCAAACCAACGTTCCCGCGCCCAACAGCGGCTTCATCGTCGTCGCCGCGGGCGAATTTCACAGTCTGGGGCTCAAGTCCGATGGCTCGATCGTGGCCTGGGGGGCCGGAGAGATGGACACAAAGGGTCCTTTTCCAAACTATGGTCAATCCAACGTCCCCGCGCCCAACACGGGCTTCATCGCCGTCGCCGCGGGCTATTTGCACAGTCTGGGGCTCAAGGCCGACGGGTCCATCGTGGCCTGGGGATACAACGGCGAAGGTCCGACCAGCGTGCCCGCGCCCAACACGGGTTTCATCGCTGTTGCCGCGGGCTATCTTCACAGCCTGGGGCTTAAGGCCGACGGTTCGATCGTGGGCTGGGGACGCAACGTCGAGGGTCAGACCAACGTCCCCGCCCCCAACACAGGCTTTATCGCCGTCGCCGCGGGCAGGTATCACAGCATGGGTAGGAAGGCCGATGGGTCAATCGTCGCGTGGGGGTGCGGTCCTTCTCAAAATTATGGCCAATGCGACGTTCCCTCACCCAACACGGGCTTCATCGCCGTCGCCGGGGACGGGTTCGGGCATCACAGCCTGGGGCTGAAGGCCGACGGCTCGATCGTGGCATGGGGGGCCGGAGAGGTGAACACAGGATCCTCTCCAGACTATGGTCAATCCATCGTCCCCGCGCCCAACACGGGCTTCATCGCCGTGGCTGCGGGCGGGAGTCACAGCTTGGGTTTGAAGGGCGGCGGTGCCTGCTGTTTGAGCAACGGAACCTGTATTCAACTTGCCACGCAAAGCGCATGCGACGCCCAGAGCGGCACGTTCCGCGGGTTGGGATCGAGCTGCGGAGGGGACCTGGACGGCGATGGGATCGCGGACACATGCGATCAGTGCCCGAACGATCCCAACAATACAAAGACCCCAGAAGGCCAGTGCGTTCCCGCCGCTTCGCAATGGGGGCTTGCGATCCTGGGGCTGCTGCTCGTCACAGCGGCAACGCTGTTCATCCGGGAGCGGACTATCACCGGCACCCGTAGCCAAGTAGGTCGGGTCATCGACCCGACAGTCGCTCAAGCCGGCGGGGCGAGGCGTGCCGAGAAGGCGTCGGGTCGATGACCCGATCTGCGTTTCTGTTGATGCCGCGATTCAGGCCGAAGGCCTGTTCGTGCGTAGCCGGGGGTGGAGGTCGCGGGAGCGACCGACACCCCCGGAACGTCGCCCGCGGGGAATCCGACCCCGACGGGGTCGTCGTGGCGTCGATGTCGTGGGTCGTTGTAATGACGATCACCCCTTCGGGGTGAAATGAATTGCGACGATCGACGTACCGGGGGTCGCGCTGCGCTTGACCCCCGGCTACGGACGACGAGGCCTTCGGCCTCAATAGAATCATGCGGACATCTCCGACGGCGAACGAGGGGGCCTTCGGCCTCAATAGAATCATGCGAACAACTCCGACTGCGAACGAAGATCCCTGTCGGTCCGCGGGTCGATGACGTATGGGGATTCCGCGCCCGGGCGTCGGGCTGACGCGGTGGAGGCGACGGCGTTTTTGCCGGTCGTTCGCTTGCTGTCGTGCCGTTGGGCTTCTCCCTGCTCGTGGCTGCCAATCCCTAAAAAAGAACACACAAAAGGGAACCCGAGTTTCGTCCGCCCTCCGGGCGGAAAGAAACGGGGAATCCGTTCCAGGGGCTGAAGCCCCTGGCTAAGACCGTGCGCCCTACGGGCGAGGATTCGCGAGACTTGACGAAATCGGTTTCCCTATTCCGTGGTTCTATTTAGCCGACGCCGGCATCGGCCGAAACGCCCCGATAGTGGGCGAGATCGGTCAAACTGACCCAATACCGATGAATGCGTCCAGAACTCTTGGGCACCAGTTCCAGGCAATCCTGTGGATCTTGCGAATCCCGTCGATTCCGGGAGGAGTTGACCAGGCTTTTGTCGAGCGCGCCGTTACCGCGATGATTCCACGGCCGGAACGGGGAGGGGGCGGCGGGGCCATTCGCCGGGTCGGAATCGATTCAATTGCGCGTGGATGACTTGAAAGAGGGTGGCGCGGTCGATGGGTTTGGCGGCGTAGTCGTCGCAGCCGGCGTCGAGACAGGCCTGCCGGTCTGATTTCATGGCGTGGGCGGTCAGGGCGATGATCGGGCCGTCGTATCCGTCGTCGCGCAGACAGCGAGCGGCCTGGTATCCGTCCATCACCGGCATCTGCATGTCCATCAGCACTACGGCGAACGGATGTCCGTCCTTGCGGGCGTTCGTGGCCGCGTCGACGGCTTGTTTACCGTTTTCGACGAGCGTTACTTCGGCGCCGGCTCTGGTCAGAATCAGCGAAATCAATCGCTGGTTGTCGGGACCATCCTCGGCCAGCAGGATGCGGCACGGCGGAAGGCGGAATTCCGGCCGGCGATGCACTGGAACGTCTTTGGCCCGCACGCGTGCGTCGGCGAGATTGACGAGCGACACGCCGTCGAGGGGGCCGGTGGCGACGGTGGCGCGAAACTGACTGCCCACGCCGGGACGGCTCTGGATGATGGACACGCCGCCGCCGAGGAGCTCGGCCAGCCGCCTGCTGACCACCAGACCCAATCCGGTGCCGCCGAACCGTCGGCTCATCGAGGAATCCGCCTGGGTGAAGTCGCGGAACAGGTTTCCGGTCTGTTCGCCGGTCATACCGATGCCGGTGTCCAGGACGTCGAATTGCACGAACGGATCGCCCGCGGACGTGATCGCCTGGGCCACGAGGCAGACGTGACCGTGTTCGGTGAACTTGATGGCGTTGCCGAGCAGGTTGATCAGGATTTGACGCAGTCGCGCCGGGTCGGTGACGATTGTCACGGGCACCGGTCCGGCGAACTGCATCTCCAACGCCAGGCCCTTTGTTTCCGCGCGGACGCGCATCAACGAGGTCACGTCGTCTACGATCTCGAACGGCGAACAAGGCACGGGATCGATGGTCATCTTGCCGGCCTCGATCTTGGAAATGTCGAGGATGTCGTTGATGACCCCCAGCAGGTGCATGCCGTTCTGTTGAATGACCTGGAGCCCTTCGCGCCACTGCTTCGTCGATTCCGGCGATTCCGCGTCGTCCAGCATTTCCGCGAAACCGATGATGGCCGTCAGCGGCGACCGCAATTCATGGCTCATCGTCGCCAGGAATGCGCTCTTGGCGCGGCTGGCGGCGTCAGCCGCATTTTTCGCGCGCGCGAGCATGTTGTTCTGGCGCGTCAGGTCGTGCATCGTTCGGTGCGCGGCGGAGAGAACGAAATTCACCAGCATCTGCAGCTTTTGAACGGTGGCGTCCTCGGAGGCGCGCGTGACGGCGAAATCGAAGTCGCCGTCCACGGCGCGACACATCTGATCGGCGAGGGCCTCGACATGGCGGCGCAGATCAGCGGCGGCATCGGGTGGTGGCGCACTTGCCGGCGACATGCAACGGGGCCTTTCAGTTCCAGCGGACACGCACTTCGCACTCCGCGTCGCCGGACTTCAGGCAACGCGGTTCCTGAATGTCGGCCTCCTCGCCGTAGTGCCGCAGAATGCAGCGGGCCAGTTCCTTGTACAGGCCGCAAAGCCGATTGGGCGATCGGTAGTGCATGACCAGCTCCTCGGGCCGGCGTTCCAGTTCGAACTTCTCATTGATGGCCCTCTGTTCGGCCGCGTCGAGTACGCCGGTCGCGAACCCGTTGTGGATCCTGGGCTGACGTTCCAGGAATGAACGGGCGTTGGCGGACATGGCGAACCACATGGGCCAGCGTTTTTGCGAGTCCCGGTAGAAATGCCCGGCGAAGGCGACCTCGGCCTGTTCCGGGGTGACGCCCAGAACCGTGCCCGTGGCCGTGAACAGCCGCCGCCATTCTTCGTCGTCGTAGGGCTGGTCAATGCGGAACTGCCTGTCCGCCGGCACCTCGGCGCGGCGCTTTACCTCGCGGACACCGTCGGGACCGGCCTTGGCTTCGATGAGATCGAACAGAAGGACATGGATGAGCCCGATCATTTTTTCGTCTCCCGTCACCGCGCGACGCGGGGCGCGTGCGGGGCGTGAGCGGGCACAAGAAACACACCCGCGCCCGGCCCGGCGACGAAACCCTGCTTCCGGTGTCATCGACCGGATTGTTCGCACGCTGGAACGTACGCCCGGCGTTCGCGATTCTTATGGGGCGTTGCAAATCGATGGGCGGTCGATCGACGGAAACGCCGCGTGCCGAGGGGACGATACCGTGTTGATTATCGGCGGGTGGCCAGCAACGCGGCGATGACGGATATTTGAAGGAAACATCCCAGCAGCAATCGGGGTACGGCCATCGACGTATCGTCACTCAACAACGCCAGAATTCCCCAGCCGACCGCGAACAAGGCCAGCATTTGGAGTAATGTGGCCAGGAGCCGCGCGACGGAGAAATCGTCGAACCGTTGCTGGCGATCGCGATGTTCCAGAAGATCGCGGATTTCGTTCAGGCGATCACCGATGTCGCCCGCGGATGCGGCCGGCGCGGATGGGAATTCGGAGCGGTGGGCGCTTTTCGCCGATGTGGTTTCGCGTTCGACGACGGCGACGGCATCGAGCAAATTGGCGACGCAGTAGTCGGCCGCGTTATTGTCGACCGAATCGGCCGGTTCACCGTTGGCGATCAGGATCGTTCGGCAACCCGCGGCGCGGCCGGCCTGCACGTCGCGGGGGGCGTCGCCGATCATCCACGATCGGGACAAGTCGAGATTCAAGTCTCCGGCGGCGCGATACATCATGCCCGGTTCGGGCTTGCGCAGGTTGCTCTTGCGGCGATAGGCATCGACCGTCGCCTCCGGTCCGTCGAGATAGGGGCAGTAGTAGACGGCGTCGACGGCGGCGCCATGCCCGGCCAGCAGCTGCCGCATGCGATCGTGGATTTCCTTCAGGCGGGTCTCGTCAAAATAGCCCCGGGCGACGCCCGATTGATTGCTGGCCACCACGATTTTGAATCCGCGTTCACGCAATCGCCGAACGGCGTCCGCGGCGCCGGGCACCAGCACCACCTTGTCCGGGTGGTCGATGAAACCGGAATCGACCACCAGCGTGTCGTCCCGATCGAGGAAGACGGCCGCATCGCCCACGTTCAGCCTCCCTGTCGCATGGGCACGCCCGGGCGGACGGCATTGGCCACGGCGACGTTGTCGCGCAGATGATCGAGATTCAATCCGCCGACGACGGCCGACGTCACGCCCGGATTCGACAACACCAACGACAGCGCCGGCGACGCGTCCAGCCGACCCGACGCCAGCGGTTTTTTCACGATGACGGCCAATCCGTTCGCCGACGCCGCGGCGATGACCGGCTCCAGCGCGCGATATTCGGCATGATACTCGACCATGATCGCGTCCGCCCACGTGAGCGCGTTTTCGAATGCGCCGGTCGTGTATCCCGACAGTCCGATGCAGCGGACGGCGCCTTCGTCGCGCAGCGCCTGCAACGTCGGCACCACGTCGGTTCGCGTGATCACGTCCAAATCGTTGCGGCTCGCGTGGACCAGCACCAGATCGATCACCTCGGTGCGTAGCCGCCGCAGGCTTCGCTCGACCCCCGTCCGAACGAACGCGGCGCTGAAATCGTACGTGGAACGGCCATTCTCAAACGTCTCGCCCACCTTGGTCGATAGATGGAATTCCGATCGCCGATGCCCGATGGCTCGGCCGATGCGCTCCTCGCTCGAACCGTACGCCGGCGCGGTATCGATGTATCGAACGCCCAACTCCAGCACCGTGTTCAGCAGGCGATCGACCGTTGCGTCGTCGGGCAGGTCGTAGGCGCTCGCGTACTTCGTCGCCTGATTGCGCCCGATCTTGAACGCACCGTAACCGATCGGCGTCAGCGGCAAATTGCACGCACCCATGCCTGCGGAACCTCCCACGGCGGCAGCGCGACGTCGGGCCGCGGCCAATCGTCGGGAATCACCGCCGGCTCATCGCGTGGGACTGCCGGCGGCGCCAACGCATCGACGATCAGCTTAGCCAGCTCGGGCACAAGGGCAAGCTTTGTCGGCCAGGCGGTGATGACGTTGCCATCGACCACGACCTGCGGGCCGGACGGGCGGCCGTCGTCCGGCGTGCGCCCCTCCGCGCGGTCGATTCGGTACGTCGCCCATTCGCATTCGGACAAATCCACCGCGGGCAGG
This sequence comes from Phycisphaerales bacterium, assembly GCA_013140575.1. Taxonomy (GTDB): domain Bacteria; phylum Planctomycetota; class Phycisphaerae; order UBA1845; family UBA1845; genus JABFSN01. The sequence continues at coordinate 3,673 of JABFSN010000080.1, read as the reverse complement.
ACGGACTGCAGTTCTCGAGCGGCTCGACGGATCAGTTCGTCGGTGGTCAATCCCACGCCGTCTTCGGCGATCTGTCCGCCGACGTGCCAGACGCACCGGTTTGGTCCGTACAGCGCCGACGTGATCGTGACCCGCGTTCGCGCGGCGTCGACGCAATGTCCGAAGAGCGGCGGCAACGGACCCCGCACCATCACCATGTGCAGCGGCCGACGTTGCATCACATTGCCCGGCAAACCGATCGCCGCGCGGATCGCGGCATTGCCCGCGCCCGCGGTCAGCACGACGTGCCGCGGCTGCAGTTCGATCGCGTCGCCCCGCGTCGCCGATCGTATCGTGACCGATTCGACGTGTCCGTGTTTCACGCGAAAATCGGCAACGTCGGCCCGCACCATGGATGTGGAATTTCGATCAGCCAACGCCCGAATCAGGCTGCCGGTGTCGATGACCGGTTCGTCAATCGAAAAAACATCGCCGGGGCAACGGGTCAGCGCTTCCGGGCGATCTCCAGTCGAAACCGCCGCGACCTGCGATCGCAGTCCGACCCGCGCTCCCACCATTCCCGCTTGCGATAGAATCGACGACGTTCGCCACAGATGACAGCGATCGCTCGATACGGTCACCGCGGACAAATCGGGTTGGCAATCGCCGGACAGGCAGGACCGCCACAGGGCGGGCATCTCGCGAATGGCCCGTGCCGACGAATGCAGCGCGCCGTCCAGCGTGTACTTCAATCCGCCGTGGATGATTCCCTGGGCCGCGATCGTCTGGCCGGCGCCCAGCGCGTCACGTTCGACCAGCAACGCCGAATATCCGCCGCGGCGCAGTTCATCGAGCAACCACAGACCCGCCCCGCCGCCGCCGATGATCAGTACGTCCGGATTCGGCATGGAATTCCATGTTATGTTGATATGGCGGTCATGGCCGGTTCGCCATTGCGGTCTGTCTCGACGAGCAACCCGTCCAATGCGTGGTCGACGACGGCGGCGTCCCCCGGATGATACTCGATGTCAACCTTCAACACCCGTAAGGGTTCCAATGCCCGTACGTCGAGACGACGCAACTTGACCGCGTCCTTTTCCGTCGTCAGCACCGCGTCGCAATCAACCGCCCGCACACCGTTCGCGATGGCGTTCACGTCGCGTTGCGCATACCGATGATGATCCGGCCGCCAGATGGTGCGTACCGGCTCGACGCCCATCGCCCGCGCCGCGTTGGCGAAGCTTCCCGGATTGCCGATTCCGGCCACCAACACCGCGCGTTTGGGCATGTCCGTTACTGGACGACCGTTGATGTCCGTCAGACCGGATGGCGCGTGCGTGCAGACCACGCGCAGCGCGCGCGGGGCCAGTTCATTCAACCGGTGGCGTATAAACGCCAACGCTTCCGCATCAACCTGATTCGCACGCGACAGGACGACCACATCGGCGCGCCGCAACGCCGTCAGCGGTTCACGCAACAGACCCCGCGGCAGCAGATAGCCAAAACCGAACGGACAGGTCGCATCGACCACAACGAAATCCAGGTCGCGGACCAGCCGTCGGTGTTGGAATCCGTCATCCAATACGATGACATTCGCGCCCGCCTCGCACGCCCGCCATCCCGCGGAAACCCGATCCGCATCGGCCACGCGAATGACCGATTCGTGCCGGTCGGCGACGATCTGCATTTCGTCGGCCGGACCGTCCGCCGACGATCGATACCCCCGCGACACGACGGCCGGGCGTAGACCGCGGCGCAACAATCGCCCGAGCAGGTCAATGACCAGCGGCGTCTTACCGGTTCCGCCGGTCGTCAGATTCCCCACGCTGATGACCGGGCACGGCAACCGATAGGCCGCCGCCCCACCGCTGTCGAACCGCCGGTTGCGGATGTCGATGCCCCACCCGTAGATGCCCGCGGCCGCACGCAATACGCCGCGCACCGGCGCCGTCCACGGTCCGCCCGCGCCGTTCATCAATCTGGCGTGCCGCCGCGTGTCAGTCAAGACGTCACCGCGTGTACACCAGCGCCGCGCAACTGACGCACACCTGCGTCTCCTCGTCGAACGCCTGATGATAGTGCAACAGTTCCGGTCGCGCGTCCCACAGCACCGATGCCGCCACAAACATGCACCCCGCGCTGCACACCCGCGTCGGATTGTGCCCGTCGGCCACCGACACCAGAAACGCATCGGGACGCATGGTCTCCAGAAACGAAAGCGCCCGCCGGTCGCGCTCCTCGACGCCGGACAGGAACGCGGGCTCCAATCGGAACGCATCCCCGAATTGCGAACCGACGTGGCTCATGTCCGCGCCGGCGATCACCAGCGTGTCACCTTCCGCCGACCGAATCGTCTCCCGCAATGCCACGACGAATTCTCGCAGATCGATCCCGTCGCCGTCGAGCGGTTTCGTCCCCGTCGGTCCGCACGGATCCGCGCACAGGAATGGCACGATCGTGAACGACTCGGCCCCGAACAGATGTTGCAGGATCATCAACTGCAATTCCACCGAATGCTCGCGGCGATGGTCCATCTCTTCCGCGCGCAACGAAACACCGCACCGCGCCTCGACGCCATCCAAAAATGCCGCGTCGACGGCGGTTTCGCCCAGCACCGTCTCAAACGGCTTGGCCGTCGCCACCACCGACATCGATCGGCCGAAATGATTCGTCCCCACGATCACCACCCGCTTGGGGCATGTCCGTCCCCGAAGCGCCGAATATCCGTGACCATAACACGGTCCCCCGCGCGGATAGTCCAGATGCGGCGTGATCAGACCCACGACGATCACGCCCGCTGGCCGACTCCATCCGTCCTGCGGTATCATCTCGTCGAACATCGACCGCACTTCGTCGGTCGATCCCAATCGCGTTCCGAAAACGCTCGGTCGAACGCGAGCCGATCGGTACGCGCTTCGCAACCGCTCGACATACGCAGTGAACGCCGGCCCGTCCAGAAGCTGCGCCCCGTCCAGATTGCCGATCAGACCGCGAAGCGTCTCCTCACGCACCGGTTGCCGATACCGCAATTCAAACTTCGCCGACACTTCATCCAGTGTATGTCGCCCGTCCAGCAGGCTCAAAATGAATAACGCCGGCTCCGAAACCGTCAGCACGGCTTCCGACAAACCCGTCGGATCATGCACGGCGAACTTGCCCGCCTGCCCGTCGCCCAGCGGCCTCGCCTCCACCGGTCGCAATCGCGGACGTTGAATCTCCGTGGCGTCGATCATCGAATCGGCCTCGCACGCGCCGCGGCGTGGAACGACCGCGCCTGCGGCGACAGGCCGTCATTATAGTGAATCGGAAAGAACTATCGTAGCGCCCCGCGTGCCGTTTCCGCGGCCGCCACCGCCATCCGGTCGCATTCCTCGTTTTCGAGATGCCCCGCGTGCCCCCGGACGTGCTCAAATTGAACCCGATGCGGCTTGCAGGCGTCCACCAGCGCCTGCCACAGCTCGACGTTCTTGACCGGTTCCTTTTTTTTCCCCCGTCCCCGCATCCACCCGTTCCGCACCCACCCCGCGACCCACTCGGTCATCCCCTTGGTGACGTATTCGCTGTCCGTCACCACCTTCACCGCCGTCGGGCGTTTCAGTGTGCGCAATCCCTCGATGACGGCCATCAGTTCCATCTGATTGTTCGTCGTCCGCGGCTGACCGCCCGATCCCCGCTTCTCGGCACCGGTCTTGAC